>JASHOP010000029.1 GCA_030041075.1 Thermoplasmata archaeon | reverse complement strand
GGACCCGCCTGCGCGCGCGTCGGCAGGGTCCCGTCGCCCAGGCCGACCGGATCGGCCTTCGGCTCGGGAAGGAGATGCTGGACGGCGGAGCCATGCAACTCTGGGGCCGGAAGCGCGGATAGGAGCGGAGTGACCGCGCGCGCCGTCCCCCGGGTGGTCGTGGCCTCGGCCCGGGGCACGCTCGACCGTATCGGCTCGCTCGGCCCCAACCCCCCGGTGCGGGTGGTGCGCATCCCGATGCTGGTCCCCCGGGCGATCCGCCCGCGCGTCTGGCGCGACCGGGCGCTGCGGCCCCCTCCGCCCGATACCGTGGTGGTGACCAGTCGGTTCGCCGTGACGGCCGGCGTCGTGCCGTGGGCCCGGACGCTGGGCGGCATCCCCCGGGAAGTCGAGTTCTGGGCGGCGGGGCCCGAGACGGCTCGGGCGTTGCGGGAGGCCGGAGTCCGGCGCCCCCGTCGACCGGCATCCTCGGGGGCCGGGGCGGTCGCCGATGCGCTGGGCCGCGCACCGCGCCGTACCGTTCTCTACTTCCGGTCGGACCGGGCGGGACCCCGGCTCGCCCGCCGGCTGCGACGCCTCGGACATCGGACGACCGAGGTGATCGTCTATCGGGTCGATGCGGATTCCCGGCTGGCCCCCCGGACGCGTCGCGAGCTGATGCGGGCCGACGTGCTGGTTGCGACCAGCCCCTCTACGCTCTCGATGCTGCGACACCGGCTCGATCGTCGCGCGTTCGCGCGGCTCGCGCGCACGGTGTGCCTCGTCGTCCTGGGCGAGCGCTCGCTTCGGTCCGCCCGGGGACACGGCTTTCGCCACGCCTCCATCGTTCCGCCCTCGGGCGCGCAACGATTTACCCAGGGCCTGCTCCGGGTGCTTCGCGATGCCGCGGCGTAGCGAGCCTCCCGCCCGCGCGGCCGCGGCTCGCCCGGGACCCGTCCGCCTTCGTCGCCTCCGTCGCACCCCCGCGCTGCGGGATTGGATCGCCGAGACCGATGCCGAGGTGCGACGGCTCGTCTATCCGATCTTCGTCCGCCCCGGTCGCGGCGGCCCGGCGCCGGTCCGCTCGATGCCCGGGATCCATCGCTACGCCGTCCGTGACCTCGGCCCGCTCGCGGGCGAGCTCGCGAGCGAGGGGATCCGGTCCGTGCTCCTGTTCGGGGCCGGCCGGTCGAAGGACGCGGAAGGGAGCGACGCGTGGAGCCCGGACGGGGTCGTGCCGAGCGCGGTGCGAGCGATCCACCGGGCCGCCCCCGGGCTCGTGATCGCGACCGACGTCTGCTTGTGCGCCTACACTACCCACGGGCACTGCGGGGTGGTCCGCCGGGGGGTCGTCCTGAACGACCCGACGTTGGAACGGCTAGGCCGGGTGGCCATCGCCCACGCCCGCGCCGGTGCCGACATCGTCGCGCCGAGCGCGATGATGGACGGACAGGTCGCGCGGATTCGCGAGACGCTGGACCGCTCGGGCCATGCGGAGACCGCGATCCTGGCGTACGCGTCGAAGCACGCCTCCGCCTTCTACGGCCCGTTCCGCGAGGCGGAGCAGTCGGCGCCGGCGTTCGGGGACCGCCGGACCTACCAGCTCGATCCCCGCAACGCCCGCGAGGCGCTTCGGGAGATCGAGGCCGACGTGACGGAAGGGGCGGACATCGTGATGGTGAAGCCGGCGCTGACCTCGCTCGACCTCCTGGCCCGGGCCCGGCTCCGCTACGACGTGCCGCTCGCGGCGTTCCAGGTCAGCGGGGAGTATGCGATGCTGAAGGCCGCCGGCGCGCGGGGCGTGGTGGACGAGCGGGCCGCGGTCGAGGAGACGCTGGTCGCGCTCCGACGGGCCGGGGCGGACCTTACCGTTACCTACTTTGCCCGAGATGTCGCCCGCTGGGCCCGGGAGGCTCCGTGACCGGTCGGGAGCCGGCCGACGACGGGGAACGTCGGGACTTCGTCAAGTACACCTTCTACCACCTCCGTCCCGAGTGGAGGCGGCTCGACCCGCTCGTGCGTCAGGCGGGCAAGACGGCGTTCGCGCGCGTCCTGGACCACCCGCCCGAAGGCGTGCTCGCGCGGACCTTCTCCCTGGTCGGACTCAAGTCCGGGTGCGAGATGATGGTCTGGTCGATCGGTCCGGAGCTGGTCCCCCTCCAGGAGTCGCACGCGCGCCTCCTGGGGACCCCCCTCGGGGGCTACCTCGACACGCCATACTCCTACCTCGGAATGGGCCGGCGCTCGGAGTACCTCGGCGAGCACGCGCACGGCGGCGAGGGGGGAGGGGGGCAGCGCCGGCCGCTCGACCTTCCGTACCTGTTCGTCTATCCGTTCGTGAAGAAACGGGAGTGGTACGGCCTTTCGCTCGAGGAGCGGAAGCGGATCATGGGCGAGCATTTCCGCATCGGTCACCAGTACCCGAAGGTCCGGATCCACACGGGCTACTCGTTCGGGCTCGACGATCAGGAGTTCATCCTGGCCTTCGAGGCCGAGTCGCCCGCGGAGTTCCTCGACCTCGTGAGCGACCTGCGCTCGACCGAGGCGAGCCGGTACACCGCCCTCGAGACCCCGATCTTCACCTGCGTCGCCACCCCGGCCGGGCGGATGCTCGACCTGGCGGAAGGCGTCCCGTGAGCTCGTCCCCGGGAGCTAGCTCCCGAGCCCTGGGACGCCGGGCCGCCCGGATCCTCGTGGGGGGTGTCGACAGCCCGGTCCGATCGTTCCGGAGCGTCGGAGGAGCCCCGGTGTTCTTCGCCCGGGGCCGGGGAGCCTACCTCACCGACGTCGACGGACGGAGCTACCTCGACCTCGTGGGGTCCTGGGGAGCGAACCTCCTCGGGAACGCACCGACCGGGATCGTGAGGGCCGTTCGCCGGGCGGCCACCGAAGGGCTCAGCTTCGGCGCGCCGTCGCCGCGCGAGCACGAGCTCGCCGAGCGGATCCGCGCCGCGGCGCCGGAGCTCGAGCGGCTCCGGTTCGTCAGCTCGGGGACCGAGGCGGTGATGAGCGCGGTCCGGGTCGCCCGCGGGTTCACGCACCGGTCCAAGGTCGTGAAGTTCGCGGGGGGGTACCACGGCCACTCCGACGGGCTCCTCGCCCGGGCCGGCTCGGGGCTCGCGAGCCTCGCGATCCCCGACTCGGCCGGGGTCCCCCCCGCGATCGTCGGGGAGACGTTGGTGGGCCGCTACAACGACCCCGACGGGCTCGCGACGCTGTTCGAGCGCCACGGCCGGTCGATCGCCGCGGTCCTGGTCGAACCGGTGGCGGGCAACATGGGCGTCGTCCCGCCCCGCCCGGGGTTCCTCCCGTCGATCTCGAAACTCGCCCACCGGCATGGCGCGGTCGTGATCGCGGACGAGGTAATCACCGGCTTTCGGCTCCGACGGGGGACGATCCACCGCGAGCTCGGACTCTCCGCCGACCTCGTGACGCTCGGCAAGGTAGTCGGTGGAGGCATGCCGGTCGGTGTCTACGGGGGTCGCCGGGAACTGATGGAGACGGTCGCGCCCCTCGGTCCGGTCTATCAGGCCGGGACTCTCTCGGGCCACCCGCTGGCGATGGCCGCCGGGTCGGCGATGCTCGACCGGCTCGTCCCGGGGGTCTACCGGACCCTCGAGAAGGCGGGGGCGTTGCTGGAGGACCGACTGGTCGGGGCCGCGGAGGAGGAACGCGTCGGTCCGTTCACCGTCCAGCGCGTCGGCTCGATGCTGGGACTGTTCTTCGCCCGCGGGCCAGTCTTCGACGACCGCGGCGCACGACGCTCGGACCGCGCGCGCTACGGGAGGTTCTTCCACGCGCTGCTCGACCGTGGCGTGTATCTCCCGCCCGCCCCCCTGGAGACCGCGTTCGCCTCGGCGGCCCTTAGGTCCGCCGATCTCGCCGGAATCGGTCGGGTCTTCCGCGCCGGGTTCCGGGCTGCGGCGCGCGGGGGTCGATGACGCGCGACCGGCTCGTCCGAGCCCTCCGGGGCGAGGCGACCGATACCACGCCGATCTGGCTGATGCGCCAGGCCGGGCGGCATCTTCCGGGTTACCGGCGGCTGCGGGAGACCCACCCGCTGCTCGAGATCGCGCGGACGCCGGAGCTGGCGGCCGAGGTGACGCTCGAACCGGTCCGGCGCTACGACGTCGACGCCGCCGTCGTCTTCGCGGACATCAGCCTGCCGTTCCTCGGGCTCGGCGTCCCGTTCTCGATCGACCCGGGGGTCGGGCCGGTCGTCGAACGCCCGATCCGTACCCGCGCCGACGTCGAGGCGCTGACCGACTTCGATGCCCGGCGCTCGGTGCCGTTCGTCGGGGCCGCGATCGAACGGTACCTCAGCCTCGAGCGAGAGCGCCCGATCATCGGATTCGCGGGGGGGCCGTTCACGTTGGCCGCCTACCTCGTGGAGGGGGGACCCTCGCGCGAGTTTCCCCGGACCAAACGGATGATCTACGGCGATCCGGTCGCCTTCGACCGGCTCGTCGCCCGCCTCTCGGAGATGACGGTTCGGTACCTCCGCTCGCAGGCCGAGAGCGGGGCCGCGGCCCTCCAGCTGTTCGACTCTTGGGTCGGAGCGGTCTCCCCCACGGTGTTCGAGCGGCATCTCCTCCCCGCGACCCGGTCGATCTTCGAGGGGCTTCGGGATCTCGGCCGACCCACGATCTACTTCTCGACCGGATCGAGCCACCTGGTCGAGCGGCTCGCCCGCACCGGGGCCGACGCGCTGGGGGTCGACTGGCGCGAGCCGCTGGGCCGGGTCCGCGAGCGCATCGGGTCGGGGATCGCGCTGCAGGGAAACCTCGACCCGGGGGCGCTCCTCGGAACGCCCGAGGCGATGCGGAACGAAGCCCGCCGCGTGATGGACGAGTTGCCCGGGGGAGAGGCGCACGTTTTCAACTTGGGACACGGTGTCCTGCCCGAGACCGACCCCGACCGGGTGCGCGGGCTCGTCGAGTTCGTCCACGAGGTCGGCCGGGAGGTGAGGAAACGATGAGCGCGCGCGCGGACCCGGGAACCACGGGGGTCCTCTTGATGGGGTACGGGAGTCCGAACGGGTCCGGCGATCTGCCCGCGTACCTCGCGGACGTCCTGCACGGAGCGACCCCGTCGCCCGAGATGGTCGCCGAGTACGTCCGCCGTTACGACCGGATCGGCGGATCGCCGCAGAATCGCATCCTCGCGTCGCTCCGTACGAAGCTCGAGCGGCGGCTCGCGCGCGACGGCCCCGGGCCCCGGGTCTTCCTCGGGGTCAAGCACGGCCACCCGGCCCTGCGCGACGTCATCCCCGACGCCGCCCGGCAGGGCCTGCGGCATCTCGTCGCCGTACCGTTGTCCCCCTATGCGTCGACCTGGATCAGCGAGCCGTACCGCCAGGGGGTGGCGGACGGCGTGCGAGCTTCTCCCGCGCCGATCGAGGTCGACGTGCGCCTGGGCTGGCATCTCGACCCCGCCTGGATCGGGTACTGGAAGAGGGCGATCCGGGCGGAGCTGGGCACCGACCCGGCGCCGGATCGCGCGGTGATCCTCTCCGCCCACAGCCTGCCGCAGCGCATGCGCGACGCGGGGGATCCCTATCCGGAGATCCTCCGGGAGACCTCGTCGGCGATCGCGCGCGCCGCCGGCCTCGACCGGTGGTCGTTCTCGTACCAGAGTCCGGGCAACGCCACGGAGCCGTGGCTCGGCCCCGACATCACCGACGTGATGCTCGACTGGCGATCGCGCGGGGCGCGCGACCCGGTCATCGCCTCGTTCGGGTTCGTCTTCGACCACCTCGAGGTGCTGTACGACCTCGATGTCGTGGTACGCGAATTCGCGGACCGCCACGGGATCGGCTACCACCGGGTCCCGATGCCGAACGACTCCGACGCGGTCGTCGAAGCGTTGACCTCGAGGATCCGGAACGGGTCGGCGTAGGCCCCCGCCCGCCGACGGATCCGCACGACGGACTGGCCGAGAGGCGGCGAGCCTGGGTATGCGACCCCCACAGGGGGCCGAAGATACACCGGAGGCGGCGCGACCCCGCGATACCCATCTGCGCCCGGGGCCATCCCGGGTCCGCCCTCGGCAGAGCGTCGTGCCGGGCCGGACGCGGTCGGAGCTTCGCCGCTTGAATAGACTGCGATGGTCCGCGCGACTTCGGGTCGGAGGAGGTTCGCGACCTTTCTGCCCGACCGTGGGATAGAGACGGAGCCGTGGTTCGATACGAGCCGTACGTCGGTCCACAGAAATCCATTGTAAGTGCGGATGCACCCGTGGGCGTGCGCATCCTGTTTCGACACCGAACGCGGCGGGGCACTGCCGGAGCCTTTTTGATAGGGAGGAGAGGAAGCGATTCGGAACTATGAGGCGCCGGAAGTCCGTCCTTCCTCTGATCGTGGCCGCGGTTGTGGTCGTCTCGGTGATGGGAGTCTCCACCGGCAACGCGCGTGGGATGTTCGCCTGCTGTCCCGGCGGCGGAGGCGGTGGTGGGGGTAGCGGAGGGGGTGGCGGCGGGGGCGCGAGCGACGTGGCCGTGCTGGTGCTGGTGAGCCCGAACAACGGCACAGTGGACATCGGAGGCGAGTCGTACTCGAACGAGCAGTACGCCGTCGTCGCTACCAACACGAGCTACTCGATCAGCGCCCAGCCGAACATCGGGTACTCGTTCTCGGCGTGGGTCGAAACCGGCGTGACGCTGGGGTCGAAGACAGCGTACTCCACCACCCTCGAGGTCAAGACCACCGCAGGGAGCCCCACCCTCACGATGGACCTCGTCACAGGGGGCTTCTTCAACGTCACGGTCAAGGTGAGCCCGGCCGATGGCGAGGTGCGCATCCTGGGACCGACTCCGACCTCGGAGCTCGCACTGGTCGTGGGCAACGGTCAAGTGGCCCACCTCTACTCGGCGGGAACCTACCTGATCCAAGCGTTGCCGTTCTCCAACTACTCGTTCGGTTCGTGGAGCGGGTCATCGAACGTCGACCTTGAGTCGGCGAGCTCCGCGCTTACGAATCTCACGAGCGCCGGCCCGTGGGAGAGTCTCACGGGGACGCTCACGTTGACCCTCAAGGCCTCCCCGTGGCTCAAGATATCGTTCTACGCCGCGGGCAACCCGGGGACGATCGTGCTGTGGAACTCGGTCGACAACGTCACCGAGAACTTCACGAACGGATCCGTCGGTTACCTCCCCGCGGGGGCCGCGATGACGCTCACCGCCCAGCTCGAACCCGGTTACCAGTTCGACCAGTGGTACGCCCCGGGGGAGACCGTGGGAAACGCGTCCAACCAGAGCACGAGCGCGGTGTTCGTCGCCGGCGCTCCAGGGTCCGTGACCCTGCTCACCATCCCGCCGAACGGCACGCTGGTCAATTGGACAGGTTACGTGGCGAACTACTCGTCGCCCGTGAACGAGGTCACCGCCAACTTCACCGTTCCCGGTCTCACCTTCAATGCCAACTACGCGGGTTTCACGGCCGACGAATCCATGGAGGGGGTGGCGATCGGCGGACTCGGGAACTACCAGACGTCGGTCGAGGGGGGACTCGGCCAGTGGCTCCTTCCCAACGGAACCACGGTCCAGTTCATGTTCATGGACGAACTCGAGAACTGGAGCAATCCCGATTACGACTGGTACTCGAGCGCCGAGTGCTGGTACCCGGGCTGGTACTACAACGCGGTCATCGACGACCAAGCTCCGGCCCCGTCGGGCTGCGAGGTCGGCGTGGACAGCGCCGGCGCCGTGCCCTACTATTATGCCGAACCGAGTCCCGACCAAACGGTCTCGGTGCAGCTGACCTACCAAGCAATCGGTGACGAAGCCGAGTGGACGATGAGCTTCTCGTGGCCCTCGGGCAACGTCCGCGGCAACAATCTGCTGGAGCCGAGTGCGGGGAACGACGTGTACTGGCGGGCCCCCACCCCGTCCGGCGAGGCTACCTGGTTCGTGGAGATACCGAACCCGTACCTGGCCTGGAACTACAATTGGGTCTACCTTGCGCCGCCGACCTTCCAAGCGGCCACGACCTTCTCGGGAGAAGGCGTCCAACTCGCTTCGGGCTCCTCCACCGTGGCGGTGGCGTCCCTGTCGAGCGCGCCGCTCTCCGAACTGTCGAGCGCTTGGACGGAGCCGTTTGGGTCGGACATCGTCACCTACCTCGCCTCACCGTTGGGCTCCGCAGGCTCGTTCCACGTACCGCTCGCCGCGCTGCTCGCCTGCGCGACCTGTACGAACTCCCAGACCGTATCGTACCCGACCTCGAACGCCACGAGCTACATCCTTCAGTCGGAGCCGACCCGGGGGATGGTTGGGTGGCTCAGTACCGTCGGGGTGGTCGGCTCGGGCACCTCCATCGATCCCGACGGCACGGTGGATGCCGAGGTCAGCAGCCTATCCTCGGGACTGTCTTGGGGCCGAATCGCCCTCCAAGCGGGCTACGAGTGGAGTTCGGTCAAGGTACCCGCGACGGGGTACTACCAGATGCTCTACTCCTGGAGCGTGAGTTGGCCCTTTGTCAACGCTTACACCGATCCGTCGTGCCTGGATCCCGCGCTGTTCATCCCGCTCGGCTTCGACTTCGCTTGGGGCGCGGTCGGGGTGACCGATCGCGTCACCGAGTCGAGTCCGGCTTCCATCACGGTCGACGCCTCGACCCCGACCGTCGAGCAGGACTGGTCCACCTGCGGCTGGTTCTTCTGGGGGCCGGCCGGCCAGGCGACGATCACGGTGGTTCAGGAGCTCTACTTGGTACACGGGAACTCCTACAACATCTCGTCGTACCTGTCGCTGCAAGCCTACACTCTCGCGGTAGGGATCGCCTCGGCGGCGATCATCATGCAAGCGTCGGGGGACCTCACCGCCGTCTCGATCACCCCCCAGCTAGTCCTGAGTGCGTAGGCCGAGGTCCGGGCCGAGCCTCCATGCCAGCGACTCCGTTCGCCCGCGCCTTCGAGAGCCTCGAGCGCATCGACGGATTCCGTGAGCTCGGTCAGCAGGTAACAGCGAAGCCGGCGCAGAGATAGACTACCCCGCGGCCGCGAGTTCACGGGTGGATCCGGGAGTTCTCATGAGAACGAAGCCGCTGGAAAGCGCCGCACCGGCAGCAGGCGAAGGCGAATCATGGACGGGAAGGAGTGGGAGCACGGGGATTTGAACCCCGATGTGCGGGTCTCTCCGCGCGCTCCAGTCACTCGTCACGAGGGCGCCGAGCGCCCTTCCGCAGACCCGATTCACAGGATGCGGCGCCCGCATCCTGACTGGAGCCCGCCGGTCTGCCAGGTTAGCCTATGCTCCCTCCGAGGCCGGAGGGGTTCCTGAGAACTCATAGCCTTTATCCTCGGTAGGAGGCCGGCTGCTCTCCGGTGTGCGGCCGAGCGAGGGGGACCCTGCGACGGCTCCGGCCGGCCCCGGTACCGCGCGCCCGAACGGCACGACGACCTGGCCTCGGAAGGGTTATATTCAAACAGACTTGATTCGAGTCCAATGTCATTGACTCCCCCGGCCCCATCGCCCTCCCGACGCCAGATCCCGCTATCGCTCTTCGCCGTGGCCGTCATCCTCGTGGCTGCCGTCTCGATCGGGACCACGGCCGCGTACTTCGAGTTCCATCCCAGCACGCCATCGGTCGGCGGCGGGAACCAGCCGACGGTGGTGTCGACGATCCCCGTCGGGACCGACCCGGAGGGTCTGGCCTACGACCCGGCACTGGGTCTCGTCTTCGTGGCCAACACCGGCTCCGACAACGTGAGCGTGATCTCGGACACCACCGCCGGCGTCGTCGCGACGATCCCCGTCGGAGACGCCCCGAGTGCCGTGACGTACGATCCCAACGACAGCGAGATCTTCGTCACGAACTCCGGTTCGAACTCGGTCTCGGTGTTCTCGGTGTTCCCGGACTCGAACTACAATTTCGTCGCCACAGTCGACGTCGGGGACCACCCGGCCGGTGTCACGTACGACCCCACGGACGGGGAGGCGTTCGTGGCGAACGAAGGCTCCCACAACGTCAGCGTGATCTCGAACGTGACCGACACCGTGGTGGCTACGATCGGCGTGGGGGACGACCCGACCGGGATCGCCTACGATTTTGCTCTGGGAGAAGTTTTCGTCGCGAACGCCGGGTCCGATACCGTGAGTCTGATCTCGACCGCCGCCAACGCGACCGAGGCCACGATCGCGGTCGGTACCGATCCGGTCGAGACCGTCTACGATGCCGCTACCTCCGAGGTCCTGGTCACGAACGAGGGCTCGAACAACGTCACCGTCATCTCGGACGCCACGAACCGTACCGTGGCGGCACTCCCCGTGGGAACGGCCCCTGCCGGGGCGACCCCCGACACGGCCAAGAGCGAGTTCTTCGTCGCCAACGCGGGGTCCGACAACGTGAGCGACGTCTCGGACGCGTCGGACCGGGTCGTGGCCTCGCTGTCGGTCGGCCGCGACCCCGACGGGCTGGTGTACGACTCCGGCAAGGGCGAGGTGTTCGTCGCGAACGCCGGCTCGGGTAGCGTGACCGTGATCTCCGACACCTCGAACGTCGTGGTCACGGACGACCTCGGCCGGGTCGTGACCGTGCCCCTCGACCCACAGCGGGTCGTCGTGCTCGCCCCGAGCGTCATGGACATCGTCTATCGGCTGGGGCTTCGCTCCTCGGTGGTCGGGATCGGGTGCACCCCGGCCGAGCCCGGCGGGATCTACAGCGAGTATTCGCCCAGCCAGATCACCCTCTGGTCGCTCTCCAACGCGTCCTGCGTGACCGACTACCCGGAGCTGGACACGGGAGGCGTCGCCCTCTTGGGACCCCAGCTGGTGCTGGCCGCCACGATCACCTCGGCCCAGGCCGTCGACGAGCTGAGCGACGTGTTCGGGATCCCGGTGGTCCTGCTGGCGCCCGCCTCGCTCCAGGGGATCGTGAGCGACGTTCGCCTCATGGGGGAGATCTTTCCCGAAAGCCTGAGCCACGCGAGCCAACTCGAATCCACGCTCGACGGCGCGCTCGCGAACGCGAGCGCGCTCGACTCGGAGTTCGCCACCGACCACGTGGCGCTCCCGTCGGTGCTCCTGACCTACTACTTCGACAGCTCGGCCTACTACACATACGGACCGGGGAGCTTCGGTGACTCCCTGATCGCGCTCGCGGGGGGCGTGAACGTCGCCGCCTCCGTACCCCTCCAGTACCTCGGATTGAACGCGACGGTGGCCCTCGACGACCAGCCCCAGTTCATCCTCTACGGGACGAGCAACGACACCTACCTCGTTTCCGGCGAGACGCCATCGGTCTGGTCCTCGGCCCCGTACTGGAGCCAGCTTACCGGCTCGAAGATCCCGCTGGACGTGACCCTGACGAGCGAGGCCGATCCGACGATGATCCTCGCCCTGCCGCTCCTGATGCACGATCTGCACCCATCGCTCGTCCCGCCGCCGTAGGCCGTGGCCCCCAAGGCCGGCGGGGGTCGAGCCGACGCCGGCCCCGCGCCGGGGGGGCGCCGGACGCTCTCGCTCGGAGCCGCCGTGGCGCTGCTGGTCGCCGGGCTCGTGCTCCTGGTCGTCCTCTCGACGTCGATCGGACCGGAACCCTTACCGTGGGAGGCGACGCTTGCCATCGTTCTGCACCAGCTCTCCGGCGGTCGCCTCGCGCCGACGCCCTGTCCGGGCGTCGCCGCGAACCAGTGCACGATCTGGGTCGAGATCGTCTGGGACGCCCGGCTCCCGGACCTGATCCTCGCGGTCGTGGTGGGCGCGGCGCTCGGCCTCTCGGGCGCCGGGCTACAGGGGGTCTTTCGCAACCCGCTCGCCGACCCGTATCTCCTTGGCCTATCGGCCGGCGCCGCCCTGGGAGCCTCCGCGGTCTACACGTTCGGACTCGATCCGGCGGGCCGGGCGTTCGTCCTGCCCGCGTTCGCGTTCGTCGGCGGTCTCGTGCCGGGGTCGATCATCTACCTCGCGGCGCGCTCGGGCCGGAGCTCGCCCCAGACCCTGCTCCTGACGGGGGTGGCGCTCAACGCGATCGCGGCCGCGATCCTCGCGACGTTCCTCCTCTACAACCCGGTCGCGAACCTGTCGGTGAACTTCTGGCTGCTCGGCGGGCTCGAGTACGCCTCGTGGAGCAACGAGGGGCTTGTGATCCCGCTGGTCCTCGTCATCGGCCTCGTCCTCGTGCTCCGGGCCCAGGAGATCAACCTCCTGCAGCTCGGACCCGACGTCGCCCAGAGCCTCGGGAGCGACCCGCGCCGGCTCACGCGCCAGGTCGTCCTCCTCACGACCGTGGTCACCGCCGCCGCGGTGGCGTTCGCCGGGATCATCGGCTTCGTGGGCCTCGTGTCGCCCCACGTCGTCCGCCGCCTGGTGGGGGTCGACTACCGCCGCGTGATCGCGCTGTCGGCGCTCGTGGGGGGCGGATTCCTCGTGATCGCGTGGGATATCGCCCAGGTGGTGATCCCCTCCGTCGTCATCCCGGTCGGCATCCCGACGGCGTTCTTCGGTGCCATATTCTTCCTGTACCTGCTCTACCGGCGCGCCGGGCGGACCCCCCGCGGAGGCCCGGTATGAACGACGGAGCGCTATCGTTCGACCGGGTCACCGTGCGCTACGGCGACCGGGTCGCGTTGCGGGACGTCTCGATGCGGGCGCCCCCGGGGGAGGTCGTCGCGCTGGCCGGACCGAACGGATCGGGAAAATCGACGCTCCTGCGAGCCTCGGTCGGCCTGGAGCCGCACGAGGACGGGGCGATCGACCTCGGCGGCGAGCGCCTCCAGGGGCTCTCGCTCCGGGCCCGGGCGCGGCGCGTCGCCTGGATGCCGCAGGAGGAGCCACCGGGCGACAACCTCCTCGTGCCCGACTACGTTCGATACGGGCGCTACCCCCACTTGGCGGCGTTCGTTCCTCCAACGCCTCGGGACGGGGTCGCGGTCGAGAACGCACTGCGACTCTCCGGAGCGGACGACCTAAGGGACCGGTACCTCTGGGAGCTGAGCGGCGGGGAGCGCCAGCGGGTCCGGTTCGCTCGCGTCCTGGCCCAGGAGGCCCCGATCGTCCTCCTGGACGAGCCGACGGCGCATCTGGACATCGGACACCAGCTGGATCTCCTCGAGCGCGTCCGGTCGATCGCCCACGAGCACCGCACCGCGGTCGTCGTCGCCCTCCACGACCTGAACCTCGCGGCGCGGTTCGCCGACCGGATCGTCGTCCTCCATCGGGGGCGCGTCGCCGCGGACGGAGTCCCCCGCGCGATCCTCTCCCCCCGGCTCCTCTCGGACGTGTGGGGGATCGCCTCCGAGCTCCGCTACGACGCCCAGAGCCGCCTTCCCTACCTCATCCCGCGGATCGCCGACGTCCCTCCGACGGCACCGTCCCCCGGCGGCCCGGTCCGGCCCCGGGTCCACGTCCTCGCGGGAGGCGGCTCGGGGGTCGAGTTGATCCGCCGGCTGGTCGACTCCGACTACTCCGTCAGCGCGGGCGCCCTGCCGCTGTTCGACTCCGACTGCGCGCTGACGGAGGAGCTCCGGATCCCGACCGCCGTCGAGGTCCCGTTCGCTCCGATCTCGGCCGAGACCCGGTCCCGGGTCCGAGCGTTCCTCGAGGAGAGCGAGGCCGTGGTCGTGGGGGCGTTCCCCGTCGGCCCTACGAACCTCGCCAACCTCGAGGAGCTGCGGGGCTTCGCGCGGCCGGGGACGGTCCTCCTCCTCGCGCAGGCGGGGCCCGGACCGTGGGACTTCACCGGCGGCCGGGCGACCGAGATCCGCTCCGAACTGCTCCGTCGGGGTGCCACCGAGATCCGGACCGTCGACCAAGTGCTCGCCGAGCTCGCCTCGCGGCTGCCGAGGGGATGACGTGGGTCCCACTCGCCTCGACGGCCCCGACGCTCCCCGGCGGCGGAGTTCGATCGTGCGTCGACCCGGTTCCCGACCCGACGTCGGCGGACCGCCGGGAGCAGTCGCGGTCCTCTGGACGGGAGGGAAGGACTGCACCCTGGCCCTGCACGAGTCGATCGCGCTCGGCCACGACGTCCGCACGCTCGTCACGTTCGTTCCCCGACGAGGGGAGTTCCGGGCCCATCCGCTCGCCGTGATGCGCCTGCAAGCCGAGTCTCTCGGCCTCGCGTGGTGGACGATCCCGGTCTCCCCGCCGTTCAAGCGCGGCTACGAGGACGCGATCCACCGGCTCCGAGCGTCGGGCATCGAGACCCTCGTCACCGGCGACATCGACCGCGTGGGGGACTGCTCCAACTGGATCCGCGACCGGGCCTCGGTCTCCGGGGTCGGGGTGCGGACCCCCCTCTGGGAGCGGAGCCGGGAGGCGTTGCTGGGCGCGATCCATCGAGAGCGGATCTCCGCGCTCGTGTCGTACGTCCGTGACCCTCCGCTCGACCGCCGCTGGCTCGGTCGGGCGCTGGGGCCAAGGGCGTGCCATGACCTCCTCCGGTGCGGGAGAGCGGCGGGGTTCGACCCGTGTGGCGAGCAGGGCGAGTACCACACGATCGTTGTCGATAGCCCCCTGTTCGACCGTCGCGTCGAACTGCGGCTCGGGCCGGCGGTCCCCCGGCCCCGGGCGTGGCAACTCTCGATCACCGGAGCGCGGCTCGCTCCGCGAACTCGGCGGGGCCCGTCGGGGGAGCAGGGCGTACCCGGACCGTCGGTGACCGGGCGGGCCCGACGTATCCCGCGCGGCCGGGGGTACAAACTGGATGGACCGAAGGCGGCACTGTCGCACCTCGCGGGGTCGAGCCCTCGATCATCGAGGCGAGAGCTCTCTCCGCCCCGCGAACGCGCAACAGAGCCATATCGCGGAGGAGTTCAAGGGGCCGAAGGATCGCCTGGTGATCTCGATCAAGCCGGGGTGGGTCCGGAGTGACGGGCGATCCCGGGGCACGCGTTCTTCTGCGTGGTGGGGCCGATGCTGCTACGCCACCTACCGTGGGAGGCGCGGGACCTGCACCTGTCGGTGAAGGCGCCGACGGAACCTCTCGGCAAGATCCGCGTGATGGCCGTCCGTCAAGGGGGCTCCCCCGGGAAGGGAGGCTGGCCTGGGTCCTCGAAGAGAGGAGGATGGTGGAGGCTCGGCCGGCGTCCCGGTTCAAGCGGCTCGAAGTGACTCCCGGGGCGACCTAGAGACCGACCGGAACTGGTCGTGCATAGCCACACGATCCTCGAGGGGATGTCGGCTCCGGGGCGAAGTCGGGGAACGGTCCCGCGGATCACGCGAGATGGACCGAACCGGTGAGCGGCAGCCCGGGAGTCGTCGACGTGACCGCGAGCGTGTCGCCGACCACATTCCAGTCCGAAGGAACGACGATCGCGATGGTTTCGTTGTTCGCGATCGGAAGTACCGGGTTGGACCAGGCCGGACCCGCACCGCTCGCTCCGTAACTGCCGTCCCAGGTGCCATCCCGCCCCAGAAGGACGGCGTACCAACCGGACGTGTTCGCGCAATCGGTCAACGAGGGGACCCAGCTGCCACATCCTGAGACCGACATGGGCAGCGGCACTCCGGTGGCGTTGGTCAGATTCAGAGCGACCATCCAGCTGGTCATCCCACGCAGGTCGTACCCTGGCCCCACGAAGGGGGAGGGGCCAGTCATGTAGAACGTGAAGTTCTGCTGAAGGACCGCGGTGCCGATCCCGGCCTCGACCGTGGTGTTCGAGAACATCATCTCTACGGAGATAGCGGTCCAGCTATCGGACGTGGGCGTGCACCCAAGCGTGTAGTTCGAAGTCTCAAACGATCCCGGAGGGGTGACACCATTCGAACCGCCATAGAGGGCGAGGCCGGGGGTTGCTCCTACACCGCCCACGGTTCCGCAAGTGACGAAGTTGATCTGATCCACTCCTGCCTGACCCGACCCGAACTGATCGGCACCGAACAGATACAGCTCGGCGACAGGTCGGTCCATCCAAGCCACATAGTGCGCTGCCATGAAGCTCCAATCGTTGCTGGCAACGATCGGACTGTTGGCGGGGTAGCCGTCTTGACTCCAGTACTCCGACCAGACCCACGGGTCCCCCCCTAGTCCGGAACTTTCGGCGCACTCGCTGGTCATCGAAATGGGGGGATAAGCGCGGACCATCCCATTGATATCGGTACCTACCAGAATTTCCTGCGAGGCGTTAGAGAAGTAGACGAGCTGCCAGAAGGGAGCGGTTCCCGAGTTGTAGGTTCCGTTGAAGAGCGGGATCGTGCCGTTCCACAAGGTCAGACCGTCGAAAGCCTTCTGACAACTCGCCAGTACCCAGTCGTACAGGTCGTATCCCCACGAACTGGGGTCGACCGGAACGGGGCTCGCGACACCATAAATCTGTGAGATGGTCCACGGCCCCCCAGCGACAGCCCGTGCGGATGTATTGACACTGGTCAGGGCTTGGTACAACGTCGGGCCGTCGTCGACGACCGATGGCGTAGGATGGCCGCGAGGCTTCAAGGCGTAGTAGCCGCCTAACATGCCGGCTACGACTGCGATGGCCACGACTATCACCGCACCCGTATATCGTCGCCGTCTTCCGACCCTACGCGACACCGTGGACGAGGACGACTCGGGACCGGGCGGGCTCCTAGCCATCATCCGTAACAGGGCGACCGCTCGATACAACGCTTTCCGGGGTTCTTCGGGCTTCCCGCTTGGATTGGTCCCGCCACGAACGCAGCGGGAGGGACGACTCGCGAAGGATGGCTGCCCTCCTCGAAGCCAATCGCTACTACAGTCGCGAAGGCACGACGCAACGTCTTCCCATGCTTGTCCCCAGTCCCGCGACTTCGGGAGTCATTGTGTCAACGACGCCGGTCCCGGCCAATTCGCCGGCGGCAGTGACACTCATGAACCTGCAAACGCCGACGGAGCTCGGCGATCTCATCGCTCTTGTCCTCGGTGGTCCAGTGCGAGCGGGGTCGGGCCATGGGTCCTCGCTCCGACGGAGCGAGAATCCCCGGACTTGCTGGTTGCGGCTGACAAGAAGCGACGGCTCGGGCCGTCAACCCGCGATGGGCCGAACACGTGCCAGGACCTTAGTGAACCAGCCCCTGCTGAGCCGCGGTCACAGCGTGGCAGATCCCGTCACCGTACAGTATGAAACCGTAGAGTTTAGACCCAGCTGGTCACCCGTGAGATCCCAGGAGGGTGGAACCACGACCACGATCTGCTGATGGCTCACCATCGCGGTCACGGGGACGGACCACCCCGTTCCGGTCTGGGTGGCGCCGTAGCTCGCCAACCAGAGACCCCCCGCTGACAACAGAACCACATACCAGCCTGAGCTGTCTGCCGCGCAATCTGTAATCGACGAGACCCAACTCATGCAGGCCGGGGTCCCCGCGGGAAGCGGCTGGCCCGTCGCATTCGTCAGGTTCATGCTAACCATCCAGTTCGCGAGGCCCCACGGCTCAAAGTCCGCCACGCTTTCATTGGCCTCCTCGAGGTAGAGATGGTCGGGGATTGCCACATACTGAGTTGTGCCAACTACGGTGACGTTGGGCATCGAACTCGCTATCTGGTAGGTGCCTGAGTCCGGGGGATAGTTGAGAATCGCGCAGTTCACTGTCCCACCCAGGATCCCCCCGTACTCGCCGTCCCTATAGACTGCACCATCAATCAAGTTCTGGTAGCCCGAAAGGCCCGCGATTCCGCAGCGGAGGTAATCGACTCCCCAGTTCCCACCGGGAACGCCATCGATCTCCGTGAATACTTGGGCTCCCAACCAAAGTATCTCGACCGCCGGTACGTTCTGTTTGAACCAGTATTGCCCCACGTTGTTCCACATCACCTGAGCCACCTGAGGACTGTTCACGGGAAGCGACGAGTTCGCGTAGATCTGGTTCCCCCAGAACGTAAAGTTGTACGGATGGGTGTCCCACGAGTACGCGCATCCGCTCGAGGCAGGTATCGGCGAGAAGACGTGAACGATCCCAGAAGAACTGGTTATGATCAACAGCTGCTGGCTGACGTTCGAGTAGTACGCCAGTTGCCAGAACGGAGCGGTACCTGAGTTGAGAGTCCCGGATGTGATCGGGATCGTGCCGTTCCACAGGGTAGCCCCCGCGAGTAGGCTCTGGCACGAGTTCACCACAAGGGACTGGTTCTCGATCTCGTAGCCTCTCACATTCGGGCTGAAGTCGCCTTGGGCCGCGAGCCCCACTACCGAGAAGAGAGACCAGGGCCCCCCGGTCACGTTGGCAACGGAGGAGTTGACCATGGCGAGGAGCTGGTAGAAGTTCGGTCCGTCGTCGACGACCGGCGGACCTCCGCTGGGCTGTCGGTCGAGGGTGACGAGCCCAACTGCCAGCCCTCCCGCTACGGTCAGGGCCGTCGCCACCGCGACCACGGCTACTACTTGTCGACGGGTAGGAGAACGACGTGGCAAAGGGGCTTGCACGAAGACCTCGGAAGTCAAGGCGGCCCTTGCTGATTACTCAATCTACGTGCAGTCTGGCCCACCGTCGACTACCGACCCTGGCCAGTAGTAGATGGCCATCGAGTCCGCGTCGTTCTGTGACGGGCTTCCCCCCATTCCAAGGTTGTTGTAACAACGCACGTTAGAGGACGCGTCCCCCGCAGCAACCATGAAACTGATGAGAGGTGTCCTTCCACCCGATGTCGGGCCGGAAGGACACCTCTCATAGTTTGTAGCGACCTGTATCTCCACGGGTACGTCCGCATTGGTAACAGTTTCCTGTGGTTCCACGGCCGCACCAAACGTACGGCAGTTCTCCGAAACCATCGGGACACCCATACGGCATTGTCGCACTTCGCGGAGCCGAGTCCTCGATCATGATGGCGCGAGCCCTCTCCGCCCCGCGAATGCGCAACAGAACCACCGAAGGCAAACGCCTATAGTCACGGCTCGGCTCGAGCGGAGGATGGCGGCCCTGGAAGCCGCGGCGGCCGCCACGCCCCGTCGGGACCACACCCCGTCCCCCACCTCGGAGCGGACCGAGCTGCGTCGCCTTGTCGAGGACGCGGCGCGTAGGAGGCCCTCGGACGGGATGCTCCTTTCGGGCGGCCTCGACACGTCGATTCTCGCTCCTCTCGCCGCGGCTTCCGGGACCCGAACGGCGGTGACGGTACTGACCTCGCCCGAAGCGCCGGACCGGGCATACGCCCAGCGCATCGCGGCGGAGCTGGGCTGGAACCATCGGCTGGTCGAGGTCTCGGTCGAGGAGCTCCTCGACGAGGTCGGGTTCGTGGCGCGGGTGCTGCGCAGCTTCGACCCGATGGAGCTCCGCAACAGCATCGTGATCGCTCGCGGCCTTCGCGAGGCCGGCGCCCTGGGGTGCCGGACGGTCATGACCGGCGACGCGGCCGACGAGCTGTTCGGGGGCTACTCGTTCATGTGGGCGAAGCCCCCGGCGGAGTTCGAGGAGTACTCGCGGCGGATGGCCGAGTCGATGCAGTTCTCCTCGGTGCCGCTGGGACGGGAGTTGGGGATCGAGGTCCGCGCCCCGTTCACCGATCCGAGCGTGGTCCGGTTCGCCACCGCGCTGCCGAAGGCACGGAAGGTCGGCGTGCACGACGGGGTGACGTTCGGGAAGATCGCGCTGCGCGAGGCGTTTCCCGAGACCTCATCGTGCTGGCGACGCAAGGACCCGATCGAGGTCGGATCGGGAACCCACGCTCTCCCCGAGTTCTTCCGGTCCCGGACCTCGCCCGAGCTCCTGAAGCGGGAGATTCAACGGATCCGGGAGGACGACCGCGTGACGATCCGCGACGCGGAGCAGCTCGCCTACTACCGCGTCTTCCGCGAGGTGTTCGGGGACCGGCCGCCACTCGTGCGGTTCGGACGCAACCCGTGCCAGGGGTGCGGGTTCGAGCTCCCCCGGGACGACTCGAACTTCTGCCGCACCTGCGGGGCGTACCCTGCGCGCGCGTCCGCCGATCGATTCCCCGGGGCCGTTGGCTAACCGAGCCTCGCGACGGTCACCGGTGGAGGGTTCGCCCCCGAGAACGACGCGAGGAAGCGCGGGAGCTCGTCCTCGGAGACGAACGCCACGCTGTCAACGCCGAGGCGGGACGCCTCGAGGCAGGCCGCCGCGGCCCCGAACCGGGTCACGGGCTGCCGGGTGGCGCGGCTCGCGAGGTGGATCGCCTCGAGCCCCTGGGCCACGAGGAGCGGGGGGATCGTCGTCCGGACCAAGCGACTCGCCTTGCGGCGGGCCGGTTCGAGCGCGGCGCGGTCACGGGGGACGACCCAGACGGAGACGGAGCCGGTCGTGATCGGGACGATCCCCTTCAGCCCGTTGACCTCGACCAGCTCCCCCGGGCGCGCCGACGACCTCGCCGTTCCGCGCGACCCGCCGCGCCCCCCCGGAATCGCCGTGAGAATCCCGTCGACGAGCTCGAGCCCCACGGGCTGGCCACCGACTATCGGCCGCCGGGCGACGGCACGCGTCGTACGGACGATCTCGAGCCGCTCCAACCGCTGACCGACCTCCTCCGCCACGGCGGAGAGGCTACCCTGGAGCGTTGCCACGCCGCGCACGGTCGGGCGGTAGTGGCCCTCGCGGAGCTCCACCAGACCCCGGCGGGAGAGCTCGCGGTAGAGATGCGAGGCGGCCTGGACCGTGAGGCCGAGCCGGTCGGCGACGATCTTGAGCCGCGGGACGCTCTGGGTCACGCACTCGTAGAGGAACAGCATCTCCGTGGCGGAGCCGCTGCGACGGAGGGCGTCCAGCCCGCCCCCGCCCGGGGCCGCCGGCGTGCGTCGCGGCATCGAACGGGGGTATCCGGGTCTCCTAAATCCTCGTCGGATGCGGGACCGGCGCGTCACGCGGGCGTCGCGCCGGCCCGCGGGCCGCCGCGGGCCTCCTCCGCCTGGCGACGGAGCTCGTGGATCCGGTCCCGGATGCGCGCGGCCTCCTCGAACTCGAGCCGCTCGGCGGCGAGCCGCATCTCCTCCTCGAGGTTCGCGAGCAGGAGCGGGATCCGGTCCTTCCAGCGCTTCCCGAGCCCCGCGACGGAGAGGTCGCCCGACGGGACCTCCTCGTCGGCGGCGAGGATCGAGCGGACCTCCTTGCGGACCGTCTCGGGGACGATCCCGTGCGCGGCGTTGTACCGGATCTGGGCGGCGCGCCGCCGGGCCATCTCGGCGATCGCGCGGCGCATCGAGCCGGTGGCCCGGTCCGCGTAGAGCACGACCTTGCCGGAGAGGTTGCGGCTCGCCCGGCCGGCGGTCTGGACGATCGACGTCTCGCTCCGGAGGTATCCCTCCTTGTCGGCGTCGAGGATCGCGACGAAGCTCACCTCGGGGAGGTCGAGCCCTTCTCGAAGGAGGTTGATCCCCACGAGGATGTCGAATCGGCCGAGACGGAGGTCCCGGAGGACCTCGACCCGCTTCAGGGTCTCGATGTCGGAGTGGAGGTATCGGACCCGAAGGCCGAGGCCGGTGAGGTACCGGCTGAGCTCCTCGCTCGTCCGCTTCGTGAGGGTGGTGACGAGGGCGCGATCCCCCCGGGCGATGCAGGCCTTGAGCTCGGCGACGAGGTCGGCGATGTGCCCCTTGAGCGGCCGGACCTCGACGGGGGGGTCGACGAGTCCCGTCGGCCGGATGATCTGCTCGACGATATCCCGCGACACTCGGCGCTCGTACGGTCCGGGGGTCGCCGAGACGAACACGACCTGCGGCACCCGCCCGAGGAACTCCTCGAACCGGAGCGGCCGGTTGTCGCGGCAGGACGGGAGACGCCACCCGAACTCGACCAGGTTGTCCTTGCGGCTTCGATCGCCCTTGTACATCCCCTGGAGCTGCGGCACGCCGACGTGCGACTCGTCCATGAAGACGAGGAGATCGTCCGGGAAGAAGTCGAGGAGCGTATACGGCGGCTCGCCGGTCTTGCGGCCGGAGAAGTAGCGGGAGTAGTTCTCGACCCCGGGGCAGTAACCCGTCTCCCGGAGCATCTCGAGGTCGTAGGTGACGCGGCCCTGGAGCCGCTGCGCCTCGACGATCTTCTCCTCGGCCCGCAGCTCGGCAACGCGGGCGTCGCGCTCCTGCTCGATCTCACCCAGGATCCTCCGCATCCGAGCGTCGATCGTGAGGAAGTGGGTCGCGGGAAAGATCGCGAGGTCGGGGAGCTCGCGCCGTTCCTCCTGGGTCACGGGGTCGAGCTCGGCGATCGCCCCGACGGTCTTTCCCTCGAGGACGATCCGGTGGATCGTCTCGCCGGCCCCCATCACGTCGATCGTCCCCCCACGGACCCGGAAGCGGCCCCGGCGCAGCTCGACGTCGTTGCGGGAGTACTTCATCCGGACCAGCTGCTCGAGGAGCGCCTGGCGTCCGACCTCCTGTCCTACCCTCAGGTCGACGACCGACGCCCGGTAGTCCTCGGGGGAGCCGAGACCGTAGATGCAACTGACCGACGCGACCACGAGAACGTCCCGTCGGGTGAGCAGCGCTTGCGTCGCCCGGTGCCGGAGCCGGTCGATCTCCTCGTTGATCGCCGCGTCCTTCTCGATGAACAGGTCGATCTGGGGAACGTAGGCCTCGGGCTGGTAGTAGTCGTAGTAGCTCACGAAGTACTCGACCGCGCTGGTCGGAAAGAGGGACCGGAACTCGCTCACCAGCTGGGCGGCGAGCGTCTTGTTCGGGCTGATGACCAGGGTCGGGCGCTGGAGGCGCTGGACCGCGTGGGCCATCGTGAACGTCTTGCCGCTCCCCGTGACCCCGAGGAGCGTGACGAACTTGTCACGTCGCTCGATCCGCTCGACGATCGCGTCGATCGCGGCCGGCTGGTCCCCCTGAGGGACGAGGTCGGTGGAGAGCTCGAACCGGCCCGGCGCCCGAGCCGTGGACGCCGGAGAGCTCGGGACCCCGCGCGAGGCGCTCATCGCAGAACCGCGATCGGCTCGCGCGCCCCCGGGTAGCCGCGCGGATCGAGCGTGACGGAGGAGAAACCCAGGGCCGCCAGCCGTCGGGTCACCTCGCCGGCGATCGGCTCCCCGAGAAGACGGGGGACCTCGTCGGGATCGACCTCGACGCGAGCGGCCCCCGCTCGGGTCCGCACCCGGACGCGGCGGAACCCCTGGGCCAGGAGGAACTCCTCGGCGGTGTCGACTCGGGCCAGGAGCTCGGCGTCGATGCGCTCGCCCCGGGCGACCCTCGACGCGAGGCACGCGTCGGACGGCCGGTCCCAGTTCGGGAGTCCGCGGGTGCGCGCTATCTCGCGGACGTTCCGTTTCGCCCATCCGGCCCAGAGGAGCGGATGCGAGAATCCGGCCTCGTTGACCGCGCGGATCCCCGGTCGATCGTCCGCGAGGTCGTCGAGGTGGATCCCATCGAGGTACTGCGCCACCCCGTGGGAGCCCCCGTAGCTCCGCAGCGCGGCGGTCTCGACGGCCCGGCAGAAGTAACAACGGTCGGGCCCGTTGGCACGGTACTCGGGTCGATCGAGCGGTTCGGCCCCCAAGACGGTGTGCGCGATGCCGATCGAGGCCGCGACGCGGGCGGCGAGGCGGGATTCCCGCGGCGCGAGCGCCGAGTTCGCGACCGTGACCGCGACCGCCCGGTCCCCGAGCGCCTCGTGCGCGAGCGACGCTACGAGCGACGAGTCGACTCCGCCGGAAAGGGCGACGAGCGCGGGACCCCGCGATCGGATCCAGGTCACAACGTCCCCCTCGCTCCTCGGGACGGACGACGACCCGGGTTCCCTCGTCATCCCCTTCGCGAAGCGGGGGAGCCACCTTACCGTTTTCCCTGAGCCGGCGCGCAACCCCCTTAGCGGAGGACCGTTTCGCTCCTCGGATGCAGACCGCTCGGGACGGCGATCGATACCTGCTGCGCCTCGACGACGGACAGGACCTCTTCGAGGCGATCTCCGACTTCGCACGGCGCGAAGGTCTCCGCGCGGCCGCGGTCGTCTCGGGAATCGGGATGTTCCGCACGGCCACGGTCGGCTACTGGGACGGCGCGGCGTATCAACCGCACCCGATCGCGGAGCCCCACGAGGTGGTCGCTCTTCACGGGACGATCGCGCACGCGGACGGCAACCCGTCGGTCCACCTCCACGCCGCGCTCGCTGGCCCCGACCACCGGCTCGTGGGAGGCCATCTGATCCGTGCGACCGTCGGCATCCTGCAGGAGGTGCTGGTCGACGCGTTTCCTGGCCGCACGTTCGGACGCCCGATGGTGGAAAGCTTCGGGTTGAGGATGCTCGACCTCGAGCCCCCGAAAGGCACGTAGGGTCCGACATTCCTTTCCGCGGGACCCGGGTTCCCGGACGGCCGATGGTCGCGCGCTCCCCCCTCGAGATCCCCGGTATCGATCCACGGCTCGCCGCCGCGGCCGACCGCCGGGGGTTCCGCGAGCTGACCGAGATCCAGCGCCTCGCGGCCCCGGTCCTCGCGACCGACGCGGACGCGCTCCTGCTCTCTCCGACGGGCACGGGGAAGACCGAAGCCGCCCTCCTGCCGCTCCTCACGCGACGGCTCAGCGAACCTAGCCCCCCGGTCTCGATCCTCTACATCACGCCCCTCCGCGCGCTCAACCGCGACCTCGAGCACCGCCTCCTCTCGCTGGTCGGGGAGGTCGGCCTCACGGCCGCGGTCCGGCACGGCGACACGCCGACCTCCGCCCGGCTCGCGCAGTCCCGCCGTCCCCCGGACCTCCTGCTGACGACACCGGAGACCCTCCAGATCCTTCTGGTCGGGAAGCTCCTACGGCGTGCGATCGCGAACGTGCGCGCCGTCGTCGTCGACGAGGTCCACGAGCTGGCCGGCTCCGATCGCGGAGCGCAGCTCGGGATCACCCTCGAGCGACTCGACGCCCTCGCGGGGCGGGCGGTCCGCCGGATCGGCCTCTCGGCCACGGTCGGCAACCCCGATGCGGTGGCCCGCTTCCTGTCGCCCGAGCCGCGCCGGGTCGAGGTGCGAGCCGCCTCCGCACGCCGGACCCTGGCGCTCGTGGCGGAGGAGGCGGAGGAGCCGACCTCCCCGCTCGACCCGGCGGTCGTTCTCGAGCTGAAGGCGGACCCTGCGCTCCTCCGGGGGGTCCGAGCGGTCGAGCGGGAGATCCGGGCCCACCGCACCTCGCTCGTCTTCGTCAACACCCGGCCGACCGCGGAAGGCCTCGCGGCCCGCCTGCAACGGCTGGCCCCCGACCTCGCGATCGCGGTCCATCACGGCTCGCTCTCCCGCGAGGTCCGCGAGGAGGCAGAGCGCGCGTTCCGGGAAGGTAGCCTCCGCGCGCTCGTGGCGACGTCGTCGCTCGAGCTCGGGATCGACATCGGCGCGGTCGACCACGTCGTCCAGTTCGGTTCCCCCCACCAGGTCGTTCGGCTCGTCCAGCGGGTCGGCCGGTCCGGCCACCGTCTCGACCGCACGATCCATGGTCAGGTCGTGGCCCTCGACGACGACGACCTCGAGGAGGCGGCGGTCCTGGCTCGGCGGGCTACGGCCGGACTGGTCGAGCCCGTGGCGTGGCGCACCCGCAACCGGCTCGCGGCGGCCCAGCAGATCGTCGCCGAGCTGCGGGCCGAGGGGCCGGCGGACCGTGCGGCGATCGTCGCACGGCTCCGGCGGGCCGCCTGCGTCGCGGAGCTCGGGGAGCGCGAATGGGACGAGCTCGTGAACTATCTCGTCGCGCTCCACCTTGCCCGAGCGTCCGACCGGCGCCTGGAGCCGGGCCGCGGGACCCTCCGACGGTTCTACGCTTCGCTCTCCCTCATCCCGGACGAGCGGACGTACCGACTGCGCGATCTGGCCACCCGCCGGCTGATCGGAACGCTGGACGAGCGGTTCGTCCTGACTCAGGTCCTCGCCCAGCCCGAGGAGATCTTCCTGCTCCACGGGCGGACCTGGAAGGTCGTCGAGCACCGGGAAGGGGAGCTGCTCGTGGAAGGGGTCCAGGAGCTGGGTCAGGAGCCCCGGTGGGTCGGGGAGGATATCCCGGTGCCGTTCGACGTCGCCCAGGAGATCGGCGAACTCCGCCGGACGGGCGCGTTCGACGCGTATCCCATCTCGGCCGTGGACCGGGGGCGGCTCGCGCGCCGCCGCTCGGAGGCGCTCGCGTCGGGCGCGATGGCGACCGACGTGCGGGTCACGGTGACGATCCGGGGCCGGCTCGCCGTGTTCGGAGCGTGCTTCGGAAGCCGGACGAACGAAACGCTGGCCCTGGCCGTCGCGGGAACTCTCACCGCCCGGCTCGGCGGCCGGGTCGAGCTCGCCTCGGTCGAGCCGACCTGGTTCGTGCTCGAGCTCCCGGTCGCGCTGGACATCCCCGCGCTCGCCGATGCGTTCGCGATCGAGCCGGCGACGCTGCGACCGCTCGTCGAACGGCTCGTCCCCACCGGCTTCGACTACCGGTGGGTCTTCCTCAACGTCGCACGCAAGCTCGGGGTCCTGCCGGCCTCGGCCGACCCGCGCGACCTGCGGACCCTCGACCCGCTGCTCCGGGCCGCCCAGGCCTCCCCCCTCGGGGAGGAGGCGCTCGAGAAGACACTCCACGACCGCTACGACCTCGACCATGCCGAGCGGGTCCTCGAGAGGGTCCGGTCGGGCGCGATCGAGGTGGTCGGATCGGCCCCCTCGCCCCTGACCGACGGTCCCCTCGACCGGCTGCGCTGGAGGGCCGTTCCGGACGTCCCCCCGCCCACGCTGCTGAAGGCGATCCGGGAGCGGCTCGAACGCGAGCCCCTGACCCTGGTCTGCCTGCGCTGCGGGTTCGTTCGGACGACGACCGCCCTGCGCTACCGGGCCGAGGGCGGGAGCCGGTGCCTCCTCTGCCGGGGATCGCTGTCCGCGGTCCTGTCGCCCCGGCGGGAGGGGGAGATCGAACGGCTCTCCCGCTACGCCAAGCGCCGGCGTCGCGCCAGCCGGACGGCGTCTCCGCCGAAATCCCGGCGCGAGAGGCCCGTTCCCCCGGAGACGGAGTCCCTCGTCCGATCCGGCTACACGTCCGCGGAGCTCCTCGCCCACCACGGCGAACGGGCCCTCCTCGCCCTCGCCGCCCGGGGGGTCGGGCCCGACACGGCCCGTCGGCTCCTCGCCCGCCTCTACCGGAGCGACGACGCGTTCTTCACGGAGCTCCTCCGGGCCGAGCGGGACTACGCCCGGACGCGCGCGTTCTGGGACTGATCGTTCGCGGCGAGTCCGCGGGCGATGCGTTCGACCGCCGAGCGCGGAGCGTCCGATCGCACGCCTTCCGGACGAACGTGGGTGCGCGCAGCCCGGTACCCCTCGGCGGCGAGCGCGCCGAGGAGGGCGGCGAGCGAGGGGGGTGCGGCGAGCCGGAGCGACGCGGCGAGCGAGTTCGGCTCGTAGTAGAACGCTCCGTCGATCCCCGCCTCGCCTCGGAGCCGGGCGATGAGGGCGTCGACCTCCCGGGTCTGCGCGGCCGAGCCGGGGGTCGTGAGCCGGGCGACGATGCTCGCGTCGAAGAGGGATCCCAACCAGAGAGGGCCGTACGGACCCCTCGCGCCGACGGGAGGTCCGTCCCATGTCGTGGGGTCGATCGTCCCGACCGGGTCGTCGCCGGACCCCGCGTCGACCAGCTCCACGTACGTCCGCACGTAGTGCTCGCGGACGTAGGAAAGGAGCGGTCGGACGCTCCGGCCCTGGGACCGGGCGGCACGGGCGAGGAACATGAGCAGGATCCGCAGGCCGGACTCCTGGCCGAGACGTCCGCGGATCGGCACGGCTCCGTACCGACGCTTCGCCACGGCCGGTTGGGCCCCCGCCAGGACGAGCATGTCGGTGGCGGTCACGCCGATCACGCCGCCCGTCCTCAGCGCGGCCAGCGCGGCGGGGACGAACGGCGCCGGTGACCCGTACGGGTCGATGTCGACGTAGTCGAACGGGGCCCCGGTAGGGGGATGCCGCCCGTCGTCGTGGATCGCGACGGCGCCGGGGTGGCGACGGGCGTTCGGGGCCAGCGCGGCGAACGCGTCGTCGTTCGGCTCGGTGAAGACGAACGAGGCGAACCGCTCCGACTCCGTGAGAAGCCGCAACCCGCGGATCCCGGTCGCCGCGGTGACCTCCCAGCCGGTGAGCTCGCGATCGGGTCCGGGGCGCCAGGCGCGCACGAACGCGATCGCGAGGTCGCGATCGGCCGCCATGACCGGGTTGTAGAACACCGGCGCGCGGGGACGGGGTCCGCGCCCCGGCTGGATCGGCGGACCGAGGAACTCGGTCCCGCCCTCGCGGATCGGCGCTAGTGCGACTGCCCCGTGATCAGGTGGACGATCTTGAACGCGAGGAGGTTCTTGTTGACCGGCGTCACCTCGAGAAGTCGTAGCTCATCCCTCCGGCGGATGTCCTGGAGCAGCGGGTTGCGGGATTTCTTGTGGAGGGTCATCACGATCGACTTGCTCGCGTCCAGGGTGTCGATGACGCTCTTCGTGAACACTTCGCTCTCCACCTCCATCTTGCCGACCTCGTCGATGACGATCACGTCGGCGGACTCGCGGGCCTCGGCGAGGGCCCGGGTGCCGAGCCCCTCGAGCGCGGCCAGGTTGACGCCGTAGCGACCCGAGTGGACGCGGGACTTGAGCGACTCCTGGGCGAACACCTCGTGCTCCTTCGTGAGCCAGTTGGTGATGCGGAATCCAACCCGTCGCTGCTTCACGACGATCGGCTCGGTGACCATCCCGCCCACCTTCACCCCTTCCTCCTCGAGGAGCTCGATGATGCGCAACAGCGTCTGCGTCTTCCCCGAACCCGGCAGTCCGGTAATGCCGATCTTGACCGGGGGAGAAAGACGACGCGGCATGCGGGGTACAACGGTGAGCACGCCTCAATAGGCCCCATGCCAATAAGAAATCATCTCCCAAGCATGAGCCCGAAAGCTCGCGGAGGGCGCGTCGACGCGCGCGACGTCCCGCCGGCCGTCTATCCGGAGCGCGAGGACACCCACCTCCTGCTTCCGTTCGCCCGCACCGCGGGCGACCGCTCGCTCCTAGACATCGGCACCGGCAACGGGCGCCTGGCCCTCGAGGCGGCCCGCCACGGGGCCCGGACCGTCGCGACCGACCTCAATCCCGAGGCGCTCCGGGGGCTTCGGTCGGTGGCCCGCGCGGAACGGTTGCCGGTCGAGGTCGTGCGGACCGACCTCGCCCGGGGCCTCGGTAGCTTCGATCGGGTCCTCGCCAACCCTCCGTACCTCCCCACGCAACACGATCAGAGGACGGAGGACCGGTGGCACGACCTGGCGGTCGACGGCGGCCGCGACGGGTGCCGGGTCTTGGCCCGGATCGTGCGCGAGCTCCCCGAGCACCTCGCGGCCGGGGGCCACGCGTACGTTCTTGTCTCGTCGGTCCAGTCCGCGCCGGCGCTCGCCCGGGTGCGGGACGGCTGGACGGCGCGGGGCGGGGCGCTCGCCGCCGCCGCGGAGCGGTCCCTCGAGGGAGAGCGGCTTACCGTCTGGGACCTCTGGCTGGACCGAGGCGCGAAGCCGGCGCCGCCCTAGCCGGACCGCTCGGCATGACGGACGACCGCTTCTAGGAACCGCCGGCCGTCACCGAATCCCGTCCCGGACCCTGAGCGGGTCCAGTCCGGGGCCTGGTCGCGGAAGAACGATCGTTCGGGGTGGGGCATCAGTCCGAACACCGTTCCCTCCGGGTCCGTGAGGCCGGCGATGTCGCCCTCCGACCCGTTCGGGTTCCACGGGTACGTCGCCGGCCCGCCGTCCGGGGCGACCCACCGGAACAGCACCTGCCCCGATGCCTCGAGCTCCGCGCGCCGGGTCCCGGCGTCGCCCCCGAGGACGAGCTTGCCCTCCGCGTGCGCCGAGGGAAAGAGGAAGCGCGATCCACGGGCCAGGCCCCGCAGCGGAGGGAACCCGCCTCCCTCCCAAGCCACGAACGTCGGCCGACACTCGAACCGCCCCGAGTCGTTCGCCACCAAGGCGGCCTCGGGCGGGCCCAGCGCGTGGCCCGGACGGCCGGGGAGGAGGCCGAGCTCGATCGCGACCTGGAACCCGTTGCATATCCCGCCCACCATGCGGCCCGACCGCACGAACTCGACCAGCTCGGGGCCGATCGCGGCACGGATCCGCGCCGCCATGATCGCCCCCGCGCGGACGTAGTCGCCGCCGGAGAAACCGCCCGGGAGGAACAGCATCCGGTAGTCGTCGAGATTTCGCCGGTCGCGGGCGGCCACGTCCCGGCCCTCCAGCTGCTTCAGCCCCACGACCTCGGGCCGCGTCCCGAGCGCCGCGAGCGCGACGCGGAGCTCCTGGTCGCAGTTGGTCCCCTCGATCGAGAGGATCGCGACCGGGATCGGCCGGCGGGCCACGGAACGCCGAGGGCGCGAGAGCCTTAACCGTTGGCCCGGACCCCGGCGCCGGTGACTTGAGACCCGGCGAGCGCGCGGGGTTGTGGCCGTGGCGCGGTGCGGTCCTCCCGGCGTCGCCGGCCCGGGACGTGCGGGGGAACGCGGGCGGACCCGCGGGGTCGGGACGTGCGGGGCGCCGATCTCAGGGGCGACCCGATCGCGCGGAAGTCGATCCCCGAGCCGTCGGCAGCCCCCGCTCGATCCACCGGGCCGCGGCCCGCGTCCCGGCTTCGAGGCAACCCCGTAGCGGAACCCCATGGAACCATGCGCAGTAGAATCCTCCCCGGAACGCGTCGCCGCCGCCCACGTAGCTCCGGACGTTGCGGGGCCGCCGCGCGGCGACGTGGACGGCGCCGCCTCGGCGGAACGCCGTGGCGCCGTCGGGTCCTTCGGTCCGTATCACGATCGGGACCCGCTCCAGGAGGCCGTGCGGGCCGCCTCCCCCCACGAGTCCAGCCGCGTGCTCTATCTCGGCCCGGTTGCCGAAGAGGATCTCGGCGTTCCGGAGGAGACGCTTCAGCTTCGCCGCGTCCCATCGGTAGAAGATCTCCTGGGCCGGGTCCGCCGCGACCTTCATCCCCAGGGCGATTGCGCGCGAGCTCAGCGCCAGCGCGAAACGGGGGTCGCCGGTGGTCACATGGAGCCAGGCGTACTCCCGGAGCCACGGGCCCGGGGTCCGCGCGCCCCGGGCGTCGCGCATCGGCCCCTGATCGATCAGCGTCCGCTGACGACCCCGGCCGTCCACGACGATATAGCACGTCGGGCTCGAGCACCCCGAGACCGCCTCGAGGCCCCGGACGTCGACCCCTTCGCGCACGAGCTGCCGGCGGAACGCCGCGGGAAACTCCGCTCCCACGCGCGCGACAAGGCCGGTCGCGACGCCCAGGCTCGTCGCCACCCGGGCGAGGTTCGCGGCCGTCCCGCCGAGAGCGACGGATTGGTCGACGACCGGGACGGTTCGGTCCGGGGCGGGGAAGGCCGCGACCTTAAGGAACCGGTCTACGTTGACGTGGCCCGCCACGAGGAGGTCGCGCGGTCGCTCCGGCGCACCCTCGACCGTCGGCACCGCTGCGGGGGAACGCCGCGGTCGGATATTGGTTCGGTCCGGGCCTCCGCTCGGCCTTATGGCCCGGGGAGGCTCCCGCGCGGGCGGTCGATGCTGGTCGAGGGAGCGGTGCTGGACGCCGAGGGCTCGCGGCCCGGCTACGTCCTCTTCCGCCGTGGCCGCGTCGCCGAGGTCGGACGCCTCGGGACGGATTCGACCCACGGCCGGACCTCCAAGGTCCGGGGCATCGTGATCCCCGCGCCGGTCAACGCGCACGTCCATCTCGGGGACGCGGTCTCGGTGCGCGAGCCACCCCGGGGCCCCATCGCCGGGATCGTGGCGAACCCGGGGGGGTACAAGTTCCGCCTCCTCCGGGAATCGACGGACGGAGAGAAGCGGACCGCGATGCGGACCGCACTGATGCGGATGGCGAGGGAGGGGATCGCGGCGGCGGTCGACTTTCGCGAGGAAGGCCGGGCGGGGGTCGAGTTGCTGCGCGCCGCGAGCAAAGGCACGGGGATCCGCGCCGTTGCCCTCGGGCGACCGCTCCAGCGCCCGGTCGATCCCGAGGAGCTCCGCTCGCTCCTCGCGATCGCGGACGGGATCGGTCTCTCGAGCGCGCGCGACGAGACCGAGTCGACGCTGCGGACCGTCGCCGACGCGTGCCGTGCCGCGGGGAAGCGGTTCGCTCTGCACGCGAGCGAGGCGGTCCGCGAGCCGCCCGAACGGTACCTCTCGGTGCGGCCGGACCTCCTCGTCCATCTCGCCCGGGCGACCGCGGACGACCTCGCGTCGGTCCGGGCCGCGCGGGTCCCCGTCGTGGTATGCCCCCGGTCGAACGCGCTGTTCGGCCGACAGCCTGACCTCCGGACGATGGAGCGGTTGGGCATCCCGGTCCTGCTCGGGACGGACAATGCGATGTTCCACGCCCCGTCGATCTGGCGTGAGCTCGAGTTCGCCTACGTGGCCACCCGGCTCAAGGGCCGACCTGCGTCCGCTCCGTTCCTCGCGCGCGCGGCGCTCGTCGAGCCTTGGAGGTGGCTGGGCGAGCCCGACGCGGCGCGGATCGAGGCCGGAACGTCCGCGCGACCGCTCATCGTCCGGCTCCCGCCCGAGGACGCCGCCTACCAGGTCGTGACCCGGACGACCGAACACCTTATCGCTCGGGCCCGACCCGGCCGGTCGAGTACGCCACGATGAAGATCGACGAGCTCTACGCGCTCCTTCGGCGGCGGGGGGTGCTGTGGCCCTCGGCGGAGATCTACGGGGGAGCCCAGGGTCTGTACGACTACGGCCCGCTCGGAGCCGCTCTCAAGCGCCGGATCGAGGACGCGTGGTCGGCCTGGTTCCTCGGGCTCTCCCGCGACTACTACCGGATCGAGCCGTCCGAAATCGTCCCGGAATCGGTCGTCCGGGCGTCCGGCCACCTCGAGAACTTCACCGATCCCGAAGTCGTCTGCGAAGCGTGCCACACCCCGGTCCGCGCGGAGACCCTCCTCGAGAAGGAGCGCCCGGGAGGCGTCGACGGACTGACGCCGAGCCAGATCGGCGAGGTGCTCCGCGCCCACCAGATTCGGTGCCCCACCTGCGGGTCGACCGCCCTGGGCGTCCCCCGGCCGTTCAACCTCATGTTCTCGATCCCGTTCGGCGTCGATGGCGAGGAGCGCGCGTACCTCCTGCCGGAGACCGCGCAGGGCAGCTACCTCGCCTTCGCCCGGATGCGGGACGTCGGGCGGAAGGCGCTGCCGCTCGGGATCGGCGTGATCGGCAAGGCGTACCGCAACGAGATCGCACCGCGGCAGGTCCTGTTCCGGATGCGGGCGTTCACGCAGGCGGAGCTCCAGATCTTCTTCGATCCGAACGACTTTGCGGTCCCGTTCGCCGAGGTCCGCGACGAGAAGGTCCCGGTCGTTCGCGCGGCCGAGCGCGAGCGCGGGCACGCCGAAGGGGAGGTGGTCCCCGCGTCGGCCTTGGCCGCTTCGGGCCTGCCCGAGTTCTACGTCTACCACCTCGTCCACCTCCTGCGCTTCCTCCGGGACGTCCTCGGCTATCCCGCGGAGCGGATCCGGTTCCTCGAGAAGTCGGAGGCCGAGCGGGCGTTCTACAACCGCATCCAGTTCGACGCCGAGGTCTTCCTCGAGAGCCTGGGCGGCTTCAAGGAGGTCGGCGCGATCCACTACCGCGGCGACTACGACCTCACCCGGCATTCCGTCGCGTCCGGCAAGGACCTCGCCGCCTCCCGCAAGGACGGGAGTTCGGTGCTGCCGCACGTCCTCGAGCTGACGTTCGGCGTCGACCGGAACCTCTGGGCGTTGGCCGACGTGCACCTGGTGCACGACGGCGAGAGGACCGTCTGGAGACTCCCGGCGTACCTCGCGCCCGTTCCGCTCGCGGTGTTCCCGCTGATCGCGAAGGAGCACGCCGCGTACGCCCTCCGCCTGGCCGACGCGATGGCGACCGAAGGGGTGCCCGTTCAGTACGACGACGCGAGCTCGATCGGACGGCGGTACGCTCGGATGGACGAGGTCGGGACGCCGTACTGCGTGACGGTCGACGGGGAGACGGTCGCCGAGGGTCCCGGGCAAGGGACCGTCACGCTGCGCGCGCGCGACTCGAGGGCCCAGGAGAGGATCGCCACCGCGGAGCTCGCATCCCGGCTCCGGCCGACGCTCCGGCCCCCGCGTCCCACCGACCGCGAGGTACCGGCGGTCCGGTCCGTACGATAACGGCTATATCTCGCGGACCCCGTACCCGGGACTCGATGTCGGCCGGAGGGACCCCGTCGAAGGACCCTCCGGCTCCGGCGACGCCCCTCGCCGCGCGGCAGTCGCGGTGGCGCGGCCAGCAGTACGCGGACATCACGAAGCTTCGAGAGCACGCGGCGCGGCAGGACCGCGCGGCGACCCGGGCCCAGCAGCGGGTCTCGCGCCTCAACACCAAGATCGAGAAGCTTCGCCACCAGGCGACGCTCCTCCGGGAGAAGAAGGAGCGGACGCTCGGCGAGATCCCCGAGATCCAGCAGGCGATCAAGCAGCATCAGCGCGACATCGACTCGGCGACAGGTCGCGGCAGCGGCTCCGCGCCGACGTCCGACGTGACGAAGCTCCACTACAACATCCGCAAGCTGCAGCAGAAGGTGGTCGACCGCCAGCACCGGGCGCACACGCTCGAGCTCAAGGCCGCCATGCGCACCCAGAAGACCGCCGAGCTCAAGGTCCGCGTCGACCGCTACAACGAGGCAGCCCGGATCGCGGAGCAGGAGGCGGGGCAGCTGCGGCAGCGCGCGGACCGCCTCCAGATGGTCTCCGAGCAGGACGCGCCGGCGGCCGGCGCCGCGGTATCGCCGACGCCGTCCCCGGGCGCCTCCGAGGGATCGACCCAGGCTCCATGAAGCTCGTCGTCACGGTCGGCATGCCCGGCTCGGGCAAGGACGAGCTCGTCACGGTCGCCCAGTCGATGGGGCTCGCGACGCTGAAGATGGGGGACCTCGTGCGCGACGAGACCCGGCGGCGCGGCCTGCCCCTGTCGATCGGGAACGTCTCGCGCGTCGCCTCGGAGGAGCGCGATAAGCACGGGGCGGGCATCTGGGCGCAGCGGTCGCTCCCGAAGCTCACGGAGACGCGCATGCTCGTCGACGGATGCCGCTCGGATACGGAGGTGACCGTCTACCGCCACCATTTCGGCGATCTGTTCGTGCTCGGGATCTACGCCTCGCCCGAGACCCGGTACGAACGGATGCGCAGCCGGAGCCGGTCGGACGACGGCGGGAACCTCCAGGAGTTCTACGAGCGCGACCGGCGCGAGCTCAAGTGGGGGATCGGCAACGCCTTCACCCTCGCCGACGGGATGCTCGTGAACGAGGGCCCGCTCGACGCGTTCCGCCGGACCGCGCGGACCGAGCTCGAGCGGATCCTCGAGCGCGAAGCGTAGGGCGGCTACGTCCCCGGCCGCGCGCCCGGCGCGCCGCCGGACAGCTGCGACCGGACCCCGTCGAACCGCTCGCGGTCGACCACGACCGCGACCCGGCTCCGGCCCTGGGTCAAGCGGGCGACCTCGCGCGCCAGGTGCTCGTCCCGGGCCGCCGCGAGCCGTCGCGAGCCCTTGCCCTTGCCGACGGTTCCGTCCCATAAGAGGGCGAACGCGTCGGGCGACGCCGGCGTCGGGGGGTGGCGGCCGATCCGCCGTTCGCGGACCGTCCGGCGGACGAGCTCGACGTAGCCGATGTGCTCGCTGAACAGCTCCGCCGACTGCTCCTCGCTCGGGTCCAGCGGGGCGACCGGGACCTGCCGGGCGCGGCCCCACCGGAGCGACTCCACGTTCGACGGGTTCGGGACCTGGACCTCGCCGAACCGAAGCAGCCCGCGGACCTCGTTCACCTCGGTCGCGGTGAGCGGAACGAGCGGCTCGGCGTCGGGCAGGACGAAGTACTCGACGAGCGCCCGGAGCTCCTCGGGAGAGATCCCGAGCCCGACCGCTTCCGGCGCGAACGAGTCGAGCGCGGGGCCGAGCGCCCGGGCCTCGGAGGAGAGTCCGCGGACCGAGGCGAGGAGGAGGACGTCCGCCCCGGCGGAGATCCTCTCCTGGATCACGGGCCCTCGCGCTCCGTGAGGTCGTCGAGGAGCTCGTCCGGCCCGCGAAGCCGCCGCAGTTCGGTCACGCTCAGGATCGGCAGGCCCCCGATCGAGGGACGGTGCACGCTCTCGCGCACGACGAACATCGCGTGTCCCTCCGCGACCCGGGCGATCCCCTGGAGGACCTCGGCCCGGTGGGCCGCGGTCCGAAGGCTCCCCACGCCCGTGAGGAGGATCTCGCGGGCCCGCGCGACCGCGTCGAACGGGGCGCGGATCGTGACCGTGACCTCGAGCCCCATCCCGTCGAGCTGGTCGAAGACCCCGTCGCGCAGCGCATCGCCGGTGGAGGGGCGCGGGGGCTCGGAAGGCTCGGCGTCGTGGCCCCGTCGACGACGGCCCGAGGAGCCCGGGGCGACCGGCCGGCTCGGAAGCTGGAACAGCTCGATCGGCACGACGATCGGCGCGTCCAGGTACGCCTCGATCCGCTCGACGACGCTCGCCTCGGCTCCTTGGCCCTCCTCGTATAGCTGGATCGCGCGCCGGGAGACGCCGCCGACCGCCGCGAGACTCCCGAGCGAAAGCCCGCGCGAGACCCTCAGGAATCGGAGTCGCTCGCCGTCGACGCGCGCGAAGATCCCGCCGGGACTTGCATACAGGAACGGCGGAAACGCCTTCTCGAGATACTCCTCGAGCGTCGCCTCGCTGACAATCGGCACGTTGTAGCGCGTGTAGACGACCCCGCTCTCGAGGTCGGACGCGCCGGAGCGCTCCCCGACCAGGATGACGACCGCGGGGAACACCCGGCCCAAATCGAGGAGCCGGGACGCCTCCTCGGGGTCGAGGGCGTCGATGTTCTTGAGGACCTTGAGCAGGAGGAGCGTCGCGTCGCGACGGGCGGCGAGATCGAAACTCGAGGGGCGGACGCCGCTCGTCGCGGTGACGTAGAAACCCGCGCGCTCCAGGAGGCGCCGGAGCCGGTCGATCCGTCGCTCCCGCGGTCGGCTCATCCATGCCACCCCAGTTTGATGGAGTAATGCTCGTATATAAATCGGGACGACCCGGACCCTCGGAGACCGAGGTCCGGCATCGGCCGAGAATCGTCAAGCCCGAGCGCCGCTCCGGACCGTAGGTGAGCGACGACCTTCGGCCCGTGCCGGACGCGCCGGCCCTCCTCTGGAGGGACGTCGGTCGCCGTCGGCCCCCCGCGCTCGTGGTCGCCGACCTCCACCTGGGTCTGGGAGGGACCCCCGACGCCCCGGACGGCCCGCCCGAGGCGTCGGCAGCGGGCCTCGCCGCGTCGCTGCTCGGGCTGGCGGCCGAGCACCGGGCGGACCGGGTCGTGATCGCCGGTGATGTCAAGCATCCGATCGTCGGCACCCCTCCGGCGCTCCGACCCGTGGTCTTCGGGTTCTTCGCCTCGCTGCTCGCGCACGGCGTCGCGGTCGACGTGGTCCTGGGCAACCACGACGTCGGCCTGGTCCCGCACCTTCCGCGCGAGGTGCGGGTCTACCCGGCTCATGGCGTCGCGCGCGGCGGCGTGGGGATCTTCCACGGGCACTGCTGGCCGGCCCCGGCGGTCCTGAGAACGTCCACGATCGTCGTGGGCCACCTCCACCCGGGGTTCCGGTTCGCCCCCACCCCCGACGAGCCGGACGGGAAGCGTCGCTGCTGGATCCGCGTCCGCCTCGGCCCCGGGGCGCTCGGGCCCCGGGCGGGCGCCCGCGGATCGAGGCGTGTCGGCCCCCGCGAGATGATCGTGCTGCCGGCGTTCAACCCTCTCGCCGGGGTGGAGTCGCTCAACCGCGAGCGCCCCCGTCGGGGGCGCTCGTTCCTCTTCCGGCGATTCCTGGGCCGGGGCGACGCGCGGGCGTATCTCCTCGACGGGACCGACGTCGGGGCCCTCGCCACGCCTACGGGGCCCGCGTACCCGCCAGGGTCGTTGCCAGCTCGGCCGGGTCGGTGACGGGGGGCGCGCACGCGGTGCCGAAGCACACCAGGGCGCGGGGGGACGTGCCCTCGGCTTCCACGGGGACGTCGGCGGGGAACGAGAACGGCGGCGGGGGTCGCCCCGCGAACACGGAGAGCCGCGGGCGAGGCGAGCGCCGGGCGACCCGGAGCAGGTCCCGGGCGCCGGCCCCGACGCCTTCGACCACCACGCTGGCGGGCTCGACCGAGAGGAGGCCTGCGGCGAGGGCGGAGCCGGCCGCGAAGAGTCCCGCGCCCCCGACGCGCGACGCGATCGGCACGAGGAGGGCCCGCGCCTTCTCGACCCACCGTGCGTCGTGAAGAAGGTCCCCGGCCCGGACGAACGCGAGCGCCGCGGCGGCGTTGCCGGAGAGATGCGGACTGTCCTCGAGAGGGTAGGACGGCTCGGCGATCCCTCCGATCGGGGGACCGTCGTACAGCCGGGGGGCCACGTCGCGCAGCAGTCCGTCCTCGCCGCGGTACTCGCGGTCGACGAGGGTGAGGAGACCGATCGCCGCGTCGAGATAGCGTGGCTCGGAGCATGCCTCCGCGAGCTCGAGGAGCCCCCGAGCGAACTCAACCTGGTCCTCGAGCAGACCGTAGCCGGCGGCCCCGGACGGCCCCAGTCGGTGGGCAACGCCCCGATCGGGATCGTGGGCCCGGGCGAGCCAGCGGTCCGCGGCCCGTCGGGCCCCGGCCGTGACCTCGGGATCGGCCAGCACCGCCCCGGCGCGCGCGAACGCCCCGACGAAACGGCCGTTGATGCTCGCGTACAGCGCCGGATCGACGGCCGGTGCCGGACGTCGCGATCGAACCTCCCGCAACGTCGCGAGCGCCTGGCGGAGCGTCGCTTCGGGACCCTGCGGGAGGGCGAGGCCCTCCGCCGCCTGGTCGGGAGGAAGCCAGCGGAACAGGACGTTGCGCTCGGGCTCGTGAGGCATCCGCCCGTCGGTGCCAACGCCGAACGCCCGGGTGACGAGCCGGTAGGCGTCCGCATCGAGCGCCGCGCGGAGCTCCGCCTTGGTCCAGGTGAAGTAGCCCCCGTCGTCCCCCGGCGCGTTGTCCGCGTCCTGGCTCGCGCCCCATCCGCCGTCAGGGTCGCCGAGGACCGCGTCGGCCCATCCGAGGATCCCCCGGGCGACCTGCTCGAACCGGGGTTCCCCGAACCGTCGTATCCCCTCCACGTACGCCCCGAGGAGCTCGGCGTTGTCGATCCCCATCTTCTCGAAGTGGGGGATGTGCCATCCGTCGTCGACCGAGTAGCGGTGGAAACCGCCGCCGACCTGGTCGTAGAGGCCCCCGTGGGCCATCGCGAGCAGGGTCTCGCGGGCGTGTTCCCCGCTCGTCTCCGCTCCGTTCGCGAACGCGTCCCAGAGAAGGAACGCGATCGCGGTCGGGTGGGGAAACTTCGGCGCCGTGCCGAACCCGGCGTTCACGGGATCGTACCCGGACTCGAGCTCCGACCGGACCCCGTCGACGAACCGGATGAGGTCGGTGGCCGCCGGCGTGCGATGTTCCCGCATCCGCCGCAGCGACGCCTGGATCGCCTCGGCGTTCTCCCGGATCCGCTCGGGCTCGTCCTTCCAGAGGCGCGCGACCTCCTTGAGGACCCTACGCAGCCCGGGGCGACCGTGCGCGTCGTCCGGGGGGAAGTACGTTCCCCCCAGGAACAGCTCGCCCTGGGGGTTGAGGAACCCCGTGAGGGGCCAGCCCCCCTCGCCGGTCAGGGCGCCGACCTGGCGCTGGTAGCGTCGGTCGATCTCGGGGTGCTGGTCTCGGTCGACCTTCACGGCGACGAAATGCTGGCGGATGAGCCTCCCGACCTCCGCGTCCGAGTACGTCGTCTCGTCCATGACGTGGCACCAGTGGCACCACGAGGCCCCGATGTCGAGGAGGACCGGCCGCCCGGTGCGCCGGGCCAGCTCGAACGGCTCGCTACCCCAGGGGTACCAGTCGATCCCCTGCTCGGCGGCCGCTCTCAGGTAGACCGACGACGCACCCGCCAGCCTCCAGCCGGCCGGACGCACCGGCCCGGACGAGGCGTCCACGCCGGACGCCGTCCGCCCGCCGCACTTACGGTTGTCGGGACGCCGGATTCCCTCCCGCGCCGTAACCGGATGTCGGAGACGTTACCGCCCTCGCGTGCGTTATAAGGAGGGTCAAGGTGCCCGGCCCGAGGCACCCCCGATGGAGATGCAGCCGGGCCAGATGGCTTACGACCGGGCCATCACGGTCTTCTCGCCGGACGGCCGGCTCTTCCAGGTCGAGTACGCTCGTGAGGCCGTCCGCCGGGGGGCGACGACCGCCGGGGTCGTCTACGCGAACGGGGTGGTCCTGATCGCGGACCGTCGTATCCCGAATCCGAAGCTCGCCGAGGCGGCGAGCCTCGAGAAGATCCACCAGATCGACGAGAACATCGGTTGCGCCACCGCGGGTCTCGTCGCCGACGCCCGGGTCCTGGTCGACTACGCCCGGCTCGCCGCCCAGGTGAACCGCGTGACGTACGCCGAGCCGATGTCGGTCGAGATGCTCGTCCGGCGGATCTGCGACTACAAGCAGCAGTACACGCAGTTCGGCGGCGTGCGGCCGTTCGGCACTGCGCTGTTGGTCGGCGGATACGACGACGCGGGCCTCCACCTGTTCGAGACGGAGCCGTCCGGGTCGCTCACGAGCTTCAAAGCGGCGAGCACCGGCGGCAACAAGGGACCGGTGATGGAGCTGTTCGAGCAGAAGTACCGGCCCGGGCTCGACCGCGACGGGGCGATCCTCCTCGCCCTCGAAGGACTGCGCGCCGGGCTGGACGAGGGGGGCAGCTTGGCCCAGGTGGAGGTCTGCACCCTCCAGGTCGGCGACGGGATGACGCGTCTCGGCTCGGACGAGGTGCAGAAGTTCGCCCAGCGCCTCCCCCCCGCCCCGGGCGGCGGGCGCTCGAGCCGCTCGTAGGCCGGTGGCCTCGGGCCCTTCCGATGGTGAAGGTCGAGGACGCGGTCATCGCGCGGTGGGAGACCCAGGGCTCGCGGTTCGAGGTCCTCGTCGACCCGGCCGCCGTCCAGGAGCTGAAGGACGGGAAGGACGTCGACCTCACGGACAAGCTCGCCTTGGAGCACGTCTTCAAGGACGCGAAGAAGGGCGACAAGATCTCCGAGGAGCACCTCGAGCGGACGTTCCACACCCGGGACATCGGGGCGATCGCGAAGCAGATCGTGCTCCGGGGGGAGGTCCAGGTCACGACCGAGCAGCGTCGCCAGCTTCAGGAGACCAAGCGGCGGCAGGTCGTCGCGACGATCGCCCGCAACGCGATGAACCCCCAGACGGGGGCGCCCCACCCTCCGGCGCGGATCGAGGCGGCGATGGCCGAGGCGAAGGTCCACATCGACCCGTTCCGCCCCGTGGACGCCCAGGTGCCGGAGGTCCTCGACAAGCTCCGGCCGCTGATCCCGATCCGTCTGGATGTCGTCCGGGTCCGGATCCGGCTCCCGGCCCAGCACTACCCGCGGGTGATCGGGGACGTCAAGTCCCTCGGTCGGCTGCTCCAGGAGGAGTGGCAGTCGAACGGCGCCTGGGTCGGGATCGTCGAGATCCCCGCCGGGGTCCAGACGGAGCTCTACGAGAGGCTCAGCGCGCGCACGAAGGGCGCCGCCGAGACGGCTCTCGTTAAATAGGGCACTCCGGTCGGGCGGACCGGTGCAGCAACCACAATGTCCAGAGGTCATCGATCGGGCCACCGCGGGCGTGGCCGCGAGGGAGTTCCCTCGCATCCCTCAGGGGATCGCGTACTAGTTCTTCCGGGGGACGAGGTCCCGAGCCGGGGCTTGAGGCCCGGTCCGGGCACGTACCGCGTCGGGGGCAAGATCTACGCCAGCGTCCTCGGCCTCGTGGCCGAGCGGCCTCCCCTCGTCCACGTCACCCCGCTCTCCGGGCGATACATTCCCCGGGCCGGGGACGTCGTGGTCGGCACGGTCACGGACGTCCAGACGACGTTCTGGCTGCTCGACATCGCGGCGCCCCGCTGGGCCCCGCTCCACATGACCGGCACCCCCTGGTCGATCGAGGTCGGGGAGACCGAGCGCTACCTCCACGTCGGGGACGCGGTCGTCGTCCGGGTCGAGAACCTGGAGGCGACCGGACGGATCGGGGTCACGATGGTCGGGGAGGGGCTCGGCAAGCTCGAGGGAGGAACGATCGTCAGGGTGTCGCCCGCGCGCGTCCCCCGGGTCGTCGGGCGCGGCGGCTCGATGGTCGAGATGATCACGCGGCTCACGGGCGCGCGCCTGGCGATCGGCCAGAACGGCCGGATCTGGGTCGAAGGGTCGCCCGGGGCGATCCACCGGGTCTCGGAGGTCCTCAAGAGGATCGACGAGAACGGCCAGCGGTCCGGCCTTACCCAGGAGGTCGAGGCGTACCTCCGGTCGACGGTCCCCGACGGGCCGGTCGAGCCCGAGGTGCGGCCTCCGGCGCCCGCCGGCGCGCGGGACCGGTCCGACGAGACGGACCCACGCCCCTGGGGCGGAACCCGCGGCGACGCCCCGCCGTCGTTCCGGTCCGAGGAACTGTAGCATCCAAGGAGGCAGCATGGGAAACGTAGGAGCGAAGGACGTACCGGTCCTCTTGAGCCCCGAGGGACTCCGTCTGGACGGACGACGGCTCGACGAGCTCCGGCCGATCCGGATCGAGGCGGGGACCCTCCACCAGGCCGACGGCTCGGCGTTCGTCGAATGGGGACAGAACAAGGTGATGGCGGCGGTCTATGGGCCCCGGGAGGTCCACCCGCGCCACCTCCAGCAGAACCACAAGGCGGTCATCCAGTGCAAGTACAACATGGCCGCGTTCGCGGTCGACGAGCGCAAGCGCCCCGGCCTCGACCGACGCTCCCAGGAGATATCGAAGGTCATCGCCGAGGCGTTCGAGTCGGTCGTCTTCGCGGAGGAGTTCCCGCGGACGAGCATCGACGTCTACATCGAGGTGCTGCAGGCGAACGCGGGAACGCGGTGCGCCGGCCTGGTCGCGGCCTCGGTCGCGCTCGCCGACGCGGGAATCCCGATGGTCGACCTGGTCCCGGCCGTTGCCGTCGGGAAGGTCGCCGGCCAGATCTGCCTCGACCTCAAGAAGGAGGAGGACAACTTCGGCGAGGCCGACCTCCCGATGGCGCTCGTCCCCCAGTCGGGCCGCCTCGTGCTCCTCCAGATGGAGGGCCACATGACCGAGGAGGAGCTCGGACGGTCGCTCGACCTGGGGGTCAAGGGCTGCCGGGAGATCTACGACCGGATGAAGGCGGCGCTCCGCGAGCGCTACGCCCTCACCCCGGTCGCGGGGGGTGCGGCATGACCGAGGAGGTCGTCGCCGAGATCCTGACGACGCACATCCTCGACCTCGCCGCCGACGGCCGGCGGCTCGACGGCCGCGGGCCGGACGAGTACCGCCCGATCACGACCGAGCCCGGGTTCGTCTCCACGGCGGACGGGAGCGCTCTCATCCGCCTCGGCCAGACCCGGGTCCTCGCCGGGATCAAGCTCGAGCCGGGGAAGCCGTTCCCCGACACGCCGAACGCGGGGGTCCTCACGACCAACGCCGAGCTGATCCCGCTCTCGAGCCCCACGTTCGAGCCCGGACCGCCCCAGCCCGGGGCGATCGAGGTCTCGCGGGTGGTCGACCGCGCGATCCGCGCTGCGGAAACGATCGACCTGACGCGCCTGTGCGTCACCCCGGGCGAGAAGACCTGGGTCTGCTACGTGGACGTCCACGTCCTCGAGCACGCGGGCAACCTGATCGACGCCTCGCTCCTGGCGGCGGTCACGGCGCTCTCGAACGCGACCGTCCCGGCGAAGCGGTTCGAGGTCGCGTCGGAGGACTACCCGCTCGACGTCCTGCACGTGCCAATCGAGTGCACGTTCGTGCGCCTCGGCGACACGATCATGGTCGATCCGACGTTCGAGGAGGAGCATGCGGCGCAGGGACGCCTGACGGTGGCGACCGACGAGACCGGCCGCGTCGTGGCGATGCAGAAGGGCCTGGTCGGCGCGTTCTCTCCCGACGATGTCAAGGCGGTCGCGCGCCGGGCGTTCGCGCACGGCGAGCGACTGCGCTCGCTGGTGAAGGGGGGCCGGTCGTGAGCCAGCGGACGAAGAAGGTCGGTTCGACCGGCTGGATGGGTCCGCGCTACGGGATCCGGATCCGGCGGCGGGTCCTGGAGCTGGACCGCGCGCGGCGCCGGCCCGCCGCGTGCCCCCGGTGCTCCACCGCGACGCTCCGGCGCGTCGCGAGCGGGATCTTCGAGTGCCGGCGGTGCGGCACCCGGTTCGCGTCGAACGCCTACGTCTTCGCGGCCCCGCCCCCGATCGTGCGGACCGAGAAGGCTCCGCTCCCCGGCAACTCTTAAGCTCTCGGCGGCGTCGTTCCCGGTCGATGTTCCGTTGCATCCGTTGCGGTGAGGCACTCCCGTCGGATGCGAACCTGTTCGGGGTTCGCTGCGACAACTGCGGGGGGAAGATCTTCACGAAGGAACACCCGAACGTGAAGAAGGTCCTGAAGGCCCGCTAGGGGTCCCCTCCTCCGTTCGGCACGCCGGCTCCGGGGCGGGGCCGACCCGAAGGACCCCCCAAATCGATAATCTCCGGGCGACTTCCCCGCGTAGCGATGCGAAGCCCCACGGTAACGTTCCTCGGCGGGATCCGGGAGATCGGCGGCAACAAGATCCTGATCGAGGACGGCCCCGACCGGATCCTGTTCGACTTCGGGCCGTCGTTCGCCCCCCGGTACGAAGCATACTACTCCGGATTCCTGCAGCCTCGCTCGACGAGCCCCGTCAAGGACCTCCTCGAGTTCGACCTCCTGCCCCGGGTCGAGGGGCTCTACTCCCGCGAGGCGCTCGCGGACGCGGACCTCGCCTGGCGGGCGCCGGAGATCCACGGGATCTTCGTCAGCCACGCGCACGCCGATCACGCCGGATACCTGTCGCTGGTCGACCCGGAGATACCGGTCTACCTCGGCGAGGGGACGAAGGTCCTCCTCGACGCCATCCAGTCGTCGAGCCCGACGATGAAGTACGGGGAGCACGCGTGGCGCACCGTGCCGGACCGGTCGCCCGTGAAGGTCGGCCGGCTCGAGGTCGTCCCGCATCCGGTCGACCACTCGATCCCGTTCGCCTACGGCTTCGTCGTCCGGACCTCCGAGGGCACCCTCGTCTACACCGGCGACTTCCGCCATCACGGGCCGCGGGCAGCGGACACCCGCGCGTTCCTCGAGGCAGCGGCCGGCGAACGACCCGACGCGCTCCTGATCGAGGGGACCCGCGCGGGGCCGGATCCCCGCCGCAACCTCACGGAGGAGGGGGTCCGGGCCGCGGTCGACGGCGTCCTCGCGGACCGGCCGACGCTCGCGCTCGCGTGCACCTACCCCCGGGACGTCGACCGGCTTCGCACGCTCCACGGCGCGGCGACCTCCGGGGGAAGGACGCTGGTCGTCTCGACCCGGACCGCGCACCTTCTCGCCGCTGTCGCCTCCCGTTTCCCCCGAGGATCGCTGCCGGTGCCGGGGGCGAGCCCCGGGATCCGGACCTACGCCCGCAAGAAGAAGCGGTTCTTCAAGTGGGAGGAGCCGTTCCTGGACGAGGCGCTCACGGCGGAGGAGGTGCGGGCCGACGGGAAGCGCTACCTCCTCGCGCTCGACCTCGCGCATTACCCCGAGCTGATCGACCTGAGGCCGCCGAAGGGCAGCCCGTTCGTCCACTCGATGAGCGAGCCGTTCAGCGAGGACGACGTCGACGACCGCGTGATGCACAACTGGCTCGACCACTTCGGTCTTGAGTTCCACCAGATGCACGCGAGCGGTCACGCCTCCGGCCCCGAGCTCGAGGCGATCGTCGCGCAGCTGCGCGCCCGCACTGTCTACCCGATCCACACCGAGCACCCCGAGGCGTTCCGCTCGGATTCGGGGACGGTGGTCTCCGCCGACCTCGCCCGACCGTACGCGCTCGGCCGTCCGGCTCGCGCCTCCTAGATTATAGGCCGGTCTCCCTCCTCCGCGGTGATGCCGGCCGAGCGGCTTCCGACCGGGATCGCCTCCGCTGACCGGCTCCTCGCCGGCGGTCTCGAGACCGACTGCGTCACCGAGATCTACGGCGAGGGGGGGAGCGGCAAGACGCTCTTCTGCCTCGATCTCGCCGTCCGGGTCGCGCGGGCCGGGCGCTGGTCGCTCTACATCGACACGGAGGGGGTCAGCGCCGACCGTCTCCGCCAGGTCGCGGGCCCCGACCTCGACCGGATCCTGAAGCGGCTTCTCGTTTCCACACCCCAGGATCTCGAGCAGCAGGGGAGAGCGGTTGCGACCGCCTGCGCGCTCGCGCGGGACGGCCAGCGGCCCGTCGGGCTCATCGTGGTCGACTCCGCCACCGCCTACTACCGGCTCTCCCTGGCCGGCGACGGCGAGGACGAGGCGCGGACGGCCCTGGTCCTCGAGATCGCCGAGCTCGTCGCCACCGCCCGCCAGGCGTCCGTCCCCGTCGTCCTCACCAACCAGGTCTGGCGGAGCGTGCGGGACGGGACGCTGGAGCCGATCGGCGGCTCGTTCCTGAACCATGCCGCGAAGACGATCCTCAGGTTCGAGCGTCAGACGGGACCCCGCCGGCGCATCGTCCTCGTGAAGCACCGGTCGCTCCCGGAGGGGGCGGCGGAGTTCCGCATCGGCCCCACGTCGCTCGAGTCGGTCGGGCCCGGTTGAAACCAAGATAAGCCCGGAGCCCTGTGGGGCGTGCGATGACGTCGTCGCTCGAGGTGGCGGACGTCCCCTCGCCGATCGGGACGTTCCGCGTCGCCTACTCCGGATCCACCGTGCGCGTGGTCGACCTGCTCGAGAACGGCGTGCACCAGACCGGCATGCCCGCCGGGGCCTCCCCCCGTCGGGCGCCGTTCGCCGAGGGGAGCCCGCCGCAGCAGCTGCGGGAGTACTTCCGCGGGACCCTCTCCGACCTCGAGGTCAACGTCGAGCCCGAGACCGCCTCCGAGTTCGACCGGAGGGTCTGGACCGTGCTCCGGGCCGTCCGCGCGGGTCGCACCGTGACCTACGGGGAGCTCGCCCGACGATCCGGGTTTCAAGGCTCGGCGCGCGCCGTGGGCGGCGCGATGGCCCGCAACCCGATCCCGATCGTGATCCCGTGCCACCGGGTCGTCGGGGCGGGGGGGTCGATCACCGGCTTCGGCCTCGGCCTGTGGCGGAAGCGCTGGCTCCTCGACCACGAGGGAGCCTGGCCGCTGCGGTCGCGCTCCGCCGACGGACCGAGGCCCCGCGGCCAGCGGACGCTCGACGGGGACGGCGGGCCGCCGACCCGGCCGAGGGCCGGCCGCCAAGCTACTACGACCCGTAGTTAGTTTCCACGAGCCCCCGACGTTCGGCCCGGGCACGTACGGCGCGTCCTCACCCTCCGCGACGGCGCTCGGCGTATCGATAAGCTACTACGAGTCGTAGTAGCTATATCCGACGGCGCCGCCGCGGTCAACCCGAGTAGTAGCTCGCGTCGTACGGCTCGGGCTTGAGCCCGCGCCGCTGCCGGATCTCGGCGACGACCTTGCCCTGGAGGTCGACCGGGACCGGTTCGAAGCCGAGCGACTCGGTCGCCCAGAGGACCTTCCCTCCAGTCGCGCTGCGGATGTCCGAGGCGAACCCGAACATCTCCGCGACCGGTACCTTCGCGACGATCGTCTGGAGGTCGCCGACGTTCGTCATGTCGAGGATCTCCCCCCGGCGCCGCTGCAGCTCGCGGGTCGAGCCCGCGAGGACCTCCTGGGGCACGTTGACCGTGACCTTCTGGAACGGCTCCAGCAGCATCCGGTCGCCGAGGCACATCGCGCCGTAGATCCCCGACCGGGCCGCCGGGATCGTCTGCGCGGGCCCCCGGTGGATGGAGTCCTCGTGGAGCTTCGCGTCGACGAGCCGGACCTTGAGGCCGTAGACCTTCTCGTTCGCGAGCGGACCGCGGTTCATCGCCTCCTTGAACGCGTCGACGATCAGGTCCATCGTCTCGTTGAGGTACTGGATCCCCTTCGTCACGTCGAACAGGATGTTCGTCCCCTCGACCGCGATGATCCCGCGTCCCTCCTCGCGCGGGACGCCGAGCTCGTGGAGCTTCGCGACGAGGGTCTTCGTGTCCTTGAACGACTTGCCCTGCGGGATCTCGCCCTCCTTGACGGCCGCCACGACCGCGGCGGGGAGGGGCTCCACCTCGAAGTAGAACTTGTTGTGCTTGTTGGGCGACTTGCCCTCGAACGGTCCCCCGGGCTTGCGGACGAGCTCCCGGTAGACGACGATCGGGGTCGACGCGACGATGTCGACCTTGTAGTCGTTGATGACGCGGAACTCCGTGATCTCGAGATGAAGCTCGCCCATTCCGGAGAGGAGGTGCTCGCCGGTCTCGGGGTTGATCTCGACGCGCAGGCTCGCATCCTCCTTCGCGATCTTGCGCATCACCTCGATCAGCTTCGGGAGGTCGGCCATCCTCTTCGGCTCGATCGCGACGGTCACGACCGGCTCGGAGACGTGCCGGATCTCCTCGAACGGGGTCATGTCGGAGAACGTCGACGTCGTCGTGCCGGCGAACGCGTCCGTGAGCCCGATCACGGCGGCGATGTTCCCGGCGGGGACGTCGTCGACCATCAGGCGCTCGGGGCCCATGAAGAGCGATACGTGCTGGATCCGGTCCTTCATCTTCGTGCCGACGATCGAGAGCTCCATCCCCTTGGCGAGGTGCCCGGAGAACACCCGGCCCGTCGCGATCTCGCCCGCGCTCGGGTCCATCGTGATGTCGGTGACCATGAACGAGGTCGGTCCGGCGGGGTCGGTGTCGACCATCGCTTGGCCGATCGGCGAGCCGATGTCCCCCCGCCAGATGTTCGGGATGCGGTACTTCTGAGCGACGCGGGGCGTCGGCAGGTGACGCACGACCATGTCGAAGACGACGTCGTTGATCTTCGCCTTCTGGGCGATCTCGCGCGAACGCCCGGTCGAGACGTAGTCGATGATGTCGGGGAACTTGACGCCCGTCCGCTGCATGTACGGGACGCTGATCGCCCAGTTCTCGTAGCCCGAGCCGAACGCGACCGACCCGTCGCGCGGGTCGACCGACCAGGCATCGACGAACTCCTCGGGGGCCATCCGCCGGATGAGCTCGTTGACCTCCCCGATGATCGAGGTGAACCGCTTCTGGAGCGACTCGGGGGTGAGCTTCAGCTCCTTGATCGCCCGGTCGACCTTGTTGATGAACAGGACCGGCTTCACCTTCTCGCGGAGCGCCTGCCGAAGCACGGTCTCGGTCTGGGCCATCACCCCTTCGACGGCGCACACGACCACGATCGCGCCGTCCACGGCGCGCATCGCGCGGGTGACGTCCCCCCCGAAGTCGACGTGACCTGGGGTGTCGATGAGGTTGATGAGATACTTCTCGTTCTCGAACTCGTGGACGATCGTCACGTCCGCGTTGTTGATCGTCAGGAGGCGGGCCTGCTCCTGCTCGTCGAAGTTGAGGTAGAGCTGCTTGCCCGCGAGCTCGTTGGAGATCATCCCCGCGGCCGCGAGCAGGTTGTCGGAGAGGGTCGTCTTTCCGTGGTGGATGTGCGCGACGATCCCGATGTTCCGGATCCGGTCGATGTTGCGCATCATCTCGGGGATGGCCTTCGCCAGCTCGCTTCGGATGTGCGTCATGTGGGTTCCCTGGATCCTAGCGCGCCGACTGCGAGACGCGCTCGACCTCTTCCTTCCGCCCGATGGAAAACGCCGTCATCTCACCCTTCGCGGCCAGCCGTATCTCGTCCGCGAGGCAGGTCTCGATCGGCTTCGTGGACTTGCGGGACGCCTGGATCGCCCCCATCGCGAGGTTGCGGATCGCGACGTTGAGGCGGCGGGATGGGGACGCGTCGACCGCGCGTGGGACGGAGATCCCGCCGAACTGGAGGCGGGTGACCTCTTCGCGCGGGGAGGCGTTCTCGACGGCGTCGACGAGAATCTGGATCGGGTTCTTCCCCTCCTTCTCGGCGATCTCGTCGAACGCGAGGCGGACCGTCGCGAGCGCCTTCATCTTCTTCCCGGTGAATTTCCCGCCCTTCATCAGCTGGTTCGCGAGGCGCTCCACGATGTGCATGCGGACCTTGAGAAACGGACGGCCGCAGAGCCGCCCCTCGGTGTGGGGGGCGTAGACCGCATGGAGGTACAGGTACGGCAGGAGCCCCGGGTCGCGGACCTCGACGCCCTCGAACGCGTACTTTCCAAACAGGGGCGGGATCGCGAACGGCGGCGGCGCGACCGGCTGGGGGCGCTGGACGATCGGCCCGGCGTCGTCCTCGGGTTCGTGCGGTGGGGGGGTCTCCGAGGCTCCCTTCATCGCGCCGGCTTCTCCTTGCGCC
>JASHOP010000028.1 GCA_030041075.1 Thermoplasmata archaeon | reverse complement strand
GGACGCGGTGGGGAGCCAGTCGAACCGGACCGCGAGCGTGGTGGTGAACTCGGGGTTCGCGGCGATCCTGACCGGGGTGCCCTCGACGACGCAGGTCAACGAGACGTCGGTGTTGACGTACTCGTTCGAGGGGGGGACGGCGCCGTTCTCGTGGACCCTGACGGAGAACGGGTCGTCGGCCAACCTCACCGGCGCTTTGGGTGGGCATTACTCGTTCGACCCGAAGCACGCGGGAACGTACACGTTCTACCTCAACGCCACCGACTCCGCCGCGGTTCCGTCCAAGACGACGTTCCCGGTCGTGGTCGAGCCGGCGCTATCCGCGTCGTTGACCGCGAACCTGGGAACGACCCAGGTCGGCACTCCCTCGGTCCTGACGTACTCGTTCACGGGGGGCGTTGCGCCGATCACCTGGACGCTGACGCGGAACGACTCGTCGGCGAACGTGACCGGGGCGACGGGGGGTCACTACTCGTTCGCGCCGGGGCACGCCGGAACGTACACGTTCTATCTCAACGCCACCGACGCGGTCGGGAGCACCTCGGACAAGACCGTGACCGTGGTGGTCAAGGCCGCGCTGGCGGGCTCCTTGAGCTCGAGTCCGGTAACGACGCAGGTGGGCGGGAAGTCGACTCTGACCTACGCCTTCACCGGGGGTGTCTCCCCGATCGTCTGGACCCTGACCCGGAACGGCTCCTCGACCAACCTTACCGGGGCGAGCGGGGGTCACTACGAGTTCTCGCCCGCCCACCCCGGAACGTACACGTTCTACCTGAACGCGACCGACGCGGTCGGCAGCGGTTCGAAGGTCACCGCCACCGTGGTGGTCAAGGCGGCGCTCGCCGCGTCCCTGACGGCGAGCCTGAGCGAGATCCAGCCCGGAGTGAACTCGACGCTAACCTACGGACTCTCGGGAGGGGTCGCGCCGGTCCACTGGACCCTGGAGCGGAACGGTTCGTCCTCGAACCTCACCGGGGCGTCGGACGGAAAGTACAACTTCAGCTCGACCCACGCCGGGACGTACACTTTCTTCCTGAACTCGACCGATGCGGTGGGCAGCACCTCGAACGTCACCGCGGTGGTGACCGTGAAGCCGGGCCTCGTCGCGAACCTGATCTCGAGCCCGGGCACGACCGAGGTCGGGGTGGCCTCGGTCCTCACCCTGAGTTTCGCGGGTGGAGTCGCTCCGACCACGTGGAACCTGACCGTGAGCGGGTCGTCGTCGACCAACCTGTCGGGCGTGACCGGTAGTTACCCGACCTATCACTACACGTTCACTCCGACCCACACCGGAACGTTCACGTTCTACCTGAACGCGACCGACCACGTCGGGAGCGTTGGGAACGCCACAGCCCACGTCGTCGTGCGAGCGGCGCTGCACGCCGCGTTGGCCCCGGCGACCAATACGACCCAGGTCGGCGGGACCTCGATCCTCACCTACAGCTTCAGCGGCGGGGTGGCACCGGATTCCTGGAACCTGACGATCAACGGTTCCTCCTCCAACCTTACCGGGGCGAGCGGGGGCCGCTACACGTTCGCTCCGCGCCACGTGGGAACCTACACGTTCTCCCTCAACGCCACGGATGCGGTCGGAGGCACGTACCTGGCGACGGCCACGGTGACCGTCGTCGCGGCGCTGGTCGCCACGCTGTCGCCCGGAACGCTGCTCGCGGAGAACGGCACCGAGGCGAACCTCACGCTCGGGTTCTCGGGCGGGGTGGCGCCGATCGTCTGGACGCTGGAAGAGGGGGGTGTCACCGGCAACCTGTCGGGCGTGCTGGCCGATCGCTACAGCTTCACCCCGCAGGCCGTGGGCACGCTGACGTTCTACCTGAACGCCACCGACTCGGTCGGGAGCGTGTCGCACGCGGTGGAGACGGTCACGGTGGCTCGAGCGCTCTCGGCCACGCTGACCCCGACCACCCTAGGGACCCAGACGAACTCCCCCGCGGCGCTGATGCTCCGCTTCTCGGGTGGTGTCGCTCCCGTCACCTGGACGCTCGAGATGAACGGCTCCTCCGCCAACCTCTCCGGAGCGGCGGGCGGGACGTACACGTTCACGCCGACGCACTCGGGCACCTACACGTTCTACCTGAACGCCACCGACGCGGCGGGCGGCGTCTCCCGCGCGGTCGCCCACGTGACGGTGAGCGCCCCGGCCAAGGCCGCGGTGGCGCCCGTGTTCCCGTCGTGGGCGATCTTCACGACGCTCGCGCTCGTGATCCTCGCCGTGCTGGTCGTTCTCCTGATCCTGCGTCGGCGGCGGCGTCCGCCGGCCCCGCTGGTGCCGTACGGCACGGGGACCCTCGGCGCGGGCCCGGCGGCGGCAGGGACCGTCGGCGCACCCTCCGCCCCCGTCGGCCCGGCCGAGCCGTACACTCCGGAGTGGAAGGAACCGACCGCGCCGACCGAGCCGGCGGCGGGCGGACCCGAACCGGAGAGCCCGACGTCGCTCGGAACGCCCGAGCCTCCGACCCCCGAGCCTCGTGTCGAGACCCCGCCGGAGGTGACCCCTCCGACCGAAGCTCCGATCGTTCCTCCGGCTCCTCCCGAGCCCGCGCCCAAGGCGATCCCCGCGGGCGGGACGCCCACCGAACCCGAGGCGGAACCGGACATCGACTCGCTGATGGCGGAGCTCGACAAGATCAGCTCGGAGATCCTGAAGCGCACGCCGAAGAAGCAACCGGGAACGGCCACCGAGGAGAGCCCGCCGGACGAGTCGTCCGGCTAGCGTCGGACCCCGGGGCGGCGACCCGTCGCCTCGGCGGCGGCGCGACGATTTCATCGCCGCCGTAGGACTTAATAACCATGCCCGTGGTCCCTTCCGCGTGACGGCCGAGCCGAAGTCGTTCAGGGAGCGGTGGAAGGAGTCCGGCGGCGCACCCGAACCCGACACCCCCGGCGGGCTGGCGATCGCGGCGGGCCTGTCCGGCGGGCTGATCTACCTGCTTCTGCTGGTCGCCGACTACAACCCGATGACCGGCCTCGCCTGGCCGGTGACCGCGCTTTCGCTCCTCCTGGCGGTGGTGGGCGCGTTCGCGCTCGCCTCGATGCTGGGCTCCGACATCGCCGCCTACCAGCGGCTCGAGCTCGACCTCGCGCGGACCGCGCTCGCCTACATCGGGTCCGGCTCGGCGCCCGCCCCCGACACGGCCCTCGCCGGCGTCTGGAGGGCTTACGTCGGCGCGTCGGAGGAGTCCCGCCGGGTCGCGCGGTCGCACGCCTACGCCTTGGGAGCGTTCGTCGGCGCGGGGGTCCTCTCGCTCGCGGCGGTCCTCCTGACCGGACTCGGGATCGTGGTCTCGTCGCACGACCTCGTCGGGCTCGCGATGCTCGTCGAGCTGTTCGCGTTCGTCTTCCTCATCGTCGGCGCGGGAACCGTGCTGGCCACCGTGGGATACTCGGGGCCGGTGCCCGGGTTCGAGCTGATCGCCGCGCGTCGCTGGAAGCGGAACCAGGGCCGCGCCGCGGCGGTCAAGTCGTCGTTCGACGACATCCCGTGGCTGGCCGAGTTCGTCCGGAGCGCGCACGAAAGCCGCCCCGAGCCGAGCGGTCCGTCGGTGCTCCCCAGCTGGCGGGAGTGAGCCCGGCCCCGACGGAGACCGACCCGCGGGCCCGCCTCGCGAGGAAGGCGGACCGCTATTCGAGCGTTGACCGACCCACGCCCGACGCCGCGACGCTCGATACAAACGCATAAGAGGAGGAGGTCCGCGTACCGCCGTACAACCGAACCGTGGCGCGGACCGCTGTCCTGGCCCTAGCGATCTCGTTCGCGTTTCTCCTGACGGTCGTGGCTCCGGAGCACGCGCAGCCACCCCTGGGGACGCGGGAGGCGGCTCCGGGGACGGATGCCGCGTCCCCGGAGCCCGCGGTCGCTGCGTCGGCCCCGGAGGCCACCGCCGGAGCCAGCCCTTCGGCGGAGGCCCGCGCGCTTGCGGTGGAGGCAGCCGTTCGGGCGAGCGACGTTCCGTCCGGGCTCTACCACCCCCCCGACTTCTCCGCCGAGCAACCGCACCCCGCCGGTCCGGTCGCCCCGACCTATACGGCCGCCCCGGCGCCGATGGGTCTCGCGGACCTCGGACTGAGGAACGTCTCCGGGTCCCTCGAGCCGTACACGCTCAATACCCCGAGCGTGGAAGGCACGGTGTCGTTCACGAACGCATCGCCCGTCTACTTGGACGGGGACGGCCCGGACACGTTCGGGGTTCAGCTGAACGCCGTGGCGACCAACGTCACCCTGTTCGGGAACTCGTCGTACGAGTTCTGGGCGCAGAACTTCATCACCTACACGCCGAGCTCGGGCCAGCTCGCCTTCGGCGACAACGTCTGGAACTTCTCGAGCCTCAACGGCACGTTCCCGGCGACCACGCTGTACGCCTACGGGCCCGGCGGAACGCTCGTGGCGCCCTACTTCTACTACGCCGTCGGTCCCTCGTTCACCGTCCACTACCCGTTCTCGGTCACGTTCTACCTGAACGCGACGCTCGACGGCGGGCGCCCGGCGATCTTCTTCAACTACACGCTCAACTCGACCGCGGAGAACCGCTCGGGATCGTTCGACGAGGTCGTCTTCAACTCCGGCGCCGGCCCATCCCCCCCGACGGCGCCCGAGCCCGAGTTCCAGGTCAACGGCTCGGCCTACAATCCGGCCGGCCTCCTGAACGACTTCGAACTGGTGGTCGTCGGCAACGACGACGGCGATACGACCTCGTTCTTCGCGATCCACGCTACGCTCGCGCTCGACTACTGGAACGTCTCCTCGGACGGGTACGCGCCGATCCCGAGCGCCTATGACGCGGGGGCCGACACCGGTGAGACGAGTGACGGGATCGACGTCGCCTACGAGGAGAAGCTCACCGTGGTGCCGCTCCTGACCGTCGAGCCGACCGCGATCCTCGACCTCGGTCCGTCGTTCCTGTACGGGCTCTGGAACGTCTCCGCGAACGCCGGATTCCGGACGATCTCGGAGGATCTGACGCCGGCGAACGCGTTCCTGTTCGTCAACACCGGCAAGGCGTTCGCCGCCGGCCGGGCCCAGTGGGTGCCGTCCGCGATGCCCCCCGCCGCTCCCGCGACGCCGGGCAACTTCTCGTTCACGATCCCGAACGGCGGAACGTACTTCCTCGAGGCCGTCCTCAGCGATTACCGGGCCGCCGGCACGGCCCTCACCGTCGCGGCCGCGCCGGACAACCTCACCACGAGCGTGGTCACGACGCTCACGCGGGCGACGGGCCAGGGCGTCTACACCCCGCTGCTCGCGTGGGGTAACGCGGAGCTCGCCGCGATCGCCGCGTCCGGGAACGGAACCAACGCCTCGCCGTACGTGCTCGAGAGCGCCGACCCGTCCCGTCTGGGCGCCGAGTTCACGCAGTGGAACGACTTCCAGTTCCCGGTGTTTCCCGGCCTCCTCCTGATCAACACGTCCGATTACGTTCACACCACTCCGCCGGAGTTCGCGATCAGCTTCCCGGCGTCGCAGGACCCGATCCTCACGGAGTACGGGCTGCCGTTCTCGAACGACCTCCAGATCGAGCTCTGGAACGTGTCGAACGTCAGCGTTCTCGACGCCCCGGCGATCGCGGGATGGCTCGCCTCGAGCCTGGCCGGGTTCCCGGTCGGCGACGTGATCGTCTGGGGCTCCAGCGGCAACCTGATCGCCGGCAACACGTTCCTGGACGAGGGCTCCGCGCTCGCCCTGTACGGCGGCACGAACAACACGGTCTGGGGCAACACGTTCCTCGCCACGACCCCGCCGGCCGCGATCCCGGGATCGGTCCTGAACACGGTCAACAACACGACCGGGATATACGAGGCCGAGTCCGGCGACCTCGTCTACAACAACTACTTCTCGGTCCCCACGCCGGCGTACTCCCCGACCGTGGACCCGTTCTCCTGCCAGGTCGTCTGCTCCGGCGCCACCTACACCGATCGATGGAACGTGACCCGCGAGGCGGCGGGGGTCGTCAACCCGGTGCTCGGGACGAACCTGTCCGGGAGCATCCTGCACACTACCTACCAGGGAGGGAACTACTGGTCGAACTACGGGATCGCGCCGAACCCGTACGGCGTGCTCCCGTACAACGACAGCGGGCGCATCTCCGCCGGGGGGGACTACGTGCCCCTGGTCCCGTTCTCGCTCTACGCCGTCAACTTCACCGAGACGGGGCTCACCGGATCCCCGACGTGGGGCGTGGTCGAGCTCGGGACGACGTACCGGTCGACCGCCGCCAACCTGACGGTGTTCGCGCCGAACGGGACGTACAACTATTCCGTCGTGACCCCGTCGGGCTACGCGGGTCCTCCGGCGGCCAACTTCACGGTCGACGGGTCGAACGTCACCGTCAACCTGACGTTCGCGGCGCTGGTCCCGGTCGTGTTCGACGAAACGGGCCTCGCCTCGAGTTGGAACTGGTCGGTCGACCTCGTCTCGCAGGCATCGGGCCCGCCGGGCGTCACCGGCCACTCGACGACCGCGACGGTCGCGCTCGCGGCCGTGGCGGGCACCTACACTTACACGATCAGCTCGGTCGGCTACGCGGCCCGGCCGGCGACCGGCACCGTCCACGTCGACCGACCGCCCCCGCCGGTCGACATCGTGTTCTCGCTCGTCCCGATCCTGGAGGTCAACGCGACCGGGCTCGCGCCCGGCACGCCGTGGACCGTCGCGGTGGACGACAGCTCGGTCTGGACGAACCGGACGACCGTCGCCGCGGAGGTGACGTTCTCCGTCCTCGACCTCGCGCCCGGCGCGTACAGCTGGACCGTCTCGGCTCCCAACTACACCGCCAGCCCCAGCCACGGCACGGGAACGTCGCCGACGCCGAGCTACGCTCCCGTGGCGTTCGCGGTCATCGACGGCACGCTCTCGGGAACGATCAACGTCCCCGACGCGACGCTCTACGTCGACGGAGCCCTCGTGGACGTCTCGGACGGCACGTTCTCGGTCGACCTCGCCCCCGGCGTCCACGCGATCTACGCGACCGCGCCGGGCTACGAGCCCTACTACAACAACGTCACCACCGGAAGCGGGGGGTCGACGCCGTTCGCCATCGTGATGGACCCGGTCCCCGCCGCGTCGCCGGGCCTGTGGGGGATCCCGGTGCTGGGCTGGGGGCTCATCCTGGTCCTCGCGGTCCTCTCGCTCGCCCTCCTGCTCGTCGCTCTGGTCGCCCGCCGGCACGGCAGGAGACGCCCGCCGGCCGCGCCGTTCGTCCGCCCGGCGCCGTCCCCGCAGGTCCCGGCGGGCGCCTCGGCCTCGCCCCCGCCCCCTCCGCCAGCCGCTCCCGCCCCCGCAGCTCCCGCCCCGGTCCCAGCGCCCGCTCCCCCGTCGCCCGAACCCCCGGTCTGGAGCGAGGAGCGCGAGCCGAACTGGAAGGAAGACTGAGCGCGGCCCCGCGGGGCGCGGCCACCGGGAGCCGGATCGGGGGACCCGTTTTCTGCGATCGCAACTAACGGCTACGAATGCCCGCCAGTCGGCGTCCCTCGGCTCCCTCCGCGCGCCGGCCGGACCGGCCCGGCCGGATGGACCGGCGGGCGCTCGCGCTCGGCTGGGCGGCGGCCATCACGGGCGTCGGGCTGGTCCTGGTCGGACTGTTGTCGGCCGTGCGTCCGGCGCACGAGCTCTACCGCGGGGGCTTCGCGGGGTACGATCCGCCGTTCGACGCCGTCGCCGGGTTCCTCCTCTTGGTGCTCTCGCCGCGCATCCGCGACCGGACGCCGATCGCCTGGTTCTTCGCCCTGCTCGTCCCCCTCCTGGCCGGCACGATCGCCATCCTGAGCCCGGACGCCTACTCGATCTCCGCCGCCGTCGCCGCGATCGCGCTGGTCGCCGTCCTGTACCCGTACCGCGGGGCGTTCTACCGGGGCTCCGCGACGAGCCCCCAGGCGGTCGAGCTGATGGTCGGGGTGGTCGCCCTGTTCTCGCTCCTGTTCGGGGTCGTCGGCGCCCGACGGCTCGGCGGCGAGTTCTCGCCGCCGGTCCGGGGATGGGGCGACGCGATCTATTTCGCGATCACGACGATCTCCACGAACGGCTCGGAGATCGTCCCGCTGACCCCGGCCGCGCGGTGGTTCGTGGTCGCCCTGATCCTGCTCGGCGTGGGAACGTTCTTATCGGCCGTGGTGGTCCTCTTCATGCCGTTCCTCGAGCGCCGCCTCGAGCGGATCGGCGCCCGACTCGAGCGCGCGCAGATGCAGGAACTCGGGCAGCACGTCATCGTCTGCGGCGCGAGCCCCGAGGCGCTCGCCACCGCACGGGCGCTGCGGGAGCAGGGGATCCGCGTGGTCGTGGTCTCCCCCGAGGAGCGGGTCCTCGAGGCCCTCAAGGCCGAAGGACTGAGGGCGCACGCCGGCGACCCGTCCAGCGAGGAGGTCCTCCAGCTCGTGGGGATCGACCGGGCGCGCTCGCTGGTCGCCTGCCAGGACTCCGACGCGGCGAACCTCCTGACCGTGATCACGGCGCGGGCGCTCCAGCCTCAGCTCCGGATCGTGGCCGTAGCGACGTCGGACCAGACCCTCCCCAAGCTCCATCGGGCGGGGGCGAACGAGGCGATCAGCGTCGTCGGCGTCGCGGCCCAGCTGATGAGCGCCGCGGCGCTGGACACGGGTGACTCGGGCCCGCCGCGGGCCCGCGCGATCACCCCGTAGCGCCAGCGACCGGGTCCGGGAGAGCTCCGGGCTTGCCGCGACCGCGGCCCGTCGATCGGGTGTCGGCGGAGCCCGGGTCTGCACGCCCTCCGGGCGGTTCTCGTCGAGGCAAATGGATTAGATGCCGGACCGCTCGACGGTCGGACCGATGGCCGTGGCGGACGTCGAGCCGGGCGACCCCGCGCCGCGGGGCTAGTCGGGAGGACCGAGGGTGACCGGGAAGAGGACCGCGGCGAAGCCCCGGTCGCCGGCGCGCCGATTCGAGTCGGTCCGCCTCGAGTTCGACCTTAGGCACGAGGCGATCGCGTCATCGCGCATCCCTCTCCTCCGGCAGGTCGAGGCCCTCCTCCGGGAACGGGAGGTGGAGGAGCACGAGAGCCTGGTCGCCATCGCGGCGGGGCTCTTGCACGCGCTCTCCGCCCTCGGCTACCGTCGGGTCGACCACTGGGAGATCGAACCCGGCGGATGGCTTCCCCTTCCGGAAGAGGCGCATCCCGGCCTGGTCGAACCGGTCGGTCACCTCGTCCGGGCCCTCACGAGCGAGCGATGGGGCGGGCTATCGAGGGCCCGAAGGTTCTCCCTGAGGCTCTCGACCCCCGACGGGCGGCGGGCGGACGCGATCCTCCGGCGGGTCCATCGCGAGCAGGACCACACGCTCACGCTCGAGCTCTGGGGGTCGGTGACGGAGCGCGAGATCCGCCGGTCGGTCGAGGCGGTCCGGGAGCGATTGTCGGTCGTCCGGGCCCGCGTCGGCCATCTGGGGAGCCCGGCCTGAGCCGGCCGCCGCGCCTTCGTGCGGGAAGGATGCGACGCTGGGCGGACGCAAGCGCTGCCCCACCGGGCGACGCGCGTAGACCGGTCCCCGGCTCAACGGACCGACACATCCCCGGCGACCGATGCACGGCACCCGGGGACCCAAGAAGGGAAAAGGAGGGAAAGGGTTGGCTCGAACGGCGCGCTTCCCGACCTAGTGGGGGAGCACCTTGCGCCCGTAGTTGGCGTTGGTCAGGTGGGCCGTCGCGATGTACCATGCCGCGAGGCCGGTCAGGATGAACTCGCCGCCGATCGCCCAGCTGAATCCGCTCGAGAGCGAGCCGGTCTTGGTGCTGAGCGGTGCGACCATCCAGAACTCCGCGATCCAGAGGATGAACGCGAGCGTCGTGAGCAGGAAGATGATGAACGTCCCCCAGCCGTGCTTCATCGAGTTGATCAGGAACGTGATCGAGATCAACAGGAAGATGAACATCAGGGCAGCCAGGCCGTAGCCGGTAGCCCCCGTGGACGCCACCGAGGAGAGGGCGAGCCAGAAGAACGAGTACAGGATGAACGCCGTCCCCCAGTACTGGTGTCCGGTTCGGTAGGAGATCACGCCCGCGAGGAGGAGGGCGGCGCCCCCGATCCATGTCGTGATGACCGAGAAGACCGAGACCGCAACCGCGGGGGTGTAGCCGAGGATCGCGAAGTTTCCTCCCACGTATCTCGCCCCGAAGCCGTTGCCGTACGGCGAGGGCAGGCTCGTCAGTCCCGCGATGATGAAGGCCGCGCCGAACGCCAGCAGGCCCAGTATCGCAGGGTTCGCCCAACCGCTCGGGTGGTTCTCCATCATGGAGGCCCCCCCTCCGCTCGTTCCAGTCGATGCTTCCGTCGTCGCTCCCGCCGCTGGCATGTGATGAGTCGGACGGGGTCCTAGTAGATAATCCCCGCGTTTCTATGCGAATTCGGTGTTACAGGCTGCGTCCGGGCCACGGAGCGGCCCCCGGCAGCGTATAACGGGGACCGTCCTCCCGCGATGTCGCATGGAGGACCGGAGCCAGCTCGACCGCGTGGTGATCGGCCAGACCCGCGTGATCCTGAACCGGGACCTTTCGGTGATGAACCCGAACCTCGTCGCCGGTTCCCAGGGACTGGTCGTCGGCAAGCTGGCCAGCTACACGCTCAAAGTCGCATTCCCGAACGTGAGCGTCGGGGTCAACTGGAAGGACTGCGACATCGTCGAGGGGAAGACCGGCATGCCCACGCTCGCGGATCAGCCGAAGGTCGTCCCGAAGCCCCGCACGATGGGCGAGGAGTAGGGGCCGGCCACGAGGGCGGGTCGTCCCCCGCCCGGGGCGATCTCCGGCTCAGCGGATCCGCTCGAGGGCGAACGATCCGACGATCAGCCCGCGGCTCGTCGCCCGGCACTCGATCCAGTCCCGCGTCTCGACGTCGCCGAACCCCCGTACCGATAGAAACGTCCGGTCCTTGTCCTGGCGGAAGACGATCGCGCCGTCCATGCGGCTCAGGAACGACTCGAGCTGGGACTCGGAGAGGGTGGCGCCCTCGAGCGCATACATCGCGAGGCCGTCGCGCGGCTTGAGGATCCCAACGACGTTCTGGAGGAACGAGAAACTGGCGCGCTCGTCCCCGTGGGCCAGGACCGCGGAGAGCCCCAGGAAGCCGACCCGGAACGGCCCCCGCTTCTCCTCCTCGAGCCGCTTCGAGGCCTGGACCAGGGCTGTCAGGATGCCCGCCCGGTCGTCCGGCGCCGTCGTCGTCCCGCCCGCGGCGAGGGCGCCCCCTCCGGAGCCCGAGGCGTCGACCCAGGTGACCATCCCCATCTGCTCGTACTCGCGGAACTGCGGGAGGACGATCCCCAACGATTCCGAGACCTCGGTCCGGGACCGGGCGGCGCTCACCAGGATCGCCGGCTCGCCGCGCTTCAGCCCCTCCGCGAGGAACGCGTAGAGGACGACCTCCTTGCCGACGAACGCGTCGCCGAGGAGCATCACGTGGCTTCGAGGAGGGATACCTCCGAGGAGGAGCTCGTCCAGTCGCGGAGTCCCGGTCGGCAGCCGGTCCGTGTAGCGCCGCCCGCTCGGGGGCGCTAGCGTCTCCGCGAGACTCGCGTCGCCTCCGGGGCCCGCTTCGGCGGCCGCCGACCGGGATCGCACGCCGCGGGCCCGGCTCGGCCGGGAGACGGCCCGGATCCCGATCCCCTCCGCCCCCTCCGCCGCCGCGATCGCGGCGAGTCCCGCGATCGGCAGGCTCGTCTCCCGCGAGATCTCCTGGCGGCGGAGACTGACCTCCGCCTCGGTCGCGTTCACCGTCCGCTCGCGCGAGAGCACGTCCCGCTCCCGCCGTTCGATCTCGTCGAACGCCGCCTTGACCCGCGCCTCCCGCTCCTTGAGCGCGGTCTCGCGCTCTGTGACCGACTGCAGCCCCCGGTCGAGGTCCGCGCCCTTGTGGGCCGAGTCGACCTGGAGGCGGCCGACCTCCGCCAGGCGGCCCATGTAGTCCGACGCGGCGGTCTCGTACTGCGCCCGCCGCTCGTCGGCCGCCTTCAGGCGGTCCGTGAGGTCGGCTTCGCGCTCGCGCAGCGCGCTCTCGCGCACGGCGAGCGAGGCTTCCCGCTCGGTCGCCTTGCCGGTCGCCTCGTCCAACGCCTTCGAGCGGTCCGCCAGCTCCTTCGCCTTGCGGCCCAGGGTCGCGTTGTGCTCGTCGAGGACCGCCTTCAGCTGCTGGAGGCGGGCCTCGCGGCCCGCGAGATCGGCCGTCGCGGCCACCACCGGAGGCCCGCCGGTACCGGGGCGGCCCCCGGACTCTCGGGCCGCGACCTCCCCTTCGCGGCGCAGGATGTCGGCCGTCTTCTGGTCGAGCGACTTGCGTCGCGCCTCAAGACGGGCCTCCGCCTCGATGAACGTGGACGATCGGCGGTCGACCTCCTGGTCGCGCCGCTTGATCTCGCTCTCCCGCTTCGCCTGCTCTCCCTCGCGCTGGGCGATCCGCTGCTCGCGGGCGGCGAGGGCCGGCGCTTGGAGCGCGATCTCGCGCTCCCGGAGCTCCACGCTCTTCATGCGATCCTCGAGCTGCCGCAACCGGGTCACCACCTCGGCCCCGTGACCCGCGAGCTGGCGCTCCTTGGCGGCGAGCTCGTCGGCCTTGGCGGAGTGAGCCTTCTCGGACTCGTCGAGTCGGTGTCGGGACTCGGCGACGAACGTCTGCTGACGCCGGACCCCGGACTCGGCCGACTCGACGTCCGCCTCGCGTTTGACGAGGGCCGACTCGCGGAAGCGGAACGCCTCCTCCTTCTGCCGCACCTCGTCCGCGAGCTGGACGATCCGGCTCTGGCCGGAGGCGATGACCGACTGCTCGGTCGCGGCGGTGCCCGAGGAGGCGAGGTGGAGGAACGCGCCCGACGTCTGGTACAGGAGCGCGGAGAGGAAGAAGGCGACCCCGAGGGCGGTGACGGGGGTGAGCCCGTACGCGGTGGAGGGGAACAGCACCAGGGCCGACGCGGCGACCGGGACGACCCCGCAGGCCGCCGCCGCCCACTGCGGGAACCGCCACGGGACCCAGGTCATGACCAGGCCGAGGAATCCGGCGCTGATCCCGACGAGAGTCAGGGCGAAGAACCCGGGAAACAGCGGGGAGGTCCCGAACGCGCCGTATCCGTCGAGGCGCGTCGCGTAGACGACGGCGAGCGCGATATTGAACCCGAGGGCGCCGATGCTGGTCGCGAAGTGGGGCTCCCACGGCCAGAGCTGGAACTCGCCCCACTTGAGGACCAGGCCGACCGCCGCGATCAGGAGGCCCGCCGCCAGCGGGAGGGCAAGGTAGTACGTCGCCCCGAGAGCGTCCACCCCCCGGGCGTTCGACGGCATCGCGGGGATCTTGACGACGAGCAGGGCGACGCCAGCGATCGCCAGGAGCGCGGAGAGCAGGATCGCGCTCGAGTGCGCGGTGCGCCCGATCCTGAGCTGAAGCAACGCGTCCCGTTTCGCGAGGTCGAGCTCCTCCGGAGGCACCGCGGCCGCGGACTTCGTGGACGGTCCCGCGCTCGTTCCGGACGACGACCGCTTCGGCATCAGAGGGCGACGCCCGGGAATGATGGCGCTCGGGTCTTAAGGGATAGCCCTCGAAGCGTCCCGCCGCGCCGCCAACAGGACGGCGGCGGCCGCCCGCCACCGCTCCTCCCTCCGTCCGATCGTCTCCTCCACCTCTAGGAGATGGGCCCAGGCGCGGGGTCGGGCGGCGACCTCCGCGGCTCGCTCGTTGTCGGGGCCGAGTCCCGGGGCCACGGACAGCACGTCGACCGGTCGCCACCCTTCCGCCGTCCACCGCCGGACCAGCTCCTGCACCGCCCACCGACGGAAGGCACCGCCTTCCCGCCGAACGGGCTCCGGGGAGAACCCCTCCCGGTCGATGCGCGGGATCACCGCTCGCGGCGGCGCCTCGAGCAGCCGGCCGACGGCCCGGGCCGGGAGCCGCCCGAGGTAGCGGGATCGCTCGCCGGGGCCCGGCGCGATCTCCACGACCAGCGTCCCCCAGGGAGCCACCATCTCCTCGCACCGTGCCAGGATTTCGGCACCCCGGTCGCCAGCGAACCCGAGCGTGTTGCCGAGCACGGCGACCTCCCCGAACGCGCCCGTGAGGAACGGTGGACCGAGCGAGTCGCCTTGGACCCGCTCCACCGAGGGCGAGGGAACCGGTCCGCGCAGCGCGAGGCGACGCGGCAGCTCCTCCAGCATCGCGCGGGCCAGATCGAGCGCGACGCGCCGCGAGGCCGGTCCCCCCACGAACGGGGTAAACCGGCCCGGCCCCGCTCCGACATCGAGCGCCCATCCCCCGTCGACCGCGTGACGCTGGAGAAACCGGACCCGAAGCTGCCGGAACAGGTCGCGCTGGGGCGTCCCCTCGTATCGCGCCCACTCGCGGGCCGCGCGGTACCCATCGGTCGCCAGGAACCGGGTCCGAGCGTCGGGCGGCGGAGGCAACGCGCGACCGGGAGCCATCGACGCCCGACCCGTGCGCCGGCGGGCCCTCCGTCCCGAACCTCGGCCGGAATCGATCCTCACGCGCGTCCACCCAACGGGGTTCGCCCTCGGGCGGTGCGGATGGGAGGCGTCCCCTTAATAGGCGAACTACGTACCCGGCCCCCGAGAAGTCGAATGCCGTACTACGAGTGCCCCAAGTGCGGTGGCGGCTACGTGATCGACGTACCCCCGAGCGCGGGGCCCGTCTGCGATCGCGACGGCGCCCGGCTCAAGCGGACGAGCGACGCCTCGTACGAGCGGAACGCTCGTCGGGACTAGCCTCGCTCCCCCATGGCCGTCCCCGAGGCGACTCCCCCGGTGGCCGAGCCTCCGATCCGGCTGGGACCCCTCGTCCACCGTGCGGTGCACCACGGGGCGGCCCTCTGGGTGGCCGGCACCGTCCAGTTCGTCGCCGCGATGATCGCCGTCCAGCTCGCGTGGGGCCGGTCGTACAGCCTCTCCCGGAACTACATCAGCGACCTCGGCAACACCGCGATCTCGCCGTGGCACGACGTCTTCAACGTCTCCGTGATCGTGTTCGGCGTCCTGGTCGTCCTCGGAGCGATCCTCGTGAAGAGCGCCTTCCCACCCCGCCGGAGCGCGACGGTCGGGCTCGCCCTCCTGGCCCTCGGGGGCCTCGCCGCCGTGGGCGTGGGAGTCTACCCCGAGAACGTGAGCCCGACCTTGGCCCACTCGATCTTCGCCGCGGCCGCGTTCGTCCTCTCCGGCCTGGCGCTGATCGTGCTCGGCGTCGCGATGTTCCGCGACACCCGCTGGGACGGTTACCGCGCCTACACGATGCTCTCGGGCCTGGTGGTACTGGTCGCCTTCGCGCTCTACCGCGCCGGTATCGACCCGGGGCTCGGCCCCGGGGGCCTCGAACGCGTGATCGTGGCGCCCGTCCTCCTATGGACCGTGGTCGCGGGCGTGCATCTGCTCCGAGTTCCCGCCTACGCTCGCACCGTCATCCCGCACGCGACGGGCGGCTGATCCGGGGGCCCGACGGGCCGGGCCCGCTTACGAGGACGGAGGCTCCCCGCCCGTACGGGATCGTCGGACCTGCCGGCGGATCTCCTCCACCACGTCGGCGTTCGCGAGGGTCGTGAGGTCGCCTGTCTCCCGCTCGTTCGAGATCCCCGCCAGGACCCGGCGCATGATCTTGCCGGACCGGGTCTTCGGCATGTCGGGCACGACGTGCACGGTCCGCGGGCGGGCGATCTTCCCGATGTTCGACTCGATCGCCCGAACGACCTTGCGACCGACGTCCACCGCCGGCAGGGTCGTCCCGGGCCGGACCGCAACGTAGACCTCCGTGACCTTCCCGCGGAGCGCGTCGGCGACCGGGACCACCGCCGCCTCGGCGACCTCGGGCACGGTGAGGCACGCCGACTCGATCTCCTTGGTCCCGAGCCGGTGCCCGGCGACGTTGATCACGTCGTCGATCCGGCCGAGGATGCGAAAGTACCCGTCGGCGTCGAGCAACGCGCCATCGCCCGCGAAGTACGGCCAGTCCCGCCAGTCGGTGCTCTTCGGGTTCCGGTTGTACTTGGCGAAGTACTCCCGCACCATGCGCTCGGGATCGGCCCAGATCGTCTGCATGAGCCCCGGCCACGGGTTGCGGATGCACAGGTTCCCCGCGCGGCGCGACCCCGGCGGGATCTCCCGGCCGCTCTCGTCGAGGATCACGGGGTGGATCCCGGGGAGCCCGGGTCCCGCGCTGCCCGGCTTCATCCGGTCGAGCGCGGGCTTCGTGGCGATGAGGAACCCCCCGGTCTCCGTCTGCCACCACGTGTCGAGGACGACCGCCTTCCCCTTCCCTACGACCCCGTAGTACCAGCGCCAGGTCTCGGGCTCGATCGGCTCGCCGACGGTCGTCATCACCCGGAACCGGTGTCCGGATCTCGCCGGAGCGTCGGGTCCGAGCCGCCGGAGCTGCCGGATCGCCGTCGGCGACGTGTGGAAGATCCGGACCCCGAGCTGCTCGGCGATCCGCCACGGCCGTCCCGGGTCCGGGAACGTCGGAAGGCCTTCGTAGATCACGCTCGTGGCTCCGAGTGAGAGCGGCCCGTAGACGATGTAGGAGTGCCCGGTGATCCACCCGATGTCCGCCATGCACCAGTAGACCTCGCCGGGATGGATGTCCTGGATCAGCTTCGAGGTCGCGGTGACGTAGGCTAGGTAGCCCCCAGTCGAATGCTGGCAGCCCTTCGGGCGTCCGGTGGTCCCGCTCGTGTACATGAGGAAGAGCGGAGCCTCGGACGGCATCGAGACGGGGTCGACCCGGACGCCGCGATGCCGCTCCAGGAGCTCCCGCACCTCGACGTCGCGCCCCGGGACCCGGTTCACCGAGGTCAGCGACCGGTCCGGGCATCGTCTCCAG
>JASHOP010000027.1 GCA_030041075.1 Thermoplasmata archaeon | reverse complement strand
TGGAACTCGAGCTGCCGCTCGAGCTGGAGGAGCTCGGTTCCTCCCATCAGCCGAGAGGCCGCCTCTTGGAAGACTCGGGAGAGGACGTAGCCGTTTGACCGAAGCCATTGGACTACCTCGATGGGGGCTGTGATCTGGACCGGGACCGACAGGCCGACCTTGTCCCACTGTTTCTCGGGTCCGTGGGCGACGTTGCCCTTGAGGCCCCGAACCAACGGTTCAACCGGGGTTGGAGGTGCTGCCTCAGACATCGTTCAGCCGCCCTCCCTGACGTGAACCCCGGTTGGCAACCGGGGTTGGCGGGAGTGACTCAACCCCGGTTGCCGAAGGTATTCGAGAGGCCCCTGACGTGAACGAGCGAGCGAAGGCGGGACGGTCGGAGCGGAGACGGGCGGACGGGACGGCCGTACGAACGGGCCGGACCGGGAACGGGACGGGACGGGTTGGGTGAGGGGAGCGGAAGGGGTCGGGACAGGGAACGGATGCATGGTTTAGACGGGCAGCGAGCGCTGCCCCGGGCGGAGCTCGACGAACCCCTGCGTGAGACCACAGACCCCGCAGAACGAGATTCGGAGGGTCAGGTTCCTTCGGATCGGGCCATGGCACCTCGCACAGACGTATCGCGGGTCGGCCTCGGGCGGTCGGTCAGGGGGGTGAACTGAGCGACGAAGGTCGATCGGTTGTCTTGACAGGCCCAGCTTCCGGCATCGACTGCGCCTGGGGGCCGGGCGACTCTGCGAAAGAAGGGCCGGGCCGGCCGGAACCGGCCCGGTGGAAACGGTTGGCTCTGGTTGGGGCGGTGGCAGCTGGAGGGAGCGCAGCTTGGAGGCAAACGCTTGGTTGAGTTCGTCCAGGTCTCCGTGGTCGACGGGACAGGGGGGTCGCCGGGCCGAAATCGACGAAAAGGTACAATCTCTTGTCGAGTAGCCCCGAGCGGATTCGAACCGCTGTCGCCGGCTCCAAAGGCCAGCATGCTTGGCCACTACACCACGGGGCTGCGCTAAGGCGACCGTCGCAGGATACAAAAGAGGACCCGACTCCGACCGCGGCGGGAGAGCTGCGACGGAGGCTCCTCCTCCGTCTCTCCGCGTGTCGCCGGCGCCCCCGAAGCTCCGGCCGGACCGCGGGGTGTCCCCCCGAAGGCCGGATCGGAGCGTTCAGGCGAGCGTCCTGGGACGATCGCGTCCCGCGGCCGGCGTCCGGCCCACGAGCGCGAGCGTCGGCAGCATCAGGACGGCCGTCACGCCCGCGAACACCCAGGCGACCCGGAACCCCTCCAGGGCCGCGAGGAACCCGAACGCGATCGCGATCCCGCTTCCGAGGAAGATCTGGATCGAGTTGAGCGTGGCGAGGGCGAATACGAACCGCTCGCCCTGCACCTCGGGGAGGTAGCTCGGGATCAGGTACAGTACGGCAAAGACCACCCCATCGGCGAACCCGAGGAACACGAAGACCGGCCAAACCTCCACGAAACCCAGCCACGGGATGAGCGCGAGGAGTACGCCCGCGGCGCACCCCCAGGCCGCGAGGATCCGGCGCCGGTCCGGATGGCGCTCGCCGAGCCAGCCTCCGACCGGACCACCCACGATCTCGGCGAAGATCATCGCCGTGGGAACGGCCGCGGCCACGGTGAGCGGCCAGGCAGGGTGGGCGACCCTCGCGTAGGCGACGAAGTATTGGGCGGCCTCGTAGAACGCGGCCCAGATCCCGGTCGTCCCGAGCGCCAGGGCCCACAGCCGCCGCGATCGGAGCACGGGAGCGACCGACCGCCACGCGGCGTCCGTCCGCCGGGCGACGCGCGTGGGCCGCGTCGGAGGCAGAACCCCCCACGCGAACACCGCGCTCGCGAGCAGCCCGATACCGCCCACGGCGAGGGCCCACGGCCAGCCGAACCGCTCCCCGACGAACGCCCCCAGGATGACACCGATCCCCGATCCCAGGCTGAAGCCGGAGTTGTAGAGCCCGATGATCGGACCCCGCGATCCCTGGGGAAAGTACGACGCGACCAGCCCCAGCGCCGGGGCGAAGAACAGCGCCGCCCCCGCCCCGGCCCCGAACCGGAGCGCGGCCAGGACGATCCAGTTCGGGGACGCCGCGGAGGCGAGCGCGAACCCGCCCATCACGACCATGGCAGCGATCGACGTCGTCCGGTTCCCCCAGCGCATCGCCGCCATCCCGGCGGGCACCTGGAAGATCCCGGCCCCGAGGAGGAACATCCCGAGGACGATCCCGAACTCCGCGCTCCCGATCCCGAAACCCGACTCGAGGAGGGTCGCAAGCGCGCCGATGTTGTACCAGTTGAACGCGTAGACCGTCCGGGCTAGGAAGAGGGTCCCGACGGCCGAGTGCCGGCCGGAACCGGGGGCGCTCACGCGGCGGCCCCGCCCAGGAGCCCGCGAGTCTCGAAGTATCGGAGGAGCCCCTGCGCGGCGAGATCGTAGCTCGAGACCAGAGCGGACCGGTCGGCCGGTTCCGGGGCCCGTTCCAGGCGGTCGAACGCCTCGAGTCGATCGGCGACGTGCCGGACCTCCGGGCGCTCCCGGGCCGCGGCGAGGGCGACGTCCCGCCAGCGCTCCACGATCCGGCGGTATCGGGCGAGGTCGGCCGGGCCGTCCGGGCTAGGGCCGAAATGGCTGAACAGGACGAGCCGAGGCTCGAGCGCGCGCATCGCCTCGACGCTGGCGAACAGCCGGTCGAGGTCGAGGTCGGGCGGCGGGACCGCCGGGTGGAGGTGGCTGGATCGCTCGAGCCGTACCCCGGCGCTATCGCCCGCGAAGACGCCCCGGAGCGCCGAGTCGAAGAACGAGAGGTGGTGGTTGGCATGGCCGGGCGTGGCCACGACCGACAGTTCCCCCCCGCGCAGCGGGAACCGTTCCCCGCCACGGAGCGGATGAAGGCGGGCGCCGGGCACCGGGGCGATCGGCCCCCAGAGCGCGTCGGACGCCGCTCCCCAGGCGCGTCGCGCGCTCGCGGCCAGCCGCGTCGGGTCGGCGAGGTGCGGGACGCCGAGCTCGTGCGCGTAGAACACCGCCCGAGGCAGGGCCCCGGCGAGGGCGCCCATCCCCCCCGCATGGTCGAGATGGATGTGGGTCACGAACACGCGTCGGACGTCGCGTCGGTCGACCCCGGCCGCCTCGATCCCCCGGAGGAGCGGGTCGTGGCACGTCGCGGGACCGGTCTCGATGAGGCTCCACCCCTCCTCTTGGGGGAGGAGGAACGCCGCCACCAGCCCTTCCGTATCGCGAAAGTCGAGGTCCAGAAGCCGTCGCTCCTGACCGAGGTCGAGGACGCGGGGCGCCGCCACGGACCTCGGTCTCCCTAGAGCGGCCAGCGCAACGTGGGCAGCCCGTAGACGAAGAACGCGAGGTAGCTCACGACCGCGAACGCCCCGAGGACGACGATCGCTCCGGCCCAGATCGTCCGGCTCCAGCGGAAGACCTTCGCCCCGTCCAGGGGGCCGAGGGGGATCAGGTTGAACGTCCCGAACCAGCCGTTGATGTACGCCAGGAGGAGGAGCCAGCCGAAGGCGGAGGAGGTCCGGTCGAAGAGGAACGCGCCGAGCGCCGCCCCGTAGAACGCGATCCCGAAGCCGAAGTTCGTGAGCGGCCCGGCGAGGCTCGTCTGACCCCAGTTGCGACGGTCCGCGGGGCTCATTCCGCCGACGACCGTCGCGCCCGGGGCCGCGAACAGGAGGCCGATGAACGCCGTGAACAGCGCGAGGACGAGACCCATCGGGGAGAGGCGGAACTCCGCCCAGAAGCCGCGGCGCTGCGCGGCGATCTTGTGGGCCAGCTCGTGCATGACGAACCCCGTGAGCGCGGCCGTCGCCGCCACCGCCACGAGGAGCGGGGAGACGAGCAGGAGTCCTCGGCCGGTCCCGAACAGGGCGTCGCTGCCGGAGAGCAGGATCACGAGGCAGAACGTGAGCACCGCGTACGCGATCCCGATCTGGAGGAGCTCCGTTCGCGAGGTGGTCACCCGCCCTCCGGCACGACGGGACACCGGGGTCGTCGGGGTCCAGGTGTAGGAGAACGGGGAGGTCGGGCTCATGCCGGGATCCGGAGGGGAGCCGACGGTCGACGCCAGACGCCCTCCGGGAGCGGGTCCGCGGCACCGCCGACGAGCGCGCGGAGGAGGTCCACGCCGTCGGCGAGGCGAGGTCCCGGCCGGCTGAAGTTAGCTTCGTCCGCCACGAACGTCCCGCCGGGAGCCGCGACACGGTCCACGAGCGAAGCGAGCCGTGGGACGTCCAGTTCCCGTCGCGAGCGCTCGACCGAGAAGCTGCAGGGGCTCAGGACCAGCAGATCCGGCGTCGCTCGGCGGAGATCCTCCCAGGTGGTGCGCATCCCGACCTCGCCGGGCCCCGGGCCGATGGCGAAGGCCCCGGCGGCGCGGACCTGGTCCGGCGCCCAGAGTCCTGCCAGGATCGGCGGATCGAGCCACTCGACGACGGCGACGCGTAGACCGGCCCGCGGCCGGGACGGCCGCGCGCGATCCCGAAGGCGACGTCGGAGCCTCGATCCCGCCGCCGGATCCCCGAGGGCCCGGGCCACGGTCTCGACCGACGTCCAGACCTCGTCCAGCGTTCTCGGCGTCAGCGAGACGATCCGGGGCGAGACATCCGCGATGCGGCACGCCTCCTCCACCTCCCGGTCCGTGACGGAGCAGACCCCGCAGAGGTCCTGGGTCAGGACGATCTCCGGTTCAAGCTGCCGCAAGCGGTCGAGGTCCAGCTCGTAAAGACTCTCGCCGTCCGAACGCACGGCGCGGACGCGCTCGTCGATCGTCCGCGACGGGGCGTCGGCGTCCCAGGTCCGGGGGCGCATGACGACCGGGAGCGACCGGACCGAGAGCGGGTAGTCGCACTCGGCGCTCCGGCCCACGAGGTCCGCGCGGTGGCCCAGCGCGCAGACGATCTCGGTCGCGCTCGGCAGCAGGGAGACCACGCGCATCGTCGCCGCTCTTCGTAAGGCGAAGTCGGGCCGGGGCTACTTACGTTTGCGGCTAGGCGATTTTCGGGGGGCGCGCTTCGGAGACGACCGCGTCGCGGGCCGGGTTCCCGAGGGGCGTCGGGGGCCCTCCGTGACCGGGTGCGGAGGCTTCTCCCGCGTCCCCGACGGGACGGCGGCGATCGGGGGTCGGGTCGTCGTGGGCCCAGCCTTGGCCCGGGGCGGCGTCGGCGCGGGAAGCCCGAGGTGCTGGCAGAGGGCCACCTCCCGCTCGTAGGGGAGGCCGAGCCGACGCGACTCCTCCCGCTCCTCGCCGGCCAGTCCGGCCTGGCCGGTTCGCTCCAGCGAGACCGCGTGCAGGAACCGCAACTGGGGGTCCTCGGGGGTTCGCGCGAGCATCGCCTCGATCTCGACACGCGCACTGCGCCAGTCCCCCAGATCGACGAGGGCCGCGACGAGGTGGGCCCGGACCTCGGTCCGGGCTTCGTCCTCCGCGAGAAGCTTTCGGTACATCGCGATCTCCTCCTGGGGTCGCGCCTTCGCGCCCAGAACCGCCGCCCTTCCCAGGCGCGCCTCGACATCGTCGGGGTGGTCGGCGAGCACCTCGTCAAAGAGCCGTTCGGCGTCCGCGGCGAGCCCCAGGGCGAGCAACGCCCGTCCGACGCCCACCTTGGCCGGCGCGAACTCGGACTTGAGCTGCGCGGCCTGCCGGTAGAAGCGCAGGGCCAGCGCCGGGACCCCCCAGTCGAGCCAGGTCCGCGCCCGCAGCATGGTATCGTCGAGGAGCTGGGCGCTTGGGAGGAGGCGGCGCGGACTCTCGAGGCGGGGTCGCGGGGCGTCCCCGAGCAGGCTCTCGAGGCCCAGCTGGCGCGCGAGCTCGGCAAACCGGGGACCCTCGACGACGGTGCCCCCGGCCTTCACGACCTCGCCGGACAGGAGCAGCGGCAGGTGGCCCGGGCTCAGCACGACCAGGCGGGGCGGCGATCCGCCCTCGTCCGCGAGGAGGCGTCGCACGGTTCCCAGCGAGACCGCGAGCGGGTCCTCGAGGAACGCGAACACAAAACCGTCGTTCGTCCGGAGGATGAGTCCCTCGTCGATCGGTCGCATCGCGTCGAGCCGCTGGCCCATCGCCTCGACTAGGCTGCCGGCCAGCTGCACGAACGTGGGGCTTGCCATCGGCGGCGTCAAGCTCCGGTGCGTTATATACGATGGTCGTCCAAAGGCAGCCGCCGTGGACCTCGCGGGGCTCTACCGGTACGTGCCGGCGGTCGAGGGTCGGCTCCGCGCGTCGTACGCCGTCGAGCGGAGGGGTGCCCCCCGGAACCTCCGACCGTACCTCGACGTGAACCGGGAGTTCTCGCTGCGCGGCGGCAAGCGGTTCCGTGCCCTCCTGGTCTTGGGGGGATACCACCTCGCGACGGGCCGGGACCCCCGGCCTGCGATCGGAGCCGCCGCGGGCCTCGAGCACTTCCAGAGCTGGATGCTGATCCACGACGACATCATCGA
>JASHOP010000026.1 GCA_030041075.1 Thermoplasmata archaeon | reverse complement strand
CGGGCGCTCGGGTCGGGAAAGTAGATGAATCTCGCCATCCCTTGCTTCGTCCGAGGCGGCCCGAGCGTCCCGGGCCGCAGCGTGACTCTCCGTGCCCGAACCGACGGCCAAACCTCGCGCCGCGGAACCGCGCGTGCCGTTCGGGGTCCCCGCGATCGACCGGATGCTGGACGGGGGTCTCATGCCCCACCGACCGTACCTTCTGGTCGGCCCATCGGGGACCGGGAAGACCACGCTCGCCCTCGAGTTCCTGCGGGAGGGGATCCGGCGCGGCGAGCCCGGGCTCTACGTGACGGTCGAAGACCCGCCGAACGAGGTGCGCAACGACCACCGCGCCCTCGGGATCGAGCTCGACCGGGTCGATGTCTTCGACGCGATCCCCGACGTGATGCGCTACGAGCACATCCCGTTCAAGGACATCTCGTCCGTTCGCGACGTCGTCCCGTTCCGCGACGTGCCGAACGAGATCCGCAAGACGCCCGAGCTCACGAGCGTCGAGGTCACGATCCCCGCGCTGGAGCAGATCCTCCGGACGGAGGTCGTGCGACGGGGCTACGTCCGGCTGGTGATCGACTCCCTGACGGCGCTCCAGTACTTCTGCATGAAAGGGATCGAGCCGATGTCGGGGGCCCAGTCGTTCCTGAGGTTCCTCTCCCAGCTCCGCACCACCAGCCTGCTGACCGTCGAGTCGCCGCTGGAGGACGCCGAGACCGCCGAACGGAGCCTCGCGCGCGGCGAGATACGCCTGTTCCGCTGGGAGCTGGACGGGGTCACGGTGCGGGCGATCGGCGTCGAGAAGTTCCGCGGGAGCGCGCACGACGTCCGCCTGCACCCGTACCGCATCGGTCCGCGGGGCGTCGACATCAACCTCGACCTCACGATATCCCGCGACACCCGCCGGCTCGTCGAGCCGGCGCTCGCCGTCGTCGCGCCCCAGCTCGCCGAACCGGCGCTCGCGGAGGTCGCGGAGACTCCCCTGCAGCTGCTCGGCTCCGTCTCCGCCCAGGTCCGCGACCTCGTCGCCGTGGGCGTCGACGTCACCCCCGTCCGGACCGAGGTCCAGGCGGCGCTGGAGGCCGTCCGGGCCGGCCGCCCCGAGGAGTCCGAGGCGCACCTGGCGCGCGTCTCGTCGCTCGCGATCTCGCTCGCCGAGTCGCTGCTGCAGTCGCCGCCGGCCGAGCGGAAGCTGTCGAAGGCCGCGAACGAAGCGTTCCAGCGCATCGTCCAACGAGCGGACGCGACACGCGGCGGCGTTCCGCCGACGCGCCTCCCCACGGGCGAGGTGCTCGCCGGCCAGCTGCGCTCCGTGATCGACCAGCTGCCGCCCGAGGCTGCCTCCGCGGACCGCTCCGGGGCGACGCTCCCTACGCCCCGCGCCGGTGCCGAAACCCCCGGCACGGTCCCCGAGGGGGTGCCCGCCCCGGCGGCTCCCCGCAGCGCGAGTCCGCCGCCCAGTCCGCCGGCTGTCCGTTCGCTGGGCGGACCGACGTCGCCTCCTCCGGCCGGCCCCTCGCCCCGGAGGGAGCCTACGGCCGAAGGAGAGGCTCCTCCCGGGGCCGAACCGGGCGGAGCGCGGGTCGTGCCCGGGGCGGACGCGTCGGCCTCGCCGGCGACGGTCGCCTCTGCCCCCGTTGGACCCCTTCCGGGGTCTCGCGAGCCGTCGACGCCCGCGGCCGTGCCGACCCCTTCTCGGGCTCCGACGGCCCGGGAGGGACCCGTCGCACCGCCGTCGGCGATGGGGCGCCGATCCTCCCGCGGCCCGGGGGCTCCCGGTCCGTATCCCGCCCCGCCCCGAAGACCGTCTTCCCCGCTGGTCGACGGTGAGCCGATGCCTCGCGCCTCGGCCCGCTCCGGCTCGCGGCCCGGTTCGAGAGCCGCACCGGCGGGGGGAGCGCCGTCGACCTCCGAGCCCGTGACGAACCCCCCGCTCGGCGGTTCGCGCGAGCCGCCCCCGCTCCCGACGCTCGTTCCGTGGAAGCCACCGGAACCGGCCGAGGGAGCGGTCGTCGGCTCCCCCGGCGGTCCGTCGGCTCCCGCGCCCCCCTCCGACGGGGGCTCTTCCCTGGCGAGCCCGTCCCCGCGTCGCAAGCGCGCCGGCGGTTCCAAGCGCCCGCCCGCCGCTCGCGTCGCGACCCGGGGCGGCGCGGACACGGCGCCGGACGCCGAGGGTGCCCCCGGGGGAACCGGGACGCCGGCACCGGCGCGCCGGAAGACGACGCGCAAGCGAAAAGCGCCTCCTGTGGTGGCCGCCATGCCCGAGACGCTGCCGCGGGACGAGGCCGAGCCGTCCGGGGGACGGTCGCCGGAGCCGAGCCCGGAAGCACCGAGTCTCCCGCCGGAGTCACCGCCGTGACCGCGCTGCCCGGGGACGCCGACGCTCGCGTGCGGACCGGGATCCCGGGCCTCGACCGGATGCTCGGCGGTGGACTTCCCCGCGGTCGGCCGTACCTCATCTCCGGCGGCTCGGGGAGCGGCAAGACCCTCCTCGCCCTCTCGTTCCTGCTCGAGGGGCTCCAGCGCGGCGAGGACGTCCTGCTCGTCGCCGCCGACGAGCCGCCCGGCGAGATCGTCGAGAACGTGCGGTCGTTCGGCTGGGACCTCGCCTCGGTCAAGACGCTCGACGCCAACCCGGGGCTGAAGGCGTTCCGCCGGACGGCCGCCGTGCAGGAGATCCGCACGATGACGGACCTGCGGTCGTTGCGGGACATCGCCGAGGACACGAAGCGCCCCGAGGCCGTCGAGGACATCTCGATCCAGTCGATCCACCTCAAGCTCCGCCAGCAGATGGCGGGAACCCCGTTCCGCCGGGTCGTAGTCGACTCGATGACATCGATCCGCCGGTTCGCGGTGCGGTCGTCCAACGACGTCCAGGCCGAGCGCACGGAGATCCAGTCGCTCCTTCGGTTCCTCGCGGAGCTCGACGTGACGACGCTCATCACCGTCACCCCCGGCGACCCCGGCGTCCTCGCGGCGGAGGAGATCCTCTCCCGGGGGGAGATCCTGCTCACCCGCAAGTGGATCGGCGACCGGTCGGTGCGTCAGATCAAAGTCGTCCGGATGCGCGGCTGCGCCCACGACCCCGAGCGCCGGCCGTTCGCCATCTCGCCGCAGGGGCTCGTAGTCGGCTGAGCCGTCGCGCCGCGCCGGGGTGGTGACCCCCGGCCGCCGCCCGGCCCCCGCGGGCCGCGGGGATCGGCGCCGATACTCCCGGGCCCCCGGCCGATCGCATCCCCGGCGTCCGGGAGGCGGATCGCGGATCGGGACAAGGCTCCGGACCGGCGCGCCGAGCGGTTCCCGACCGTCACAGGCCGGCCCGGGCGAACGGATCGTGGCTCCTCGAGAGCATCCGCCCGACGGTCGCCCGGAGGCGCGGAGCGACGTACACGTTCACCGCCCAGTCGGCGGGCGCCCGGTCCGCAAGCGCGCGCCATGGGCCCGGCCCGCGGAACGGGAACGTCACCGTATCGCCGACCCACAGCCCGACGCCCTCCCAGTCCTCCCCCGGCTCGGGCCGGGACTCGAGCCCCGCGAGGTCGATCAGAACGGTTCCCGGGGATCCGCCGGCCCGGTCGGCGATGGCGTCCTCGAGCTGCCGTCGGGCCGGCGGGTCGCGCTCGAGACGGTGCCATCGCCGCCGCATCGAGCGGGAGACCGTTCGCCAGCCGTGGGCCCGTTTGTACAGCCGGCGCGTGAGGAGGCCGTCCACCAGCGCCGCGCTCGGTCCGCCGGCACTCCGCAGCCGGACCAGCAGCTCCCCGTCGTTCAGTCCGAACAGCGCCCGGGCCGCGTCGGGATAGCCGGGGATCCGCTCGACCGCGGCCTGGGCCATCATCTCGGCGGCACGGACCGTCTTGTGGTAGTACACGGTCGAATACATCAGGGTCCGACCCACGAGGAAGCCCTCCACGGCGCTGCGTCCCTTCTCCGCGAACCCGAGGCGTCCGCGGAGCGGGCGCAGCGTGTCGAGCAGGCGGACTGCGTCGATCGCCCCGTGCCCGACCCCCGTGTAATGCGCATCCCGCTGGAGATAGTCGATGCGATCGGCGTCGATCGGGCCGTGCAGCACGGAGCGCAGGAGCGGCGGGGCGCGGGAGCGGCGCGGGGGGTCGATCAGCTCGGCGACCGCGCGCGGGTCGAGGTCGAACCGCTCGAGGACGTCGGGCACCTCGGACCGGGGTCCGGACCAACCGGGGTCGGTCCCGACGATCCGCGCCCGGGAGATCTCCTCGTGCGACCGGCCGAGGACCTCCCGGAGTGGCCCGTCAAGGGTGTGGGAGAACGGCGGGTGGCCCAGGTCGTGGAGCAGGCCGGCGACGGCGACGCGCCGGGCGAGCTCCGGACGCAGGCCGAGGCGCGCGGCCATCTGGCCGGCGACCCAGTAGGTGCCCAGCGAATGCTCGAGGCGGGTGTGGTTCGCGCCGGGGAACACGAGGTGGGCGAACCCGGTCTGGCGGACGGCCCAGAGCCGCTGGAACTCGCGCGTGGCCACGAGCCCGAGCGCGACGCCGTCGAGCGTGATCGGCCCGTGGATCGGGTCGAAGATCGACTTCCGCGCCGTCCCGCGGGGATGCCCGCCGGCCACGTCGTCTCCGAGCGTCGTCCGACCATAAAGCGGTCGACCGTGTCCGGTCGGCCCCTCGACGGTCGCCGCCCCGGTCCCTCGCACCGAAACGAGGGTTCGATGGCTCCCACCGAGCGGGGGTCCCACCCCCCGGCGCTACCGGGGAGCCCCGACTCTTCGGCCCCCGTTCCCGGGTCGGTGACCGTACGACTCGACTCCTTCGGCACCAACGTATTTATCGCGTCAGCGCGGTCGAAGTTCGTTCATGGCGCACGGGGCCCGTCCGGTCCATCGCGTCTCCCCGATCGAGGAGGTCGAGGAGGGGTACCGGACCGCCGAGGCGCTCGAGTCCGCCGGCGATCAGGGACGGTACGTCGAGGCGCTGAAGGCGTTCCTCGCCACGGCAGAGGCGAGGACCGCCTCGCTCGCGGAGCACGGGACCGAGATGGCCGCTCTCCTGGACGAGGCGGCGATGGCGTTCTACCGGGCCTCCCGTCCCGAGCTCGCCCGCCGGGCCGTCGATCTGGGCCTTCGGCTCGGTCCGGGGACCTCCGCGCTCCTCCACCACAAGGCCCTGATCCTCCTCGCGCTCAACGAGGACCTCCCCACGGTCGTCGAGCTCGTCGACCAGGCCCTTGAGGCGAACCCGCACGACAAGAGCCTCTGGGCCACCCGGGCGGACGCGCTCCGGCTCCTCGGCCGGACCGAGGAGGCGACGCAGGCGTACCTCAAGGCCCAGGAGCTGGACCCCGCCTCGACGCAGTACGTCGACCGCGCGCTCAAGCTCGCCCCGCACGACCCTCGCGCGTTGCGGCTCAAGATCGACCTCGCCACCGCCCGCGGCGGCGATCTCCAGGCGCTCGCGGCGTGCGACGAGCTGCTGAAATCGAACCCGGACGACCCGGAGCTGTGGCGGGCGCGCGCGGAGGTGCTCGCGACGCTCGCGCGGTTCGAGGAGTCGCTCGAGGCGATCGAGCGGGCGCTCCCGGCTCGGCCGGACGACCTCGCCCTCGAGCTCCTCCATGTCCGGGTGCTGTTCCAGCTCAAGCGGTCGGACGAGGCGCTCCCCCTCGCGAGCGCCCTCGTCGCGCGCAAGGAGCCGCCGACCGGCGCGGCCCTCGAGCAGATCGCGACGATCGCCGGGGCGGAGAACCCCGAGCTCGCGCTCGCCGCGCGGGAGCGGCTGCGCGACGTCGAGCCCCGGAACGTCCAGAACCTCCTCAGCCTGAGAACCCTCGCCGCGCGGCTCGACCGCGTCGACACGGCGCTCGCGGCATGCCAGGCGGTGCTCGCCGCCTCCCCGGACAATCTCGAGGCGATGCGGGGGATCGCGGAGCTGCAGGCCGCCGCGGGGCGCACGAACGAGGCGATCGGTGCCTACCGCGCGATCGCGACGTCGCATCCGCACGCCGTCGGCGAGCTGCGCAAGGCGCTCGAGATCGCCCAGGAGCTCCGTCGCCCCGACGTCGTCCGGGAGTTCGCCGAGGCGGTCCTCGCCGCCGACCCTTCGGACTCGGCGGCCCGCGTCGCGCTCGCCCGCGGCCTCGCCTCGAGCGGCAGCGTCGCCCCGGCCCTCGCGGAGTACGATGCGCTCCTCGCCGCCCATCCGGGCGAGCTGGCGTACCTGCTCGAGAAGCGCGACCTCCTCGCCCACTCGAACGACCGCACGGGCCTGGGGCCCCTCCTCGACGAGCTGTTCCGCCTCGACCCGACGCGGACCGACGTCGCCGTCGACCGGGGCAACTTCTACCTCGCGAGCGCGTACGACCTTCCGGAGGGCTCGCACGACCGGGACGCCGCCGCGCGAACGGCGCTCGTCTCGTACGAGCGCGCGTCGACCGACCCCGCGGCGTTGGCCGTGAGCCTCCTGGGCATCGCGCGGGCGTCGTTGCTGATCGACGACCACGATCGGGCGCTCAAGACCTACTCCGAGTTCCTCGCCCAGGACGGCAACCGGGGACGGGAGGACATCCGCAAGGAGCTCGCGCACGCGCTGAAGGAGGCCGGGCGCTACGCCGAGGCCGCCGAGGAGTACGAGCGGGCGATCGCCGGGGGGCTCGAGGACTCCGAGCTGTTGTGGGGGACGGTCGAGGTCTACGCCCACCTGAACCAGGACGCCCCCGCCCTCCGGCTCCTGAACCTCCTCGTGAAGCGCGAGCCGACGAACCCCGTCTACCTGCGGAAGAAGGGTCAGCTCCTGATGAAGCTCGGTCGCCGGGACGACGCGCTCCTGGTCCTCCAGCAGGCCGTCCAGGGCGCCCAGTCCGACCCGCACGCGCATTTCGAGGTCGCGGAGGCGCTCCGCTCGCAGGGAGCGTACCCGGACGCGGTCTCGTACTACCGTCGGGGCCTCGCGCTCGACCCGAAGAGCCGGCCGGGCCGCCTCGCCCTCGCCGAGACCCTGCTGCTCGCGGGCGACTACCCCGAGGTCGTGTCGATCGTCGACCCGCTCCTCAAGGAGGATCCGAACGACCTCGCCGCGTGGAGGGCCCGCTGCGACGCCTGGCGGGCGCTCGGGCGCGCCTCCGAGGTCCAGTACTCGCTCCAGGCGATCCTCCTGCTCGAGCCGGACAGCGGCCCGGCGCTCCTCGAAATGTACCGCCTGCGTCGTGACGCGGGCGACTCGAAGGGCGCGTTCGACGCCCTCACCCGCCTCCTGCGGTCGAACGCCGCGGAGGCGCAGGACCCGACGCTCCACCTCGAGCGGGGCGACCTCGCCGCCGCGCTCGGGCTGACGGACGAGGCGAGCTCGGCGTACGAGCGGGCCGCCGCGCTCGATCCGACGTACCAGGTCGAGATCTCGGTGCGTCGGGCGCGCCTCCGCCTCGCGGCCGGACGGCCGGACCTGGCGCTCGAGGTGATGGACGAGGGGATGAAGTCGGTGCCGGACGGGACCGTCCCGAGCGTCTCGGCGCTCCTGCTGCGCGCCGAGATCCTCGGGGCGCTCGAGCGGCCGGCGGAGGCTCGGACGGCGTTCGAGGAGGTCCTGCAGCGCGACGCGAAGTCGCCGCTGGCCCGCGCCGGGGTCGCGCAGTCGATGCTCGCCGAGGGCCGCCACGCGGACGCTGTGGCCTCGCTCCGCGAGGCGATCCAGCAGCTGCCGCCCGAGGAGAAGCTGTTCCTGCTCCTCGCCGAGGCGGAGAGCGGGCTCGGTCACCTCGACAAGGCGACGGAGGCGGTGAAGCAGGGGATCGAGGCCCTCCCGCAGAACCGGACGCTCTGGATCCGGCTCGGGGAGCTCGGGATCGCCCGCCAGGCGTGGGCCGACGCGGCGAACGCCTACGCGCACGCCCTGGCGATCGCCCCGACGTCGGTCGAGGTGCTGCTGCGGGCCGGGTTCGTGGCCGAGCGGCTGGGCCACCCGAACGAGGCGGTCGCGTTCTACGACCGGGCGACCGAGGCGGAGCCCGCGAACAAGCAGGCGTGGACGAGCCGGGGGCTCGCGCTCCTCGCGACCGGCCGCCCGGCGGACGCCCTGACGAGCTTCGACCGCTCGCTCGCGCTCGACTCCGACTTCGGGCCCGCGAAGGACGGCAAGAAGCTCGCCGCCCAGAAGACGCGCGACGCCGAGGTCCAGCGGTACGGGCGCGAGGCGCTCCTGCTCGAGGCGAAGGTCCACCGGGCCGTCGCGAAGAACGATCTGTTCGTCACCCTGCACGTGCCGTTCGAGTTCCTCGACCCGGTCCTCGCGGCGATCGGACGCACGCCGAAGCTCGACCTGGAGCGGCTCGCCGCGAACGAGGTCCGGGACCTGGAGAACGCGTCGTACCACCTGATCACCGCCGCGCTGGAGCACCGCCCCGCGGGGATCGAGCACCGCGGGCTGGGTCTCGCCGACGTCGCGGCCCTCTCGCCGCCGGCCGCCTCGCTCGACCAGATCCAGCGGCTGTTCGGCTACCTGAGGTCGGTGCTCGAGGCAGACCTCCGGCCGGAGAACCTCGCGCTGACACCGGACGTCGAGGAGCTCGCCCGCCGCGCGCTCGGGCTCCCCCCGGAGCAGCGGACGCTGTTCCAGCTCGTACGCAACCTCCGCGTCGGGGTGTTCAAGGCACGGCTCATCAAGGTCGTCGAGGAGGCCGGCTCGACGGTGCACGCCCCGCTCCCCTCGCTCGACCTCGGCGCGTACTCCCCCGAGTTCCGCTCGGCGGAGGCCGGGGCGGAGACCGCCGCCGAGGGCGCGGTGTACTTCGCCGCGGAGGCGGCCCCGTCCGCGGCGGCGGTCGCAGGTCCCGCGGCCGGTGGCTCTGCGAGCCCGTCCTCCGCGGACGCGACGGGGTCGGCCCCCGCCGTTTCCGGCCACGCCGCGCGCTGCGTCGGGTGCGGCGGGATCGCCTCGCTCGTCCACGCGTGCGGGGTCCCGCTTTGCCGCAACTGTGTCACCCAGTTCCCGA
>JASHOP010000025.1 GCA_030041075.1 Thermoplasmata archaeon | reverse complement strand
GAGCCCGTCGGGGTGACGCTTCAGCGTCACGAACGCGCCCCGCGGCGCCTCGAGCCCGGGCGGCAGGTCGTCGCGCCGGTCGTCGCGGCCGCTCCCCTCCAGCGCCCGCTCGACCGAGCGGCGGGCCAGACGGACCGCCGCCTCCCCCTCGCCCGCCCCCAGCATGGCGGCCGGACGGCCGCCGGGAGCAAAGGAGCTTCGACCGTTCGCGCGGACCTTTTATAGCGGAGCCCCGTCGCCGCGCTTCCGATGCCGTTCCCCGAGGCGGTCGACCGGCTGCTCAACAAGAAGATCTGCATGAACTGCTCGGCGCGGAACCCGCCGAAGGCCGTCCAGTGCCGGCGCTGCGGCTACAAGGGGCTCCGGGTGAAGTCGCGCGAGCGCGCCGGCAAGACGGCGTAGTCCGGGTCTCACGGGGGGACGCCCGGGTCCTCCCCCCGGCCGAACGGGGCCGGCGGACCCTGGCGGCCCTCCCGGGCGACGCGGAGCCGCTTCTCGGCGAGGAACAGGAGGTTGTGGAACCCGTCGCGCCAGCTCTGGAGCTTCGGGCGCCCGTACCGCTCCCCGTACGGGATCGGCACCTCGACGAACCGGAGCCCCCGGAGCACCGCCTCGATCTTCAGCTCCTCGCTGAGCGCCATGCCGTCCTGGGAGAGGTGGACCCGGTCGAACACCTCGCGGCGGAACACCCAGAACCCGCTCTGGCTGTCCGCGATCGTCCCCGCCGGGAGCTCCTTCAGGAACCGGTGGTAGGCGACCCGCAAGAAGACGTTGAGCGCCCAGTTCCCGATCCGGTGCTCCGTCGTCATCGAGCGTCGGGTCACGTGAGCGATCCGGTTGCCGGTCAGGAAGTCGATCCGATCGTCGCGCAGGCGCCGGACGAACTCCGGGATCCGCTCGACCGGGTACGTCCCGTCCCCGTCGGCCGTCGCGAGGACCTCCCCCCGCGCCGCCGCGAACCCGGTCTTGTACGCGCGGCCGTACCCGCGTCGGGCCTCGACGACGACCCGCGCCCCCTCGGCCGCCGCGATCGCCGCGGTCCCGTCGGTCGAGGCGCCGTCGACGACGAGGACCTCCCAGTCGATCGGGCCGTCCCGGAACGTCGATCGGTTCGCCTCGTCCGCGGCCGCGCGGAACGCCCGGATCACGTGGGCGATCGACGCGGCCTCGTTGAGCGTCGGGATGACGAGCGTCGCGCGCATGGCCCAACGGAACCGAGCCGGTCATCGCTTAAACTCCTCCGGGTCCTCCGATACGCCACGACCCGCTCGAGTCCGCCCGGGAGGCCGGCCCCGCCGCGTCCCCGCCGTCGGGGAAGCTTCCCGACGACCGCCGACGTGGGGATCTGGGCGAACGGCCCCACGGCCGCCGCTCTGCTGGAGGAGCTGGGCCTCGCGCTCTACGCGCTCACGACCGACCTTCGCGGGGTGCGGCTGCGCGAGGTGCGGGAGGTCCGCGTCTCGGCCGACGACGGTCCGGGGCTCGTGGTCGCGTTCCTCGGCCGGCTGCTCCTCCTCGAGGCGGACGACGGGTTCGTCGGGCGGTCGATCCGGGCCCGGGTCACGGGGGATCCACCCCGGGCCGTCGTCGCCCGCGTCCGGGGGGAGCGGTTCGACCCGGCGCGGCACGCCGCCCGGACCGAGGTCAAGGCGATCACGCTCCACCGGCTCGTCTTCGACCCGCGCCGCGGGCGGGCCCGGGTGATCGTCGACATCTAGCCCGGCGCGCTACGGCATCCGCTCGACCAGCGCCCGGAGCGACGCGCCGGGCGCGGGGAGGCGGCCCGCCTTCGCGAGGATCCGCTCGAGGCCGGCGAAGACGGCGAGGAGGTCGGGCCAGCTCGCGATCCCCATGTGGCCGATCCGGAAGATCTTGCCGACGAGCGCCTCCTGGCCGCCCTGGACGAGCACGTTGTAGTCGCGCTCGAGGACCTTGCGGATCTCGGCGTCGCCCATCCCCGCGGGGTTGCGGATCGCGGTCACGGTGTCGGACGCCCACCGGCGCTCGGGGAACAGCTCGAGCCCGAGCGCGTCGACCGCGGCGCGCGTCGCCTCCGCGAGGGCGTGCGTCCGGGCGAGGCGCTGGTCAAGCCCCTCCTCCCGGAGCAGGAGGAGCGCCTCGCGGAGCGCGAGGAACAGGGGGACGGCGGGGGTCCACGGGGTGTCGTTCTTCTCGATCGCCTTCAGGTGCCGGGCGAGGTCGAGGTAGAACGCCCGGGGCTGGAGCGCGGCGACCGCGCGATCGGAGAGGTGCACGAGCGCGAGGCCGGCCGGAGCGGCGAGGCCCTTCTGGCTGCCGGCGACGACCGCGTCGATCCCCCACGCCTCGATCGGGAGCGGTATGCCGGCGACGGCGCTGACCCCGTCGACCAGGAACAGCGCCCCGGAGTCGCGGACGGCGGGGGCGATCGACGCGAGGTCGTTGACCAGGCCGACGCTCGTCTCGTTGTGGACGAGGCAGACCGCGCGCACGTCGCCCCGGGCCAGCTCGGCGAGGACGGCGTCGGTCGGGAGCGGCTGGCCCCACGGGGCGCTCAGCGTCGTGACGTGGCTCGAGATCCGGCGCACGAGCGCGTCGGTGCGCTGCCCGAAGTTGCCGTTGGAGACGACGAGCGTGCGCCCGTCCGTCGGGACGAGCCCCGAGTAGACCGCCTCCAGCCCGGCCGTCCCGCTCCCGGAGAGGATCACCTGGTGGCCCCGCGCCCCGAACAGGACGGGCAGGAGCTCGCGGATCTCCCGGACCACCCCGTGGAAGAACTCCCCGCGGTGGTTGACCGACGGCATCGACATCGCGCGGAGGACCCGGGGGTGGATCCGGACCGGCCCGGCGATGAGGAACGTCGTCGTCTCGGGATCGAACGTCATCGGGAACCCCCCGCGGGCGCGACCGACGTGGCGAGCGGCTCCCCGCGGAGCGCCTTCAGCACCTCGCCGACGATCTCCGCTCCCGCGCGGCGCTGCCCCTCCTCCGTCAGCGCCCCGACGTGCGGCGTCGGGACGACCCGCGGGTCCTCGAGGAGCTCGCGGCTCGTGGGCGGCTCGGTCTCGAAGACGTCGAGCGCGGCCCCGGCGAGCCGGCCGGAGCGGAGCGCGGCGAGCAGCGCCGCCTCGTCGACGAGCGCCCCCCGGGCGACGTTGACCAGGTACGCCCCGGGGCGCAGCCGCGCGAACGCCCCCGCGTCGATCAGGTGGTGGTTCTCCGCGGTGAGCGCCGCGTGGAGGCTGACGATGTCGGACGACGCGAGGAGCGCGTCCAGGGCGACGAGCTCGGTCGAGTCGCCGGTCCGGGCCACGAACGGGTCGTAGGCGATCGGCCGGGCGCCGAACGGCACGATCCGGCGCGCGACCTCGCGCGCGATGCGGCCGTACCCGACGAAGCCGACGGTCCTACCGGCGAGCTCGTGGCCGTGGGCGCCGCGCTCCCAGCGACCGGCGCGCGTCGACACGATCGAGCCCCAGAGGCCCCGGACGAGGAGGAGGTAGAGGGCGACCGTGAGCTCGGCGACGCTCGTCGCCGCCGCGGCGGGCGCGTTGACGACGGCGATCCCCCGAGACCCGGCCGCCGCGAGGTCGATGTTGTCGACGCCGACGCCGGCGCGCGCCACGAGCTTGAGCTTCGGCGCGCGCGCGATCATCTCGGCCGTCACCTTCGTGCGGCTCCGGACGATGAGCCCCCACGCCTCGCCGAGATGGCGGACGAGATCGGCGGGCGCCTGGCTCGCGTCGACGACGCGACACGGGCCCGCCCGGAGCGCGTCCGCGGCCGACGGGTCGATCGGGTCGGCGATGACCACGAGCCGATCGGGCGCCACCGGGCGGCCGAGCGAGGGCGGCGTAAAAAGCCCTTGGGCCCGCCGGGCGCGGACCCTCAGCGGGCCTTCGGAACCGGCGTCCGCTCGAGCGCCGAGCGGGCGACCGCTTCCCCGCGCACCCCGCGGATCCACGGCTCGGGCTTGACGATCACGCGGTGCGAGAGGGCCGACTCGACGAACACCTTCACGTCGTCCGGCAGGACGAAGTCGCGCCCGCTGAGGAGCGCCCGAGCCCGGGAGACCTTCTGGAGCGCGAGCGCGCCGCGAGGCGACGCGCCGACCTCGACCCGGGGGTCGTCGCGCGTCGCGCGGACGAGGTCGACGATGTAGCCGACGATCGACGGGTCGATCTCCACCGACTCGACGGCGAGCTGGAGCGCGCGGAACGACGCCGCGTCCGTGACCTGCGGGACCTCCACGCTGTCCTCCTTGCGCGCCCGGCGCCGCGCGAGGATCGTCCGCTCCTCCTCCGGCTCGGGGTAACCGACGCGGAACCTTAGGAGGAACCGGTCGATCTGCGCCTCCGGGAGCGGATACGTCCCCTCGAGTTCGATCGGGTTCTCGGTCGCGATCACGAGGAACGGCTGGGGGAGCGGGTACGTCGACCGCTCGCTCGTCACCTGGTGCTCCTGCATCGCCTCGAGGAGCGCCGACTGGACCTTCGGCGGGGCCCGGTTGATCTCGTCCGCGAGCAGAACGTTCGTGAACAGGGGGCCCCGGCGGAACTCGAACCCGCCCTTCGCCGCGTCGAGGATCTCGCCCCCCGTGATGTCGTGGGGGAGGAGGTCCGCGGTGAACTGCACCCGCTGGAACTCGAGCCCGAGCGCCTGGGCGAACGACTTCGCCATCAGGGTCTTGCCGAGCCCCGGCAGGTCCTCGATCAGGATGTGCCCGTCCGCGATCAGGCCGGTCAGGATCGTCTCGACGGCCTGGACCCGGCCGACGACCGCGGTCCGGACCGCCCCGCGGATCTTCTCCGCGAGCGCGCGAGCCTCCACCGCCTTCATGCCATCGCCCCGCCCGGGCAGGCATCGCGGTATAAAGTCCGCCCGCCCGGCGCCCGGGGGGCCGGCTGTACCCCGACCGTAACGATCCGCGTCACGGTAGGCCGACGCCCTCTCGGCGGTCTGACCCCGGTCGGGGATGTCGGGAGCCGGGGTTGTCCTCGCGTCATCCTCGGCGGACGACCCGTCCGCATAGAGTCGAGAGGGACCCTTCGTCGGCACCCGGGCGCGGCGCGCGGCCGCGTCGTCCGGGTCACCCCCGTTCCGCCTTAGGCGTTTCGGGGCGGCTCCGGTCGAGGAGGTCCGGCCGCCCGAAGAAGACCGCGAGCACGACGATCGCGAAGACGAACAGGCCCGCCGCGATCCCGACGACGGCGTTCCGCGAGGGGAGGAGGAGCGCGGAGGCCCACCCGACCCCCACGACGAACGCGGCCACCAGGACCGACGGGGCGGCGCGCCGGACTCCGCCCGGGACCTCGTGCGGGTCGTCGGCGAGCCACAGGAGGAACGCGAGGCTCGCGATCCCCCCGAGGAGGATCGGACCCGCGGTGGCGGCCGCCCTCGACGCGAGGACGACGAGGGCGGCGAGGACCAGGACGACCCCGAGCTCGCGCCGGCCGTCCGTGAACTGGGCCCGGATCCAGGTGGCGACCGCCACGCTCCCCAGGGCGAGCGCGAGGCCGATGTACCAGGGGAAGGCGGTGCCGAGCGCGAGCAAGGCGAGCGCGGCGCCGAGGACCGCGCCGAGGGGAGCGCCCCGGAGCGGGGCCGGCACGTTCACGCGACCCTCCGGCGGCGCGGCTGCTGCAGGAACCGGACGAGGCCGGCGAGCGTCCAGAAGTCGTCCCAGTCGACCACGGGAGCGTACATCCAGGTCTTCGCGATCGAGCTCCGACGATCGATCCGGTCGATCCGGGCGGCCAGCCGGTCGTCCTCGGGGTCGAGGGGGATGAGGGCCGACTCGACGCCGAGGGGCGACGGGCTCAGGACGACGACCGGGTAGCCGCGGCGGGTCAGGTGCGGGACGACCTCCGCCGTCGACTCGTCGGCGAGGCTCGAGACGAGGAGCACGGTGATCCCGGGCGGGAAGTACCGACCGAGGCTGACGGCGCACCGCTCCGACGGACCGGGCAGCGTCGCGCGCCGGGTGGCGAGGACGGCCTGCTGGATCCGGATCCGCTGATGCCGCCCCCCCGCGAGCGGCACGGCATGGAGGAACTCGTCGAACGCCGCGAACCCGACGCGGTCCTTCGCCCGGAGGAACGCCTCGGCCACGCCGAGGAGCGCGGCGCGCGACACCCCGAGGAGCCGCTCGTCGACTATCGCCCCGAGCCGCGTCGGTCGGGTGTCGAGGAGGAGGACGACGTCCCCCGTCCGGTCGAGCTCGTACTCGTTCGCGAGCGGTCGGCCCGCCCTCGCCGACGCGAGCCAGTTGATCCGCCTGGGGGGATCGGTCGGTTGCGCGTCGCGGATCCCGAAGAACTCGCCGGACGGGCCGATCCGGTGGGACCGGGTCTCTCCGGGCAGCGGGAGGGTGCGTTCGAGCCGGACCGTGCCCAGCCGCATCGCATCCGGCGGCGATCGCTCCACCACGAGCGACTCGCGGTCCCCGGCCGAGGGCCGCTGGGCGAGACCCAACGGATCCTGCCAGACGACCGTCGGGGCCGGGACGACCGAGACCGTCGGCCAGGGCGACGTCCAGCGGAACGTGAAGTCGGTCCCGTCGGGGGCGGGAGCGTACTCGGGGGTGTCCGGCCCGAGCAGCTCCCCCGGTCGGTGGACGAGGAGGCGGAGCTCGGACCCCCGGGATGCGGCGGCGGTGCGGATCCGGCCCGAGACCCGGACCTCGGTCTCGGCGCCGTCCGCGCTCCACGCCACGTCCGCCCGGAACGGCGGCGGGGGCCCCGTCATCGCCACCGCGATCGGGGCGATGAGCAGGGGGAGCCCGACGAACGCCGCCACGGGATCGCGGAGCGCGATCGCGACGAGCAGGAGCACCGTGCCGGCGCCGAGCAGGAGCCACGCGCGGGGGGTCCAGCGGATCCCCGTCGGCGGTCGGGGCCCGGAGCTCACGGCGCCTTCTCGAGCTCGTCCACCCGGGACGCGAGGTACCGGCGGAACTCCTCGGTCGGTAGGCGGACGAGCCGCTGGATCTCGTCCGGCCGCCGGATCGGAAGGTCCGGGTGGGCGCCCCGGCGATCGAGCCGATCGAGGAGGTGAAGGATCTCCTCCCTTCCGGTGCGCCCGGCGCGGAACCAGACGCGGACGCCTCGCGGCATCTCCCGGATCGCGGCCGGGCGCGTG
>JASHOP010000024.1 GCA_030041075.1 Thermoplasmata archaeon | reverse complement strand
GGGTCCCGCCGGCGGCCGCGATCCGCCCAAGCGCCTCGCGGCTCCGGTCGCCGATTGCACGGGGCGGGAGGACGGCGACCGCCCGCAGCGACGAGGCGGACTCGAGCGCGCGGACCGCCTCGCGGCCGAGCCAGTAGCCCGTCTCGATGTGCCCGCCGACGCGGTACCACGAGCCGAAGTACGCCCGGACCGAGGCGCGCCGGCGCGCGCGCCGCAGAAAGCCGGCGGCCAGCGGCCCGGCGTTCCGCCGGCACCAGCTCGACCAGCCGGGGTCCCGTTCCGAGCCGAGCGCGGCGCGCGGCACGAGCGCGTCCTCCTCGAGCCGGGTCGCGAACCCCTCGGCGTACAGCCGTCCGTACGGACCGCGCAGCGAATCGACCCCCCGCAACCCGGCGCGACGCCTCAGACCGGAGTGGGCGAGGTGGGCGACCTCGTGCGCCACGAGCGCGGTCAGGCGCGGCGTTCCCGTCCAGCCGAGCTCGGCGGCGTTCTCGAGCCCGTAGAGGACCGCCGGCCTCCCGCGAAGCGAGGTCGACCAGCCGGCGCCGCACCCGATCCCCACGTGGAGCACGTGGACGATCGGCCCGTCGAATCCGAGCCGCCGGCGAACGCTCGCCTCCGCGGTGGGGATCACGGCCCGGAGCGTCCGGCGCACCCGGGCGACCCGGGGCCACGTCGCCGGGAGCGTCGGGAAGACGCGCGACTCGGCGATCCGGCGCCACGGCACCTCCCCGGCTCGGTACGCCCGCTTCTGGATCGCGAGCAGCTCCGGCCATCGGCGACCGTAGAGCCGCTCCCACGCGTCGACCTGGACGGGGACCGGGTCGTTCCGGACGCCGTGCCAGACGCGGGCGAACTCGGGGACGGTGTCTACGATCTCGGGGGCGGCCATGCGACCGAGAGGGCCCCGCGCCGGTCCGCGGCGTCGCGGGCGGCCCGACCTCCTACGCCGAGTCCGGGGGAGGGGCGCCGTCCGGCGGCAGGTCGGTCTCGAGGATGAGCGAGCCGACGTAGTCGCACGCCGTGCAGTGGTAGACCTGGCCGACTATCGAGCCGGCGATGAGCGTCACCTTCGCCGAGCCGCACTGGGGGCAGAGGAGGACCGTCTTCCCGCGCGATCTACGCGGCATCGTCTTCGTCCGTCGGGGCGTCGTCGTCGGGCTCGCGGGTCCCGGGGTCGTCGTCCCCCTCGTCCCCCTCCGGCGCGTCCGCGCGCGACGCGTCGGGCGCGCCGGCGGCGGATTCCGGCGGTCCGCTCCCCGCGGGCTCGGCCCCCACCTCGCGGACGATCGCGTCCCGGACCGCGTCGCCGTCGTCCAGCCGGATGACGCGCACCCCCAGCGTGTTGCGCGACTGGGTGCGGATCCCCTTCACCGCGACGCGGATCGTGATGCCGCGCTGGGTCGTGACCAGGACCTCCGAAGCGTCGGTCGTCGGGAGTACCGCGACCACGCCGCCGTTGCGGTCGCCCGTGCGGATCGTGCGCACGCCCTTCGCCCCGCGGCGGGTCCGCCGGTAGTCGTCCGTCGGGCTCCGCTTCCCGTAGCCCGTCGTCGTGAGCGAGAGGAGGGTCGGGAACCTCGGGCTCACCGGGGCCATCGCGACGACCCGGTCGTCCTTCGCGCCCGATAGGCGGACCCCGATGACGCCGTACGTCGCGCGCCCCATCGCCCGGACCTCGCCGACGGGGAACCGGACGAGCTGGCCCGCGAACGTCGCGAGGACGATCTCGGTCGCGTCGTCCGAGACGAGCACGACGTCGACGAGCTCGTCCCCCTCCTCGAGCAGGGCCGCCTGGATCCCGCTCGTCCGTATGTTCTGGAACTGGTCGAGCTCGGTCCGCTTCACGAGCCCCCGCCGGGTCGCGAAGAACAGCGAGCCGGGTCCCGCGAGGTCGTGGAGCGGGAGGAGGGTGCGGACCTGCTCGCCGTCCTTGAGCCGGGGCAGGAGGTTGATCACCGCCTTCCCCTTCGAGTGGCGGCTCCCCTCCGGGATCTCGTAGCCCTTGAGGAGGTAGACGCGGCCGAGGGTGGTGAAGAACAGGAGGTCGTCGTGCGTCCGGGTGACGAACGTGCGGATCACGTAGTCCTCCTCCTTCGTCTCCATCTGGACGAGGCCCCGACCCCCGCGGCGCTGGCGGCGGTACTGGTCGAGCGGGAGGCGCTTGATGTAGCCGTCCCGCGTCATGAGGACCACGACGTCGGTGTCCGGGATCAGGTCCTCGAGCGTCCGCGCCGTGAACGCGGGGACGATCCGGGTGCGCCGGGGATCCCCGAACCGGGCCTTGAGGTCCGTCAGCTCCGATACGATCAGCCGGTCGAGGAGCTCGGGGGACGCCAGGATCGACCTGAGCTCGAGCCCGAGCGCCTCCTTCTCGGCCTTCTCCTTCTCGATCGACTCGCGCTCGAGCGCCGTGAGGCGGGCGAGGCGCATGTCGAGGATCGCCTTCGCCTGCTCGGCCGAGAGGAGGAACTTCCCCATGAGGTTCGTCTCCGCGACCGGGGCGTCCTTCGACCGGCGGATGATGCGGATCACCTCGTCGATGTGGTCGATCGCGGTCAGGAACCCCTCGAGGAGGTGGAGCCGCTCCTCGGTCTTCCGCAGGTCGAACTTCGTCCGGCGGGTGATCGTCCGGCGACGATGGTCGAGGTGGAGCTCGAGGAGCGCCTTGAGACCGAGGACGCGGGGGCGTCCCTCGACCAGGGTGAGGTTGATCACGCCGAAGCTCGTCTCGAGCGGGGTGTGCTCGTAGAGTCGGTTGAGGACGATCTCGGCGGGGGCGTCGCGCCGGAGCTCGAGGACGACGCTCGTGCCCGCGCGGTCCGACTCGTCCCGGAGGTCGGTGATCCCGTCGATCCGCTTCGACTTCACGAGCTCGGCGATCAGCTCGAGGAGCGCCGCCTTGTTGACCTCGTACGGGATCTCGGTGATCACGATCTCGTCGCGGCCCCCGCGCTCCCGGATCTCCGCGGCCCCCCGCAGGTGGACCATCGCCCGACCGGTCTCGTATGCCTCCCGGATCCCCTCCGCGGAGAGGAACCCCCCGGTCGGGAAGTCCGGGCCGGGGAGGACCTTCATCAACTCGTCGAGCGTCGCGCCCGGCCGCGCGAGGAGGAGGCAGAGGGCGTCCACGACCTCGGAGAGGTTGTGGGGCGGCATGTTGGTCGCCATCCCGACGGCGATCCCGGCCGAACCGTTGACGAGGAGGTTGGGCACCTTCGACGGGAGGAGGAGCGGCTCCTTGAGCGTCCCGTCGAAGTTGTCGGTCCAGTCGACCGTCTCCTTCTCGATGTCGAGGAGCATCTCCTCCGCGAGGGGCGAGAGGCGGGCCTCGGTGTACCGCATCGCCGCCGGGCCGTCCCCGTCGATCGAGCCGAAGTTGCCCTGGCCGTCGATCAGGGGGTAGCGAAGGCTGAACGGCTGGGCCATCCGAACGAGCGCGTCGTAGACGGAGAGGTCGCCGTGCGGGTGGTACTTCCCGAGGACGTCGCCGACCGTCCTCGCGCTCTTGCGGTACGGGCGGTCGTGGCTCGCCCCGGTCTCCCACATCGACCAGAGGATGCGCCGGTGGACCGGCTTCAGGCCGTCCAGCCCGTCGGGCAGCGCCCGCCCGACGATCACGCTCATCGCGTAGTCGATGTAGGAGCGGTGCATCTCCTGCTCCAGCGGGCGGTCCCGGACCCGTTCGGGTGCCGCGGCGGCGGGGGGGGACGGGACGGCGCTCACGCCGCGGTCCTCGTGCCCAGCTGCTGGGCGAGCTCGCGGTCGGCGGCCTCGAGGAAGCGGTCGCGGGTCCCGGCCGGGATCGTCGCGCCGCTCGCGACGCGGTGCCCCCCGCCCTCACCCCCGACCGACGCCGCCGCGTGGCGGCAGACGCTCGCGAGGTCGAGCCCGCGGTCGACCTGACGGTTCAGGCCCCGCGAGCTCACCTTCGTGGGCGACGGCGCCGCGTCGGAGAAGACGAACACGGGAAGGTCCGGCGGAAGCAGGTAGTTCATCGCGAGCCCCGCCTGCGTCCCGGCGAGCGGGGTCTCGGGACTCTCGAACCAGCGCAGGGCGCTCATCGAACGGACGCCGCCCTCCTCGATCCGGCGCAGCCCGCGGAGCACCCCGCTCCGCCACTCGGTCTCCGCGGCGCGGGCGCGCTCGACCGCCGCCGGGTCGCCGAGAGCGAGGGCGACCCCGACCCCGGGGAACCCTTCCCGTCCCGTGGCGTTCTGGAGGTTCGAGACCTCCTCCGCATCGAGCCCGAGCGACGGGACGAACCACCGTTCCGAGTCGACCATCGCCACGAGCTCGGGCACCACGCCGGCGCGCTCGAGTCTCTCCCGGAGGCCGCGAGCGAGCCGGTCGACCTCGTCCGGGGCCAGGTCGATCGGGGCGTGGCTCGGGTCGATCGACAGCTGCCGAAGGTACGCCTCCGCGGCGCCGACCTGTCCCGAAAGTCCCCGGACGAACGGGTCGATGCTCCGGCCCAGCGCCTCGCCGACGGTCGACCCGAGGAGCGGGAGACCCCGGCGGCGGACGACCAGCGAGCGCCGGACTGCCTCGTCGACCAGCGTCCCGTTCAAGCCAAGGAACCCTCCGACGTGCTGGCGGTCGTGGATCGCCCCCGAGAGGCCCCAGGCCGCGTTGTCCCAGTTCGCGGGGTCGAGGAAGACGGTGAACAGCCAGGTGAGCGTCGCCGCGCACATCTCGCGCATCCCGTCCACTCCCCAGTCGAGCGGGTTGACGAACGCCACGTGCTCGGGGAGCGGCGGGGGGTCGGGTACCCCGGGGTACCGGTGGTGGTCGAGGACGATCACCGGGTGGGGGTGCTGCGCGAACAGGTCGAGCCAGCTCGCCCCGGTGTCGGTCACGAGGACCGGTCCGGGCGTCGCCTTCAGGAGCGCGGCGATCTTCTCCCGCTCGACGCCGACCAGCGACGTCGCCTGGGCGGGATAGCCGAGACGGGCGAGCGCCCGCAGCGCGCACGAGGCGCCGGCGACGCCGTCACCGTCGTAGTGGTAGATGACGCGCCAGCGTTGGGGGTGGCCGAGCAGGAGGCCGCGCGCGCGCCCGAACTCCTCGAGATAGCGGGGGTGGTGAACGAATCCGTCGGGACCCGAGGCCATCACTCCACCTGGAGCGCGGCGCCGGCGGCGGAGTACCGCCAGCTCTCGGGAATCCGCTCGCGCTGGCGGTAGTAGCGCGCGAGGCGGCGGATCCTCGACTCCATCAGGTTCAGCCCTCGGCGGTTGGCGAGGTCGTTCGGGTGGGCCTTGAGATGTCCCTGAAGGTGAACGACGCGCTTGAGCAGCGCTTGGAGATCGTCGGGGATCTCCGGGCGGACGCCGTGGGCGGCCAGGAGGGAACCGAGCGACTTTCCGGTGACCGCCCGCGCGGACGGGATCCCGTAGCTGTCGCGCAGGACCTGGCCGATCTGGGCCGCCGGCCGCCCGGCCTTCGCGAGCTGGACCGCCTGCGTCGCGATCTCCTCGACCGTGGCGGTCGCCCACTCGGGCTTGACGAGAGGGTACGGGCGGTGCGAACCGGCCCTTCCCTTGCGTCCGGAGTGGATCCGCGACACGGCGGGGCGCAGACCGAGGTTCGGTACTTAACGCTTCGTGCGGAAGGTGATTCTCGGCGGTGGAAGGCGGGGCCCGGGGGGCGTCGGTCAGGAGATCCGGTCGGCCCGGCGGAGCGCCTCCACCAGGAACGCCTTCCCCTCGGCCGTGATCCGGTACCGGGCCGGGCCCTGCGGCCGCGCCCCGCGGGTACCTCGCTCCCCCGCCTGGGCGACGACCAGGCCGTTGCGTACCAGGAGCCCGAGCGCCTGGGCGACCCTCACCTCCCCGTCGTCGACGGGCGCGAACTGGCGCAGGAGCCGTTCGAGGTCGGCGAGCTCGAGCGCCTGGTCGCGGGAACGTCCCTCGTGGATCGACTCGGCACGGTTGAGCTGCTGGAGGATCGCGACGAACGTCGCCCGGATCGGGTCGGTCCGCTCGCCGGAGTCCATCGGCATCCGTTACGCGGCCTCCGTGTACTTATACCCCCGCGGGCCGACCGGTCCGCCGCGCGGCCCGGGGAGGGGCGCTCCCGACGGTCGACGGAGCCCTCCCGCGCCCTTTTAGGCGAGCCGTGCGAATACCGGGTCGCGATGGCCTGCACCTGCCGCAATCCGGCCCGGTGCCCGATCTGCAACACGTCGGTGCGCGTGCCGCTCTCGAACCTCGAGAACGCCGCCGGCGCCGCGATCCTGGTCGACCGGTTCGCGCGGAGGGACTCCTCGTCGTCGCGGGAGGGACTCCGACGCCTGATCGAGGGATGGGCGACCTGCCCGGCGTGCGGGCACACCATCGTCTTCGAGCATTCCCGCAGCTGCGTCTCGTCGGCGCTCACGCTCGCGGGCGTGCCGCCGGCGGAGCGGGAGTCGATCCTCGCGAAGATCACGTTCCCCGAAGGCTAACGACGGGACCCGCCGATGCCCGAGACCGACCCGTTCGTCGTCACCCCTTACGAGGTGAAGGGCCGCATCGACTACGACCGCCTCCGCGAGCTGTTCGGGACCCAGGCGATCGCGCCCGAGCTTCTCGACCGGATCCGCGCGCTCGCCGGCGGTGAGCTTAGCCCCCTCCTGGCCCGGGGGATCTACTACTCGCACCGGGACCTCGGGCCGCTGCTCGAAGGGTTCGCGGCCGGGCGTCCGTTCTTCCTCTACTCGGGGCGGGGACCGTCCGGCCCGCTGCACACGTCGCACCTCGTGTCGTTCGAACTGTGCCGGTGGCTCCAGGCCAAGTTCGGGGTCCCGATGTACGTCCAGATCACGGACGACGAGAAGTTCTGGGCCCGGTCGGGCCTCTCCCGCGAGGAGACGGCTCGCTGGGGGCTCGAGAACCTCTACGACATCCTCGCCCTCGGGTTCGACCCGAAGCGCACGCACGTGTTCTTCGACTCGCGGTCGATTGCCGCCCTTTACCCGCTCGCGATCCGGGCCGCGCGCCGGATCACCTACTCGAGCGTTAAGGCGGTGTTCGGCTTCGAGCCGTCGACGAACATCGGCCTCGTCTTTTACACCGCCCTCCAGACCGTGCCGGCGTTCTGGCCGTCGTGGAGCGAGGGGCGGTCGATCCCGTGCCTCATCCCCTGCGGGATCGACCAGGACCCGCACTTTCGGCTCACGCGCGACATCGCCGAGGGGATGGGGTACCCGAAGCCGGCGCTCGTCCACAGTCGGATGGTCCCGGGGCTCCTCGGCGAGGCGGCGATGTCGACGACGGGGAGCGCCCGCGACAACGCGCTGTTCCTGAACGACCCTCCGAAGGAGATCGACCGCAAGGTGCGGAATGCGTTCACCGGGGGCCGCGCGACCGTCGAGGAGCAGCGCCGCCTCGGGGCGACCCCGGAGATCTGCTCCGTCTGGGCCCTGTGGCGCAGCCGGTTCGCCCCGACCGAGGAGGAGTTCGGGCGGATCACGGCGGACTGCCGCTCGGGGGCGCTGCTGTGCGGCGACTGCAAATCCGCCCTGCTCGAGAGGGTCCACGGATTCCTCTGGCGGCACGCGGCCGCGCGGGAGCGCGCGAAGACGTGGGCGGAGTCGGCGATCGTGACCGAGGCGCCGCACCCGGTCTAGGGACGACGGTCTACCCTACTTCGGGGCGGGGCTCGGGCGGACGGATCCCGCCCGGGCGCTCGGGTCGATTGGGGAGCGGGGCCTCCTGGCCGGCGGGCTCGTCCCCCTCCACCGCCGTGAGGAGCCTCAGCATCGGGTGGAACAGCGACCGTTGGGCCCGGTCGGGGTCGAGGTTGTACGCCCGCTCGTAGGCCGCGACGGCCTCCTCCTCGTCCCCGAGGGAGAGGAGCGACAGCGCGAGGTCGAGCCAGCTCTTGGCCTCGCGGGCACCCTCGCGCTCGCCCGCCTCGTCGACGTGGTCGTCCAGGCGGCGGGGAGGCGGGGTGACGTCGGCGTTCGGGCCGGCGTCGACCTCCCGCGAGAGAACGAGGGCGCGCTCGAACGCGACGGCCGCCGCCGGCTCGTCGCCCGACTCGGCGAGCGCTACGCCGAGCCGGTGCCACGCGACCATGTCGTGGGGCGCCAGCGCGACCGCGCGCTGGTACGCCCGCGCCGCGTCGGCCCACTCGTCGCGCAGCCCGCGGGCGATCCCGAGATGGAACCACGCGTCCTCATTCTGGGGGGCGAGCGAGATCGCTTTCGAGAGAGCGGCCTCCGCCTCGGCCCCGCGCCCGAGGTGGGCGAGGGCAATCCCGTAGTACGACCACGCGGTCGCGTCGGTCGGGGTCTCCCGCACGATCGCGAAGAACTCGTCCGCGGCGGGGGCGTACTGCCGGGCCCGGATATGCTGGATGCCGACCTCGAACCGCTTGCTCATCCCGGCCTCCCCCCGACCCCTGTCCCGGCTGAAAAGGGTAGCGCTGGACCGGCGCCCGCGCGCATCGCCCGTCGGCCCCGCGTACCGGGCGGTGCGAATCCTTTATGACCCCCGCCCGTCATGGGCTTTCGAGGAATTCGCGAGTCCGGCCCGAATCGAGCGTCCCGCCCGTCCTAGTTTTACGACGAGTGTTCGCGCGACGAAAGTCTCTCCGCGATTCCCACGGAACCAAACGCGAAACGCGGAACGAGGCGACGAAGATGACCGACAAACCCCTGACGAAAGTGCGCGACCTGACGCCGAATTCGAAGCAAGTGAACGTGCTCGCCAAAGTGATGAACGTGGGCGAGCCGAAGGAAGTGATGGGCAAGTTCGGAGACCCCCGGAAGGTCTGCGAGGCCGTCGTCGGCGACGACACGGCGACCATCATCCTCTCGTTGTGGAACGAGCAGATCGGAGCGATCCAGAAGGACGAGACGATTCTCGTCGACAACGGGTACGTATCGCTCGTCCGGGGCCACATGCGCCTTAACGTCGGCCGCTACGGCAACCTGTCGAAGTCGACCGAGACGATCGCCGAGATCAACCAGGCCCTCGACATGAGCCAGCAGGAGTTCGAGAGCGAGCGCCGGTCGTTCGGCGGCGGCGGCTACCGGGGCGGCGGGGGTGGCGGCTACGGCGGCGGCGGGGGTCGCTACGGTGGTGGCGGGGGGGGCGGCAGCGGCGGCCGCGAGCGCTCCGACACCTACAAGCGCTACTAGACGGCCCCGCGCCCGGGACCCGAACCCCTTCCTTCCCTTCCCTCGCGCTCCGGCGGGGACATCGCATTAAATAGCCCGCGCCGCTCCTTCGGACCGCGCTCCATGGCCGACGATTCCCGCGAGCTGACGCTCTACGTCCAGTCGAAGAAGGTCGTCACCTCGTTCTACCGCCCGCCCGCCGCGAGCCCCCCGACCGCGGGGGTCTCCGGGGTCCCGGCCGTCGGGGTGGCGGTCGGAGGCGCCTCGACCAGCCTCGGCGAGTCGGCGGCGTCCGCCGGCGCCGACGCGGCGGTGTTCTTCCTCTCGGACGACCAGTCGCGGTGCGCCGCCGTCTCCGAGGAGATCGCGAGCCACCGGGGCTACCGCCTGCGCGTGGTCGACATCGGGAAGGCGGGGCGTCTCGAGCGGATCGTCGCGGAGCACCTGCGCGGCATCGAGAAGTTCCCGGTCCTCGTCTGCCCGTCCGGTCACCGCCTCATCGGGACCGAGCAGTTCTCGGAGGAGAACCTGTGCGCGGTCATGCCGACCGAGCTGAGGAGCGTGCGCGCGCTCACCTACATCAAGGTGAAGGGCGGCGACCTCGACCGCATCCGGCGCCTCCTCGAGGGGTTCCCCGAGGTGAAGGAGCTCCACTTCCTGACGGGCGACTGGGACATCCTGGTCGTCCTCGAGTTCTCCCCGGCGACGACGAACAAGCGCCAGGTGCTCGACTTCGTCACCGAGCGGATCCGCGGGATCCCCGAGGTGCTCGACACCTCGACCCTCGTCCCCGAGTACTCCATCACGAAGTTCCCGGTCGCGGCCTGAGCCGCGGTCCCCGGTTCAGCGGCGGCCCGACGAGCGGCTCCGCCGCTTGCGCGGCACCATCGGCACCTCCCGCGGGGCGGCGGGCGAAGGGGGCGGCGTTCCGTAGAGCGACTCGACCGTGAGGGAGTGCTCCTCGTGCCACGCGATCCCCTCCACGTAGGCGGCGAACGCCTCGAGGCTCGTGAACAGCGGGATCCCGAGCTCGACCGCCCGGCGGCGCAGGACGTACTCGTCCTCGAGCATCCGCTCGAACTTCTCCTGGGTCAGCGAGAGCGGGACGTTGAGGAGGAGGTCGATCTCCCCGCGGTCGAGCGACTCGAGGACGTTCGGGTGCCGCTCGGGCTCCGAGACCTTGTGCAGGATCCGGACCCCCCGCACCCCCCGCTCGGTGAGGAACGCGCCGGTGTCCTCGGTCGCGGCGATCTTGAGGCCGATCGACCGGACCCGGCGGGCGATCGGGAGCAGCTCCTCCTTGAGGCGCGGGCCGCCGACGGAGAGGAACGCCTCGCCCCGCCGCGGGACGAGCTTCACGCCGGTCGCGACCAGCGCCTTCACGAGGGCGTCCGAGAACGTCGGGCCGAAGCAGGCGACCTCCCCGGTCGATTGCATCTCGACGCCGAGGAGCGGGTCCGACCCGACCAGCTGGAGGAACGAGAACTGGGGGACCTTCACCCCCCAGCGTCCCGGGGGCAGCGGCGCGACGCCCTCGCGGGCGAGCGGCGATCCGAGGAGCGCACGGGCCGCCTCGCGGAGGAGCGGCACGCCGGTCGCCTTCGCGAGGAACGGAAGGGAGCGGCTGGCCCTCAGGTTGAGCTCGATCACCTGGTAGGCGCGGTCCTTGACGAGGAACTGGACGTTGAACGGCCCCCGGATCGCGAGCGTGCGCGCGAGCCGGGTCGCGGCGTCCAGGAGCTGGCGCTGGACCTCCGCCGGGGTGTGGCGCGGGGGGAGGCAGAAGATCGCGTCGCCCGAATGGATCCCGGCGCGCTCGACGTGCTCGAGGACCCCGGCGACCAGGACGCGCGTCCCGTCCGAGATCGCGTCGAGCTCGATCTCGTCGGCCCCCTCGACGAACTTCGAGATCACCACCGGATGCTCGGGCGAGACGCGCGCCGCCTCCGAGAGGAACCGGTCGAGGTCGGAGCGGCCGTAGATCACCCGCATCGCCTGGCCGCTCAGGACGTACGAGGGCCGGACGAGGACCGGGTAGCCGACGTCGTCGGCGAACGCGCTCGCCTCCTCGACGGTCGTGAACGCGCGCCAGGGAGGCTGGGGGATCGCGAGGCTCTCGAGGAGGCGCCCGAAACGGGCCCGGTCCTCGGCGGTGTCGATCGACTCCGCGGAGGTCCCGAGGATCGGGATCCCGCACGCCGTCAGGAGCGGGGTCAGGTTCTGGGCGAGCTGGCTGCCGACGCACGTCACGACACCGGCGAAGTGCTCGAACTCGACGATGTCGCGGACCCGCTCGAGCGTGATCTCCTCGAAGTAGAGCCGGTCGGAGCGGTCGTAGTCGGTCGACACGGTCTCGGGGTTCGAGTTGAGGACCGCGACGCCGGGGAGCCCCTCGGCGCGCAGGCCGTCGACCAGGTTCATCGTCGACCAGTCGAACTCCACGCTCGAGCCGATCCGGTACGGGCCCGCGCCGACGACCAGGGCCGACCCGCTCGCCATCGGCCGGACGTCGTCCGCGTCGGCCCGGTAGGTGAGGTAGAGGTAGTTGGTCCGGGACGGCCACTCGCCGGCGAGCGTGTCGATCATCCGCACGCGCGGCCGGATCCCGGCCTCGAGCCGGCGGCGCCGGACCTCCTCCTCGTCGAGCCGGGCGGCGCGTCCGACCGCGCGGTCCGAGAAGCCGAGCTCCTTCGCGCGACGCAGGAGGCGCCCGTCGACAGAGCCCACGGGGCCGGCCGCCAGCTCGCGGTGGGCGACCTCGATCTCGCGGAGCGCCTCGACGAACCAACGATCGATGTACGAGATCCGGGCGATCTCGTCGGCCCCGATCCCCGCCCGGAGCGCCTCGAGCGTGCAAAACAAGGCGTCGGGGGTCGGCGACGCCAGGTCGGCGAGGATCGCCGCCCGCGAGCGCACCTCCGTCGGCGGCAGGAGGTCGGCGCGGGGGTCGGTCATCCGGACCGCCTTCGCGAGGGCCTCGGGGAACGAGGCGCCGACTCCCATCGCCTCCCCGACCGACTTCATCGACGGGCCGAGCCGCCGGTCGGCGCGGGCGAACTTGTCGAGGTCCCACCGGGGGAGCTTCACGACGACGTAGTCGAGCGCCGGCTCGAAGCACGCGGTCGTCACGCCGGTGACCCGGTTCTTGAGCTCGGGGAGCGTGTAGCCGAGGGCGAGCTTCGCCGCGACGTAGGCAAGGGGGTAGCCGGTCGCCTTGCTCGCGAGGGCGCTCGAGCGCGAGAGCCGCGCGTTCACCTCAATCGCGTAGTACTCCTCTCCGTCGGGATCGAGGCAGAACTGGATGTTGCACTCCCCGACGATCCCGCACTCCGCGACCGCACGCAACGCCGCCTGGCGCAGTCGCTGGTACTCGGCGTCGTCGAGCGTCTGGCTGGGCGCGATGACGATGTTGTCGCCGGTGTGGACCCGCATCCCGAGGACGTTCTCCATGTTGCAGACGGTGAGCGCGTTGCCGCGCGCGTCGCGCACGACCTCGTACTCGATCTGCTTGAACGACCCGACGTACCGCTCGAGCAGCACCTGGTGGACGGGGCTCGCCCGCAGTCCGCGGCCGACGACGTCCCGAAGCTCCGCGGGGTCGCGCGCGACGCCCCCGCCCCGGCCTCCCAGGGTGAACGCCACGCGCACCATCACGGGGAACCCGAGCTCGTGCGCGGCGGCGTTCGCCTCCTCGAGCGAGTAGACGGCGCGGCTCGGGAGCGTCGGGACCCGCGCGCGTGCCATCGCCCGGACGAACTTCGCCCGGTCCTCGGTCGCGCGGATCCCCGCGAGCGGCGTGCCGAGGACCCGGGTTCCGGTTCGCCCGAGGGCGCCGAGGTCGGCGAGCTGGACCCCGCAGTTGAGCGCCGTCTGGCCCCCGAACGACAGGAGGATCCCGTCCGGTCGCTCCGCGTCCAAGATCGCCGAGACGAACTCCGGAACCAGCGGCTGGAAGTAGACCTTGCCGTGCTTCGGCGGGTCGGTCTGGAGGGTCGCGATGTTCGGGTTGACGACGATCGCGAACACGCCCTCCTCCTCGAGCGCCTTCAGGCACTGGCTTCCCGAGTAGTCGAACTCGCCGGCCTCGCCGATCTTGAGCGCGCCGCTACCGAGGACGATTACCTTCTCGGGCAGGACGGGCGTCATGACCGCCGCCGGGCCCGCCGGACGAACTGGTCGAACACGAACCCGGCCTCCTGGGGACCCGGGTGCCCCTCGGGGTGGCCCTGGAGGGCGAGGAGGCGCCCCGTCCCGTTCCGCAGTCCCTCGAGGGTGCCGTCGTCCGGGTTGGTCGCCCACGGCTCGAGGCCCGTCCCCCGCAGCGAGCGGGGGTCGACCGCGTATCCGTGGTTCTCGCTCACGATGAGCGCGCGGCCGTCGGGGAAGTAGATCGTCTTGTTCTGACCCCGGTGCCCGTACTTGAGCTTGAACGTCGAGCCGCCCCGGGCGAGGGCGACGAGCTGGTGCCCGAGGCAGATCCCGAGCGTCGGCACGTCGCGGTTCGAGGGCCGGCCGAGTTCCTCGATCGTCGTCTTCAGGTGGGCGGGATCGCCCGGGCCGTTGCCGACGACCAGGCCCGCGACCCGGCGCCCGTCCCATCGCCGGGGTACCTCGTGGTCGTACGGCAGCCTCAGGACCCGCACGCCCCGCGCGAGCAGCGCCCGGAGGATGCTCGACTTCACCCCGCAGTCGAGGACCGCGACCAGTGGCCCCGGACCGGTCCCGAGCACCGACGGGGCGCGGGGCGACACCTCCTCCACGAGCTTCTCGTCCGCGTACTGGGGTGCCCGCCGGATCGCTGCGGCCAGCTCGTCGTCGGACGGCCGGTCCGACTCCGGGCCGACGTGCACCGCACCGCGGAGCACCCCGCGCGAGCGCAGGTGCTCCGTAAGGCGCCGCGTGTCGAGGCCCCGGATCCCCGGGACCCCCTCCTCCGCGAGCCACTCCTCGAGGGTCCGCCCCATCGCCCAGTGGTTCGGGCGCGTCGTCCCCCGAACGACGAGACCGCGGACCTGGACCCTCCCGCTCTCGAGCGCCGGTAGGTCGTCCGAGGCGCGCGGCCCGGTCGGCGGGATGCCGTAGTTGCCGAGGAGCGGGTAGGTGAACGACAGGATCTGGCCACGGAACGATGGATCGGTGAGCGACTCGGGATAACCGACCATCCCGGTCGTGAACACGACCTCGCCGACGTGGCGGGCCGGGGCGCCGAACCCCTCGCCGTCAAAGCGGGTCCCGTCCTCGAGAAAAAGCGTCCCCCCGAGGCGCGACTCGTCGGCGCGGGCCGGCACGGGCGTCGGGAACCCGACGCGCGAGAGGAGACGGTTTGCCCATAACCCTTGCCGTGCCGGTTGCTGTGTTGAATGAACCATAGTGGGCTGCCGTTGTAAGCGCGCGTCCATCTACCCCGACGACCGGGGTCCGGGACGATGACCCAACGCTGGGGCAAGCCCCATCCGGACCGTCGCGATTGGCCCGCCTACAACGAGGCCCTGGTAGTGCGCGGCGAGTTCTACCTCGATCTGACGCCGTTCCGCGCTTGGGGGACGGAACTGGCGCCCATGAACCGCGGCAAGCGGGGCGGTCAATATCGGGTCCCGGAGTCGTTCGTTCGGTGGCTGGTCGTCTGGAAGCAGTGGGTGGACTATCGCGGGTTGGAGGGCCTGACGCGCAAGTTGGTGGAGCTCGGGCTGATCCCCCACGCCCCGGACTACACGACCCTCTGGCACCGCCTGCACGGCCTCACCCCCACCCTGCGGTTGCCGCGGATCGAGGAACTCGAACTCGCCTCGGATGGGACGGGACTGAAGACGACGAACGCCGGGGAGTATCGGATTCTTCGGTATGGGGACCCGGAGGCGCGCCAGCGCAAGCACCTGGTGGTGGTGATGACGGCGGACGTGCGTCGAAAGAAGGTCGTCGGGATCGAGGTGCATATCGAGGGGAAGGGTCACTCGGAGTCGGGGACGGCCGCCGCCCACGTGCGGACGATGGTCGATCGGGGGCACCGAGTTCGGAAGTTCTACGGGGACGGAGCGTACGACACGCGAGCGATGTTCGCCGCGCTGCGAGAGACCGGTACCGAGCCGGCGATCAAGATCGCGAAGAACGCCCAGACGTTCGGGCACCACAGCACCCGACCCGGAGGGGGCGCTCGCCGTCGAGCGGTACGAGAGTATCGACGCCTCGGATATCGGACGTGGGCGGAGAGGAAGAGCTACGGGATGCGCTGGCCCGGGACGGAGGGGATCTTCTCGGCGGTGAAGCGGAAGTTCGGGGAGAACACGGTCGCTCGGAGCCCGGTGGGGCTGGTCGCGGAGGGCTACCAGCGGTTCTGGGCATACGACGAACTGAGGGAGTACGGGGAGGCGCTCTCGGTCCGACCGGGCTAGTGGAGTGCTACACTATTAGGCGATAGTATAAGTCTCTCCGCTCCCATGGGGGCGACATGCGGGTCGCCCCGGCGCTGCAGCTGACTCCGGAAGAGCGCGCCCAGCTCGAGACCTGGTCGCGTGGCCGTTCGACTCCCCAGCGCTTGGTCCTCCGGGCGCGCATCGTGCTTGGGGCCGCCGAAGGAAAGGAGAA
>JASHOP010000023.1 GCA_030041075.1 Thermoplasmata archaeon | reverse complement strand
TCCTCGTTAGGCTTCCGATCTTCGTCGCGCGCCAGTGGATCCGCCACCGGACGGGGTCCGTCAACGAGTACTCCGCCCGGTACAGCATCGTTCCCGACGAGTACGAGGTTCCCGCGGTCGAGGAGGTGCGCCACCAGTCGACCCGGAACCGCCAGGGGCGGGGCGAGGCGTTGCCGACCGACGCCGCGGAGCGGTTCCGCGCGGACCTCGACCGGGTCTCCCGGGACGCGTACGCCGCCTACGCGCGCGCGCTGGAGGCGGGGGTCGCCCGGGAGACGGCACGGCTGCTCCTGCCGGTGGCGTACTACACCCAGTGGTACTGGAAGACGAACCTGTGGAACCTGTTCCACTTCCTCTCCCTGCGGCTCGACCCGCACGCCCAGGAGGAGATCCGCCTCTACGCCGCCGAGCTCGCGAGGATCGCCCGTCTCGTCTGCCCGGTCGCCTTCGAGGCGTTCGACGATTTTCAGTTGGGCGCGGTCTCGCTCGGCGGGCGGGAGCGGCGCGCCGTCCGCCGGATGCTCGAGGGCGCGACCCCCGAGGCCGCCTGCGCCGACGCGGGCCTCCCGCTCGTCCGAGACGACGGTACGCCGATGACCAGCGGGGAGGGGGTCGAGTTCCTCGAGAAGCTCGACCGTCTGCGGGCGACCGCCCGGCCCTCCGGCTGACACCCCCCGACACCCCCGGGAACCCGGCAGACCGACCGCGGGGACGGGATCCACCCGGAGAGTCCTGGGTCCGACCCGGTCCGGCGAGGATCGAGAACGAAGGCCGGGAGCCCCGGGGCCCACCGCGGGTATGGGACGGCGCCGCGGTGGTCGACGCCTTGGAGGCGAGGCTTACCGGGACGGCCGCGGGGCGGCGCGAGTCCAGCCACGGCGGGACTCAGAACCGAGGGTCCGCGCCGTCCTCCACGGTGAATCCGGGTCGAGGGTGGAACGGCGGCGGGTTCGGGCCGAACCTCGCCGGTAGCACGCTCGCGAGACGGGCCCACGCCCGGTCGCCAGGGCCGCCGGCGATCGCCTCGGCCAGGTAGCGGGCTGCGCCGCCCGCTCGCATGACCCCGAACCCGTTGAACCCCGTGATGCAGTATAGCCCGTCGTCTCCCGGAACCGACCCGATCAGCGGCCGCCGGTCGGGAGTGGAGGTGCAGACCCCGGCCCAGGCCCGGACGAGCTCGGCGTCCCTCCAGCCGGGGAACCGGCGATCGAACGACTCCGCGAGATGGGCGACGAACGACGCGTCGCCCGACGGCCGGAACGTCTCGGGGTCCGCCTCCACGCGCTCCGTGCCGTCGCCCGCCAGGACTCGGCCTCCGTCCTCGGGCCTCGCGTAGACGTCCAGGTCGAGGTCGTGCACGGACGGCAGCGGAACGGGCGACGGCTCCGCCGGCCGGACGAGGGCGGCCTGCGTGCGATACGGCGCGAGCGGCACCGAGCGGTGCACCGAGGCGAGCAGCCGCTTCGACCAGGCACCGGCCGCGACCACGGCGCTGCCGGCCCGCCAGCTGCGACCGCCCGCCGAAAGACGCCACGAAACCCCGTCCCGGGCAAAGGAGCCCGGGCCCGTGCCGAGAACGGTCTCCGCGCCGGCCCGTCGGGCGAGCTCCAGGTAGATCTCCGTCACCGCGCTGGGGGTGACGACCGCGTCCCCGGGATGCCAGACCACCTCCCGGAGGCCGTCGCACCGGACCGCGGGAACCCGCGCCCCGAGCTGATCGGCGGAGAGCGTCTCGACCGCGACTCCCCAGGCCCGCAGCCGGTCCGCGCTCGCCCGCAGGGCGGCCGCCGCGCTGGGATCGGCGGTCCATCGCGCGAACCCGACGGTCCGGTACGCCGACGGGTCGGATGCGGCGGCGAGGCGGGCGTACTCCTCCTTCGAGGCCCGCACGACGTCCACGTCCCAGCGGTCCCAGAGCTGCTCCGAGACGATCCCCGCCGCGCGCCCGGTCGCCCCGGCCGCCGGTGTCCTCGGGTCGAACACGACCACCGGCCCGACGCGGAGGCGGGTAAGGTGGTAGGCGAGCGCGGCTCCGGCGAGGCCCGCGCCGAGGACGACCAACTCGGCCGGCTCGTCGCGCACGGCCGGCGGCCAGAGCGCGTTCGGTTAATACTGGGGTTTCGCGCGCTGGTAGGCGTCGCGGAGCGCCTGCGTGTCGACGTGCGTGTAGATCTGGGTCGTCGCGACCGATGCGTGGCCGAGGAGCTTCTGGATGTAGCGGATGTCGCACCCGCGGGAGAGGAGGGCGGTGGCGAGCGTGTGCCTCAGGACGTGCGGCGTCACCTTCCGGGGGATCCCGGCCGCCTGGGCGGCCCGCCGGACGACGCGTTCGACCGTGACGGGCCCGACCCCGAACAGGCGCGGCCCGCGCGCTCCGGCGACGGTCCGCTCCGACACGAACCGGTCGATCGCGGCGCGGGTCCGGTCCTCGAGGACGACCTCCCGGTCCTTGTCGCCCTTCCCCGAGCGGACGTGGAGGATGTTCCGCTCGAACTCGACATCCTCGTTCAGGAGGTGGCAGAGCTCGCCCACGCGCAGCCCGCCGAAGGCGAGGACGTGGACGATCGCGCTGTCCCGCGGCGAGTCCTTGACCGCGTCGAGCAGCCGGTGGACCTCGTCCTCCCGCAGGTAGCGGGGGAGCCGTTCGGGCCGCCGCGGAGGGTCGAGGCGCTCGGCGGTGGTGAGCCCGAAGCTCCGGAACAGGCAGGCGAGACCCCGGATCGTCGTGTAGATCGAGTTCTTCGAATAATGCCGCTGGAGCACGAGGTACTCGCGGAACGACGCGAGGTCCTGCTCGGTGACGTCCTCGAGCGGCTTCTGGGCGTAGGAGAGGAACGTCCGGGCGATGTGCCCGTACTGCTTGACGGTGCACGGGCTGCGTTCCTGGACCTGGAGCATCCGCTGGAACCGATCGACGAGGTCGGTGACGCTGAACGCCCCGTCGGATTCGGTGGCGGCCCGGCCGGGCCGCGCCCGTCGTCCGAACGCGTTCGGACGGGAGAGAGCGGCCGACGACGCCATCCCCGTCGGCTGGCCGGGGGGCGCCTAATAATCGTATCCGCTCATCGGAAGCGTCGCGTCGCGCTCGCTCAAATACGGCGGCCTCGTGGCCCGTCCGTGCGCTGCTCCTCGTGCGCCGCGCCCGCCGTGGTCGACCAACCGTACCGCGGCGCCCACGTCTGCGCC
>JASHOP010000022.1 GCA_030041075.1 Thermoplasmata archaeon | reverse complement strand
CAGTTCGAGGACAACGTCTGGAACTTCTCGGGCCCGAACGCCACGATGAACTCGACCACGCTCCTCGATCCTCATGGGACGCTCGTCCCGGGGGCGTTCTACTACGACCTCGGCCCCTCAATGGCGATCCGCCCCTCGTTCACCCTGGAGCTGTTCAACAACGTCTCGATCGTCGGGGGCCACCCGGAGCTGTTCTTCAACTACTCGATCTCGAACGGCTCGGGTCTCGTCCGGGCGGGCAGCTACGATCAGGTCGTGTTCAACGGCACCGCATCCCCGGCGCACCCCCCCCAGTTCCAGGTGAACGGGGACGCCTACAACCCGTACGGCCTCCTGAACGACGCTGAGCTCGTCGTCGCCGGGTCGGGTCTCGGCGCCAACGCGGACTTCCTATCCCTCAACGCCACCGAGACCCTCGACGCGTGGAACTCGACCGCGGGGGCCTACCGGAGCGTTCGCTCGGCCTACGACTTCGGCGCGGACACGGCGGAGACGAGCCTCGGCGTCGGCGTGTACTACGTCGGCGCGACGGCGTACCTGAACCAGGGGCCCTCGTTCCTCTACGGACTCTGGAACACGAGCACCACCTCGTTCGCCCCCTCCGCGCCCGCCGGGTCGCAGCGGATCGAGGTGACGCTGACGCCCGACTACGGGTTCCTCTTCGCGACCTACAACAGCTCGCTCGGCTCGTCCCTCGCCGCGGACGAGTTCTCCTACGCGCCCACCAATGCGACCGGCGTCATGGTCGCGTACCTCCCGCCCGCCGCGACCGGGAACCCGTACGTCTTCGAGGGCTGGGCGGACGGGAACGGCACGGCCCGGCTCACGGTGACCGCGAGCTCGGGCCCGCAGGAGCTCGTGCTGCCCGCGGCCCTCAGCGAGGTCGACGCCCCGGTCTACCTCATGGGCAACGCGCAGGCGGTGGCGTTCGGCGGGGCCGGCGTCGCCCAGACCGGCTACTCGGCATCCTCCAAGAAGCTCTGGATCAACGCCTCCTCCGCGGACCTCGCCGCCCCCTTCCTCCGGCTCAACGACTTCCATCTCCCCACATTCGTCCTCCTCGCGACCGAGTGGGTCAACGTCTCGGTGGTCGTGAACGGTTTCGAGCAGGCCGCGGCCTCGTTCGCCTACACCACCAGCGCGGGACCGATCGGCGGCGCCACGGTGCCGATCCCCGGGTGGACGCAGGGCTACTACTTTTTCTACGGGACCGGGGCGTTCTCGGTGTCGAACGTCACCGTCGAGGGCAACGCCACCCAGGAGACCCAGCTGCGGTACCCTCCGGGGGCGATCGAGTTCTACGGGACGCACGACAGCGAGGCCGAGGACATCACCGTCAGCGAGATCTCGTCGGGCGCCGTGGCGATCGATGCTCGGTCGCTCACGTTCACCCACATCAGCGCGACGCTCGGGGCGTCCGCGGTCTCCGTCGTCAACTCCTCGGCCGTGACGGCCTCCGCCCTCACCGCCTCGGGCGGCGCGCCGCTGATCGGGGTCCTCACCGCGTCCACGGCGGCGAACCTGTCGTACGTGGCCGGGGCCACCCTGAGCTCGGTGTCGGCTTCGGGGGGTTCGATCGGCGTGCTCGCGTTCAACGCCAGCGGCCTCACGATCCACGGGCTCACCACGGCGTCCGACGCCGAGGGCTTGGTCGGAGGGTATCTCACGTCGCTCGTCGTCACGGGGGCCACCCTCACCGACTCGGTGACCGGGATCGACCTCAGCAACGGCTCCGGGATCACGCTGAACGAGGTCGACGTCGACGGGCTCTCGTTCGGTCTCGCCATCAACAACACGAGCCGGATCGCGGTGTCGAACCTCTCGGTCGGTCCGGACGGGTCGGCCGGCTTCGTGACGAACTCCACCCAGGTGACGGTCGACGGGGCCAGCGTGCTCGATTCGGTCGGCCCGGGGCTGGAGCTGGTGCTGGACCGGGACCGCTCGCTGACAGTGGACGACCTCAACGCGACCGGCACGGGCACCTCGGCGATCGCGCTCTCCAACTCCACGTACGCGAACGTGTCGGGCGTGGCGGCGAACGGTGGCGCCGTGGGCATCGCCCTCAACAACGACCAGGAGGTGCTCGTCGAGGGGGTCGTCGCGACCGGCGGCAGCGTGGGCGCCTCGTTCGGGTTCGACTCGGGCGTGACGGCGACCAACCTCACGGCCCGGAACCAGTCGATCGCCGTCATCGCCGCCAACTCCACCGTGGGGACGATCTCCTGGGCGAACGTGACGGGAGGGTCGGTCGGTGCGTACCTGGCGAACTCGACGCACATCCGGGTCGCCGACATCAACGGCACCGAGACCACCCTCGCCCCGCTGTTCTTCGTGAACCTGGCGAACGGCTCGCTCTTCCCGACCGCGGTCGTCGCGCTGGACAACGACTCGAACGTGACGGTGGCCGGGGTCTACTCCGTCGACTACCCGTTCGGGGTCTTGGGGAACAACTCGACCAACCTGGGACTGAGCGACGTGACGTCGTGGGGCGGCAACTACTCGGTGGCGCTCAACAACACGACCGGCGTCGTGATCTCGCAGGACTTCGCGTTCGGCGGGCAGGTCGGGGTCTATCTCGTGAACGTCACGAGCAGCTCGCTCACGAGCAGCTCGCTGGAGCTGAGCACGCTCGAGGACGAGGTGGTCGACGGGCTGGTGATCGAGAACGGCACCGGGGTGACGATCCTCGACAACAACTTCGTCGCGAACAACGGCTCGTCGACGGACGGCGTCTTCGACGCGGCCCACCGCCAGGCGTCGATCACCGAGAACGACTCCGGCTTCTTCGTCCTCGAGGAGAACTACTGGTCCGACCGCACCAGCGGGGCGTACGCGGTGGGCGACGGGTTCAGCGACGCGAGCCCCCGCAACGCGCCGGTCCCGTACTGGCTCCGGTTCGAGGAGACCGGCCTTCCGACGAACGACGTCTGGGGGTTCTCGTACCTGGGGATCGCGTACGAGAGCTCCCGGCCGGTCGTGTACATCCCCGACTGGAGCCTCCCGACCGGGGCCCACGGCTACACCGTGATCCCGACCCCGGACTACCTCGCGACGCCCGCCGCGGGAACGGTGACGTTCGTCCAGGGGGCGAACCTGACGGTGCCGATCGCCTACGAGAAGCTCTACAACGTCACGTTCAAGGAGTCCGGGCTGCCCTCGGGGACGGTCTGGAACGTGACGGTGAACGGGGTCCTCGAGACGAACCGGACCGTGCCGGGGTCGGGCTCGATCGTCTTCGAAGAGGTGGACGGGACGGACTACAGCTATACCGTCGGCGCGGTCGCGGGGTATCGCCTCTCGGCGGCGTACTCGGCGACGTTCTCCGTCTCGGGAGCCGACCGGACGTTCAACCTCGAGTGGGAGCCGTACACCTACGACGTGACGTTCACCGAGACCGGCCTGCCGCCGGGCACGAAGTGGTCGGTGGAGCTCAACACGACGCTCGAACAGGCGCCGACCGCATCGCTCGTCTTCGCGAACCCCAACGGCACCTACGAGTTCACCGTCCCGAGCATCCCGGGTTACACCGCGAACCTGACGCAGGGGTACGTGACGGTCGCGGGCAACGACGTCAGCGTCGCGATCGGGTTCAACGGCACGGGGGTCGTGCCGTCGTCTCCCGGGGTCCCGGTCCTCGACTACGTGGTCGTGGGCGTGGTGCTGATCGTGATCGTCGCCGCGGTCGTCGTGCTCCTGCGACGCCGCTCGGGCTGACCGGCCTGGATCGGCGGGCGCGCGCGCCCGATCCGCGCCGCGGGCGGGGGAGGCTCACCCGTCCCGGTGCCGACGCCGGCGCCGGGACTCCTCGGGCGCCTCGTCGTCCCCGTCCGGGCGGGAGCGGGGCCGGTACGTTCGCGGGCCCCTCCCGTACCGAGGGGCGCCGCGCCGCTCGCCGCCCCCGCCCCGGCCCCCGGCGCGATAGCGGGAGAAGCCTCTGCCTCCCGACTCGTCGCCCCGGCTCTGCCATCGGCCCCGCGAGGGAGGGCCCGGGTCGCGCCGCGGCCCCAGGGTGAACCGGTTCCCGCACGCCACGCACTCTCCCGAAACGGTCCCGTCGGCGCCGGTGGAGAATCGAAGCGGCCCCCCGCACTCCCGGCACGGCCTCGCGTTGGCGGGCGAGAACGGCCGACGGCCCTCGTCCCCCGACCGGAAGCTTCCCGGTCGGCGTCCGTGGTCGGGCAGCTCGCGCGGGGTCCCGAGCCCGTAGGTGAGCGTGGTCCGGCACTGGGCGCACACGGCCTCGATGCGGTCCCGGGACGTCGCCCGGAGCGTCAGGGAACTCCCGCAGTCCGCGCAGTTGAGGAGCGTCGCGGCGGACGCGGTCGTGGCGCGTCCCTCGGAACCGGCGGAGTCCAACGCCCCGTCCGGAGCGGATTCGGTCTCCTCCACGATCGTGAACGTGCCGCTGCACGCGGTGCACGTGCCGTTCAGCACCCGCGCGTCCCGGCCGACCAGGACGACCTCGGCACCGCAACGGGGACAGGAGTTCGGCATCGGAACCTCGGGACGGACGTCCCACCTTAAGCGTGGGCGGAGGAGATGACGTTAACTCCGGTCGGCCAGGGCAGGTCGGGGCCCGGACCGATCGGCGGGCACCCCGGGTGTCGGGACGACGGGACCCGCGACCCGTCGATCGCCCGGGAACGGCTCCGCGGGGGACCGGATCGATCGACCGAAACCCCCCGGAACGCTCCGGATCGAGCGCCGGCCCGGTCGGGACCCGTCACGGGCGAGCCGGCGGCGCGCTCTGCTTCACCTCGTAGACGCATCCGTCCGGGCCCCGAAAGTGGGCCCATCCACCCCACGCGCGGCGCCGGGTCTCGAGGAGCGAGACGCCCCGGTCCCGCAGGGTCGCCATCGCCTCGTCGATCGACGCAACACCGAACCCCGGGACCGGCCCGGTCCGGAAGTGGGCGTGATCCATCGCGCCTCCCCGCCGGAACGCCTCGACCGAGCCGCCGTCCGGAAGGCGGCATTCGACGAGGTCCGCCGTCTCCTCCACGACGGTAAGCCCGAGGGTCTCCTGGTAGAATCGGGCGGCTCCCGTGAGGTCGGGGGTCGAGACCCCCATCCAGACGAGCTTCTCGATCCGCAGCGCCCCCGCGGGCGCCTTCGGCGGCGGCCGGCTCGGATAGTCGACGATCTCGAAGACGAGACCGTCGAAGCCCCGGAAATGCTGCCACCGGTAATCCCCCCGCTCCCCTCCCACGTCCCGGAGGAGCGGGTGGCCCCGCGATGCGAGCTCGTCCCGGGCGCGATCGAAGTCCGCGACCTCGAACCCCAGCACCGGCCCGGTCGAAAAGTGGGTGTACGGGTCGTGGGCCGCGTCGAACGCCTCGATCGAGCCCCCGTCCGGCAGGTCGAAGCGGACGAAGTGGGGCCGCTCGTTGCCGACCGGAAGCTCCAGCGTCGAGGCGAAGAACCGCCGGGTAGCCTCGAACGCTCGGGTCCGCGTGCCCACCCAGACCAGTCCTCGGACCTGCATGCCCGTCCTCGAGCTCGCCGACGACCGGGTCCCAGTCGATCGGCGACTCCCGCGCGTCATGACGCACGGGTCCCGGAGCTTTCGCTCTTTCCTCCCCGGGGGGGCCCCGCCATCACGAGACCTCGCCCGGAGGCGGGACTCGCCCCCGACCCGGAGTCGTCGCGCCGGGCCGACGAAGGCAAAAGCCCCCTTGCGTCCGACCTTTCGCCGATGACGCGACGGCTCGCCGCGATCATGTTCACCGATCTCGTCGGGTTCACGAAACTGGGCCAGCACGACGAGGAGACCGCCCTGCGCGTGCGTCGGGAGCACCAGGCGCTCCTCCGCCCCCTCTTCGCCTCGTTCGGGGGGCACGAGGTCAAGTCGCTCGGCGACGGCTTCCTCGTGGAGTTCGCGAGCGCCGTGGAGGCGGTCAAGTGCGCCGTCGAGATCCAGCGGGCGGTCGCCGGCCGGAATGCGTCGGTCGGACCGACGGAGCAGTTCCGGCTCCGGGTCGGCCTCCACTCCGGGGACGTCGTCGAGGAGGACGGAGACATCCTCGGCGACGCCGTCAACGTCGCCTCGCGCGTCGAGCCCCTCGCCGAGCCCGGCGGCATCTGCCTCTCGGGCTCCGTCCACGAGCAGGTCCGGAACAAGCTTCCGATCCTCTTCGAAAGGATCGGTCTGCGCACGCTCAAGAACGTGGAGGAGCCGGTCGAGATCTACCGCGTGCGGCTCGGGGGCCCGCGGTCGACGGGGGGCGCCCCCTCCCCGAGCCCCGAACCGCCGAACCTCCGCCTCGCCGTCCTGCCGCTCGCCAACCTCAGCACGGAGGCGGCCGACGAGTTCTTCGCGGACGGCCTGACCGACGAGCTGATCGCGCGGACCGCGCAGGTCCCCCAGGTCCGCGTGATCTCGCGGACCTCGGTCCAGCGCTACAAGGGTTCTCCGAAGTCGATCCGCGAGGTCGGCGAGGAGCTGGACGTCGGGGTGGCGCTCGAGGGCAGCGTCCGCAAGTCGGGGGACCGGGTCCGGATCTCCGTCCAGCTGGTGGACGTCCGGTCGGAAGCGCACATCTGGTCGATGCGGTACGACCGGCCGTTCGACGACATCTTCGCGATCCAGGACGACATCGCGGGCCAGATCGCGAGCTCGATCGCCGCCCACGTCCGGGGAGCCCGCTCCGCCCCGGGCCCGCCGCTCGCCCCCGCTCCCGTGGAGACGTCGGACATGGAGGCGTACTCGCTCTTTCTCCACGGCCGGCAGCGGTTCGGCGAGAAAGGATCGATCGAGTCGATCCGGTCCGCGCTCGCGTTCTTCGAGGAGGCCGTCGCCCGGGACCCCCGCTTCGCCCGCGCCCGGGTCGGGGTCGCCGAGACGCTGCTCTGGCTCGCCACCGAGGGATCGACCCCGTTCCGGAACGCCGAGGACCGGGCGCTCGTCGAGCTCCGCCAGGCGCTCGCGATCAACGATGCGATCGCCGAGGCGCACTCCACCCTGGCCGCCCTCCACCTCGGGGCGGACCGGTTCGCCGAGTGCCGGCGGGAGGCCCACCGGGCGATGGAGCTGAACCCGAGCCTCGCCGACCCGTACCGCTGGTTGGCGCAGCTCGCGGCGGGGGAGGGAGCGATCGGCGAGGCGATCCTCCTCCTCGAGGCCGCCCGGAAGCTGGACCCGGAGGACGTCAACGTCCTCTCGTTCCTCGGCCGGGCGCTGGCCTACGCCGGTCGGGAGGCCGAGGCGTTGGCGTTCTGGGACGCCACGAAGTCCCACGTCCGGTTCCGGACGAATGCCCACCTGGCGGAGTACTACCTCGGCAAGGGAGACCTCGCGAAGGTCGAGGAGGCGGTCCGCGAGATGGAACGGATACGACCGAGCAGCGCGTGGACGTGGCTGGCCCGGGGGACGCTCGCCGCGCGTCAGGGGGACCCGTTGACGGCCCGGACCTACCTCCGCCAGCTCGAGGAACGGTCGAAGCAGGGCGAGATGGTCGTGTTCTTCATCGGCTTCCTGCACTACGCGCTCGGGGAGATCGACCCGTTCGTGGCGGCGATGGAGGAGGCGTACCGGCTCCGGGCCCTTCCGCTGCTCGAGCTCCTGTACTCTCCGCTCTACGCGGCGGCCCGGGCCGACCCGCGGATCCAGGATATCCTAAGGAGGCAGCGCCAGGATCGGGGCACACCGGGCTGATCCGCCGCCCGAAGGCGGGGAGCGCGGAGACGCTCCGGGACCCCCGGCCCCTCCCTCAGCGCGCGTCGGGCCGGCGGCCGGGAAAGGCGAGGTTCGCGGCGGCCTCGGCCGGCGGGAGGAACGTCGCCTCGGTGACGAGCCGGGCGCCCGCGGCGCCGCGCGTCGTGAGCCGGTATGTCTCGCGGTCGTGCAGCACGAGCCCCGCCTCCACCAGCTTGCGCATGTGGAAGGCGAACTTTGGGGAGTCGTCGACCCCGGCGGCCTCCATCGCCGCGCCGAACGACGCCGGCGCCTCGGCCAGGCGGAGGAGCACCCTGCGCCGGATCGGGTTCGCGAGCGCCTCGAGCGTGGCCTGGATCTCGGGGGCCGACACGGCCCCCCCGAGGGTGACCGCCGCCTCCGGGGTCAGGCGGCGGGGGTTGAACGCCACGCGGAGCGGGCCGTGTCGCTCGAGGCGGGACCGGAGCCGGTCGAGGATCTGGACGACGTCCTCGAGGCGGTGGCGCTCCACCAGCCGCTCGACACCGGAGAGGACGACGGCGCCATTCGGGTGCTGCGCGACGAACGACTCGACCCGTTCCGCGATCAGGTACGGGTTCGCCGGATCGATCCGCTCGACGTGCAGATGCGGTCCCGGCGACGCGCCCCCCTCGCCGAAGAAGAGCACCTCGTAGCGTCCCCCCTCCGCGAGGGCCCTCGCCTCGGCCCCGGGGTCGCGTCGCGTGCCCTCGGGGGTGTCGAACTCGCGTTCCTGCGCGACCAGGCGCAGCGTCTCCCGCACCTGCTCGATCCGGAACGGCTTCCGCACGTAGTCGAACGCGCCGAGCTTCATCGCCTCCAGCGCGGTCTCCACGGTCGCGTACCCCGTGACGACGACCACGAGGGTGCGGGGCCACTTCGAGCGGACCTCGCGAAGGAGGTCGAGCCCGCTCTGCCGGGGCATCTTCAGGTCCGTGAGCACGACGTCGAACTCCTCCTGGGCGAGGGCGTCGAGCGCCTTCGCCACCGACGGGGCCGCGACGGTCGTGTGCTGGTCGTCCGTGAGCGCCTCCGAGAGCTCCTCCCGGAAGATCCGGTCGTCGTCGACGACGAGGACCCGCACGGGGCGTCCAAGGGGGCCCGGGATTAGAGTCTTCGCCGGCCGGGCGACCGGTTTCGTTCGCCGGACCCGCGCGTGGGGTGTGCGGACGTCAGGTCGCCCCCGGGGACGGATCCGCGGCCGTCCCGTCGTGCCACGGAAGCGTGACGAGGAGACCCGCGCCCGCCCCGGGGACGTTGCGCGCGGAGATCGTCCCGTGGTGCGAGAGCACGATCCCGTGGCAGATCGCGAGGCCGAGGCCGGTGCCCCGACCCTCGGGCTTGGTCGTGAAGAACGGCTCGAAGATCTGGGGCAGCGCGGCCGGATCGATGCCGGGACCGCTGTCGACGATCTCGAGCTCGCTGCGGCTCCCCTGGCGGCGGACCGAGACCCAGATCGTCCCGGTGCCCCCGATCGCGTCGTACGCGTTGTTCAGGATGTTCGTCAGGACCTGCCGGAGCTGGCCGCGGTTCCCGAGGACGGGGACCGGACCGGACGGATAGCTCGCCCGGACCTCGACGTTCTCCGACTGCTTCCCCTTAAGGAACTCGATCGCCTCCTTCGCGACCTCGGTGAGGTCGAGCACGGTCGCGTGGGGCTCCTCGCGCCGGGAGAAGTCGAGGAGCCCGCGCACGATCCGGGCGGCGACGTCGACCTGCTCGGTCAGGGCGTCGAGCCGCTGGAGGACCCACGGGTCCTCGGAACGGCGGCGGAGGTTCTCCGCGACGAGCATCACGTTCGCGAGCGGCGTGTTGATCTCGTGGGCCACGCCGGCCGCGAGCTGACCGACCGACGCGAGCCGGTCGGCGTGGGCCGCCCGGAGCTCCCGGCTCCGCTGCTCCGACAGGTCGACGGCGACGCCGAGGTAGTGCGTGAACGCGCCGCGCGCGTTCCGGATGGCGGTGATCGTCAGGATCACCGGCCGCTCGCGCCCCTTCCGGTCGCGGTTCAGTATCTCGCCGGACCAGTGGCCCCGGTCCGGGTCCTTCAGCGCGCGCCACATCTCCTCGTACACCTCCTTCGGGGTCGCCCGGCTGCGCACGAGGTTCGGCTTCCGCCCGATGCACTCGGCGCGCGAATAGCCGTAGACCCGCTCGTAGGCGGGGTTCACGTCGAGCATGACCCCGTCCGAGTCCGTCAGCTGCATCGCGTTGGTGGACGAGCGGAACGCCTCGTGGAACACCGTCGACTCTTCCTGGTACGCCACGCGGTCGGTGACGTCCCGGATCACCAGCAGCGCCCGGGACGGCTCGGCAGGGCGGGTGGGTAACGGCCGGACGTCGACGTCCAGGTAGGCCCCGTGCGGATGCTCCCGATACCGCGCCTTCACCGCGGGGAACGTGGACGCGGCGCCGTCCGCCAGCGCGGCGTCGACGGCCGCGCGGATCGCGGGGGACCAGGTGCCGTCCGTCTCGGGGATCGTGTGGAAGTCGGTGCCGAGGAGATCCGTCGGGCGGCCGGTCACCGCGAAGTACGCGGGGTTCGCCCACGCGATCGTCCCGGGTGCCGTGATCACCGCGACCGCCATCGGCGCCGCCTCGAGCGCGCTCGCGGCAAGCTCCGGGTCGAGCGGTTCGCGCGTCACGGTCCGGTACCCGCGGCCGATCGACCGGGAGCTCAAGTCGGCTTCGGCGGCGCGCCGACGGTTCGTCGAGCGGAACTGACGGGCGGGCTATCCCCTCCGCATCCGCTGCGAGGTCCGTGAGCCCGCGCACCGTCGTGCTCGTGGGGGAGACCCCGAGCCTGGGCCGTTCGGTCGCCGACCTCCTGCTCTCCGAGGGGATCGCGTGCCGGCTCGTCTCGGATCTCGGTCCGCGCGAGCCGGAGACGTGGACCCCGGGCGAGGAGCCCGTGGTCCTCGTGGCGTGCAACGAGGCGTACTGTCTCACCGCCCGCCGGTGGGCGCGGGGCGAGCTGCGCGGCTCGCGTCTCGTGGTCGTCGGCGCGCGCGACCCCGAGCTGCAGAGCCTGCGCGGCGCCCGGGTCGTCCCGCTGCCCCTCCAGCGGGAACGGCTTCTGGCGCTCCTCCAGGAGCTGGTCTCGTAGCGCTCCGCCGACGCCGGACGCGGGGCACGGCTCGGCCCCGGTCCTCGTCGGGCGCGCTACCCCAACGGGGCTGGGCGCGGGGCCGCGTTCGCCGCCTTCAGCGAGCGCTCGGTGTACCGTTCGAGGGCGCTCGCCTGGTCGGGGTCGAGCCGGGTCGCCGCCCATCCCCAGTGGACCGCGATCCGGTCCCCGACGGCGAGGCCGGGGAGGACGTGCGGGTCGTACGCGACCGAACGAGAGCCGGGTTCGCCCAGCGCGAGCGCGCCGGCCCGGACGACGACGATCGACTGGCGGACCTCGAGGCGATCGCGACCGATCGCCCGGACCTCGGCGAGCGCGGGCCGGCACGACTCGACGTTCGGCAGGGTCGTCTCGACGTGTCCCGTGACGGCGCCCGCCCCGACGAAGCTCACGTGGAACAGGTGGTGCGGCAGGGCGCTCTCGGGGAGGCTCGCCTCCCGCTCCCGGGCCACCGAGGCGGGGAGTCCGCGACGCTCGAGCTCGCGGAGTATCCGAGCGAACTCCTGACGGCCGAACGCGTCGAGCAGCGCGTTCCCGATCCAGTACGCTTCCACGACCTCCCGGTCGAACGGCCGGAGCCCGTGCCGGTCGGCGATCGCCGTGAGGTACGGGTAGAGCGCCTCGAACTTCGACAGCGCCGCCTCGGTCGCCTCGCGGTCGCGGCCCTCGACGATCGCCCGGTAGAGCGTCGACTCGGCGTCGGAGGGGCCGCAGTACTGGAGCCGGCTCGTCGCCAGGCTGAACCGGGCCGCCAGCTGGAACCCTTCCATCCTACGCGCCCGAGCCGGGCGGACCGGCGGACCGCGCCCGAGCGCTCCCCAGCGCGGTGCGGTACCGGTCGATCCCCACGACCACGGCGATCCCCGCGACGATCGCGAGGACCCCGAGGAGCGGCCCCTTGTCGACCGTCGCGCCGCGCACCGTCACGGCGAGGAGCCAGGTCACCGGGTACCCGAGGACGAGGACCGAGGTCGCCACCCCGAGGTCGATCCGGGCGAGGCCCGTGTACCAGGTGGCGACGAAGGCGGTCAGCAGGAGCGCGCTGATCCCGACCCAGCCCCACTCGACGGTCGAGAATCCCGCGACGGCCCCCCACTGCGCGGTGGCGGTGACGTAGCCGACGAGGATCGCGCCCCCGATCCCCATCCGGCCGAGCGCGACGGTCGCGGGGGGAAGGTCGGCGAGGGCGCGCTTCGAGACGGTGTACTCCCCGGCCCAGAGGACCGTCGCCGCGAGGACGTAGAGGCTGCCGTCGGTCCAGACGACGGTCGTCATCGACAGGAGGAGGTAGCATCCCCCGAGGAGGAGGGCGGCGCCGGCGACGAACGCCGGATGGAGGCGCTCCCGGAGGAACACGACCGAGAAGACGGCCGCGAACAGGAACAGGGTGCGGTAGAGGAACGAGGCGGTCGTCGCCCCGCCCGCCGCGGTCGCGAGCTCGAGGCCCCGGAAGAACAGGAGGAACGGGACCGATCCGCCGACGACGCCGATCACCGCGAGGCGGCCCCAGTCCTGCGGGCGCAGGGGGTTGGACGCCGGCCGCTGCCGCGCCAGCACGACGGCGATCGGCACCAGCATCGCCACCACGGCGAGGTTCCGGACGGTCACGAAGCCGTTCGAGTTGGTGTTCCCGACCGCGTACGAGTTCACGAACGTCGAGACGCCGCTCACGACGGCGGTCGCCAGCACGAGTCCGAGGCCAAGTCCCCACCGCGGGCTCGCGCCCGGGGCGGTCACGGGGCGACCTCGGCCGCGACGGAGGCCGTCAGCGCCGCGATCGCGTCCGCCGCCTCCTCCGTCGAGAGGCGGCGCATCGCGTACCCCGCCTGGGCGAGGATCAGATCCCCCTCCCGGGCCTCGGGGAGGAACAGGAGGCTCACGGTCCGGCGCGCCGTCGGGAACACCACCTCCGCCGAGCGGCTCCCGTCGGTCGCGACGACGACCCGGGCGATTCGGCCCGGCACCGCGAGGCACATCCTAGCCGCCTCCACCGTCGCCGAGGAGATAGCGTTCGCGGGGGACGTCGACGGAAGCGAGCACGATCCCCTGCGCTCGGGGGTCTTCCGGGTCGTCCGACATCTCCACCTCCAGCCGGGAGCCTTCCGCCGGAGTCCCGCGGACGACCTCGGGCCAGGCGTCGCGGAGACGGACCTCGTTCAGGTGCGCGAGCGCGCCCACCCAGAGGCGGACCCGGGCGATGCGGGGCGCCCGCTCGACTTCGGCGATCGCGATCATCTTCGTCCGGAGGTCCCGGAACAGCGCCTCCTCATGCATCGGCCGCCTCCTCCGGACGGACGGGGGCGGCGTCTCGCCCGAGCTCGCGGGCGATCGCCCGGCAAACCTCGGGCACGGCCTCCCGGACCTCGGGGGAACGGACCATCCCGATCCCGACCTCGCGGGTCTCGATGCCGAAGACGACGAGCCGAGGCGGCAGGCGTCCCAGGAAGCCGGCGAGATGGAGCATGTCCGGAAGCGAGAGGCCGTGGGTGGAGACCGAGAGTCCCGAAGGGAGGTGGGCGGTCTCCTCGCCCTCCCATCGGACGATCGTGCCCGGCGGCGCGCCGGAGCGCAGCGCGTCCACCAGGACGACGAGGGGACGGCCCGACCAGAGGTCGAGGAGCCGGGACAGGTCGGCGGGGCACTCGACGACCTCCGCTCCGAGCGCGGGATCCCGCCGGAGGGCGCGGGCGACGTCGAGGCCGATCCCGTCGTCCGACCGGGCGTCGGCTCCGAGGCCGATCACGAGGGCTCGGGGGCGCTCCGCCGCGTCAGGCACGTTCGACCTCCAGCCGGAGGAAGTGGGTCGCGCAGGAGATGCACGGATCGTGGTTGCGGACCGCCCGCTCGCAGGCGTCCGTCAGCTCCGCGTCCGAGCGATCGGGCCGCGCGTCGACGAGGTGGCGCAGATCCTCCTCGATGCGGGCCTGGTTCTGGGAGGTCGGCGGGACGATGCGCGCCTCGAGGATCCGGCCGTCGCCCCCGATCCCGTACCGGTGGAAGAGGATCCCGCGGGGAGCCTCGGTCACCGCGGCGCCGACCCCTCCGGGAAACGGCGAGGGAGGCTCGACGAACGCGCGGGCCGGGGGCGAGTACCCCCGGATCAGCCGGATCGCCTCCTCGCAGGCGAGCATCACCTCGACCGCGCGCACGATGATGCTCCGGTACGGGTTGCGGACCTCCGGCTCGAGGCCGATCGACTCCACGACCGACCGGGTGCGCGGGGGGAGCCGCCCCCGGTTGAGCGCGTACCGGGCCAGGGGTCCGACCAGGTACGTCCCGCCCCCGCGCCGCCGCGCCTGGAGGGCGTGCGAGTACGGCACCTGGACCTCTTCGAACGCCTCCTCGAACCTCTCCTGGGGCAGGGCGAGCCCCCGGCTCGACGCGAGCTCCCCCTCGTTCATCGGGTACTCGTCGGGGTGCCGCAGGGCCACGAACTCGTACGGCTCCTCGACGTCCGGGAACGGGAGTCCCGCGGCGAAGCGGACGGTGCTCTCCGCCGCCGCGAGGGCGGGTTCGAGCGTGGGGAGGAGCGTCTCGAGCTCGTCGCGGGCGGGGACGCGGTAGAACCCGCCGACGCGGACGTTGACGGGGTGGATCTCGCGCCCCCCTAGGAACTCGAGGATCGCGTTCCCGGCCCGCTTGAGCGCGAGGCCGGTCTCGACCGCCGCCCGATGGTCCTTCGCCATCCGGATCGCGTCCGGGTAGCCGAGGAAATCGGGCGCGTGGAGGAGGTAGATGTGGAGGGCGTGGCTCTCGATCCACTCGCCGCAGTACAGGAGGCGTCGGAGGTCGCGGAGGGCGCCGTCGACGCGGAGGCCGAGCGCCCGCTCGATCGCGTGGCAGGCGCTCATCTGGTAGGCGACCGGGCAGATCCCACAGATCCGCGCGGTGATGTCGGGAGCCTCGAGGTACGACCTCCCCCGGAGCAGGGCCTCGAAGAACCGGGGCGGCTCGAAGATGCGCAGCTCGACCTCCGTCGCCTTCCCCCCCTCGAGGCGCAGCCGGAGCGATCCCTCGCCCTCGACCCGGGCGAGGTAGTCGACCGCGATCGTCCGGTCGGTCATGCCCCCTCGCGGGCAGCGGCGTCGCCCGCCGCGCGGAACGCCGGGGCGCCGGCGTTGAACGTGCGGTACACCCGCACGATCGCCTCCGGCGCGAGGCCGAGCTCGCCGAGACGGCGGGTCCAGGCGGGCAGGTTCGGCGAGTCGTGCGGCCCGAAGCACCCGTAGCACCCCCGGCGGTACGCGGGGCAGATCGCGCCGCACCCGGCCTGGGTCACGGGCCCGAGGCACGGCGTCCCCTGCGCCACGACGACGCATACGACGCCCCGCCGCTTGCACTCCGCGCAGACGCTCCCGGTCGGGACGGTCGGGCGGCGTCGATGGAGGAACGCCGCGACGACCTCGAGCAGCTGGGCCTTGTTGATCGGGCATCCCCGGAGCTCGAAGTCGACGGGCACGTGCTCGCGGATCGCCGTCGAGGTGGCGAGCGTCGCGATGTACTCCGGGCGGGCGTAGACCGTACGGCGGAACTCCTCGACGTCCCCAAAGTTCCGCAGCGCCTGGATCCCGCCCGCGGTGGCGCAGGCGCCGATCGTGACGAGGTAGCGGGACTGGGCCCGGACCTCCTGGATCCGGCGCGCATCGTCGGGGGTCGTCACGGAGCCCTCGACGAGCGACAGGTCGTAGGGGCCGGGAGAGACGGCGCTGGACGCCTCGACGAAGTTCGCGATCTCGACCTCCCCCGCGACGCTCAGGAGCGCGTCCTCGCAGTCGAGGAGCGAGAGCTGGCATCCGTCGCACGACGCGAACTTCCAGACGGCGAGCCGGGGTCGGGCGGCCATGCTACAGCCCCCGGATGCGGAGGAGCGGGGCGAGGTCACCGTACGGGAGCACCGGCCCGTCCCGGCAGAGCAGGTACGGACCGAGCTGGCAGTGCCCGCACAGGCCGACCCCGCACTGCATCGTGCGCTCGAGCGACACCCAGATCGCTTCGCGCGGGAGCCCGCGGGCCTCCAGCGCCTCGGCGGTGAGGCGCATCATGATCTCCGGACCGCACAGGTAGGCGATCGCGTTCCGGCCGTCGAACCGCGTGTCGGGGATGCGCTGGGTCACGACGCCGACGTCCCCGTACCAGTCCCGACCTGCCGCGTCGACGGTCACCTGGAACCGCGCGTCGGTCCGTCGTCGCCACTCGGCGAGCTCCGAGGCGTAGAGCAGGTCCTCGGGGGTCCGGGCGCCGTAGGTCACCTCGAGACGGCCGATCCGGTCCCGGTGCCGCAGCAGCTCCAGTACCAACGGGCGGACCGGCGCCAGGCCCACCCCGCCGGCGACGATCACGACGTCCTTGCCCCCGGCGCTCTCGACCGGCCAGCCCCGGCCGTACGGTCCGCGGACGGCGACGAGGGAGCCGACCGCGGAGCCGGCGAGCGCCTGCGTCGCGAGTCCGAGGGAGCGGACCGTGTGGACCCACTCCCCGGCGCGGCCGGGATCCCCGCTGATCGAGATCGCCACCTCCCCCCGCCCCGGCACCGAGAGCATGTTGAACTGGCCGGGCTGGAACGGGCGAACCCCGGTCCCGCCGGTCGGCGCGAGGGCCAGGGTCACGGTGTCCCGGGTATCCTGGGCCCGGGCCCGCACGGTGAACGGCGCGGGCTCGAGAGGCGAGCCGTGGCCGGGCGACGGCGCCACCGGTCCCTCGGGCTCACGGGCGGTAGACATCGAACACCTGCAACTGCGTCGCGTCGAGCCGCTGGGCGAGGATCGGTACCAGCCGCTGGAGGAACCGGTAGCCGTCCGTCGGATGCGCGTCGAGGGCCCGGCGCAGCGCGGTCCCGCTCACGACGAGGACCCGGGTCGGCTTGACCGCCCGCGCGTCGACGCGCCACAGGTGCGGCGCGACCAGCCACGACCACCCGAACACCTCCCCCGGGCCGAGCGTGAGCACGGTGAGGTGGGGGCGATCGTGGGCGGCGATCTCGAGCGCGACCTTGCCGACCTCGATCAGGAAGAACTCGCGGGCCGGATCGCCCGCCCGCGCGATCGTGTGTCCGACCGGGAGCTCGCGCCGCTCCGCCTCCGGGACGAGCCCGTGGAGGAACCGGGCGCTGAGACCGCTCAGGAACTCGTGGGCCCCGAGCTCCGTCGCCGTGATCGGACGCACGGGGGCGCTCACGGCGAGCCTCCCGAGCCCGAACGGGTCCGGGCCGCGGCCGACCGGATCGCGCGCACCTCCGCCGTGAGGTCGATCCCCACCGGGCACCAGGTGATGCAGCGCCCGCACCCGACGCACCCGGAGCTGCCGAACTGGTCGAACCACGTCGCGAGCTTGTGGGTGAGCCACTGGCGGTAGCGCGCGGAGGTGGTCGTCCGAACGCTCCCGGCGTGCAGCTCGGAGAACGAGAGGTTGAAGCACGAGTCCCACCGCCGCCATCGCTCGACGTGCTCGGCGGAGAGATCGGGAACCTCCTCGGTCGAGTGGCAGAAGCACGTGGGGCAGGCGAGCGTGCAGTTCGTGCAGGCGAGGCATCGGCGCCCCACGTCCTCCCATGCCGGGCTCTCGAGGTTCGCGAGCAGGAGGTCGTGGATCCCCTCGGTCTCCATCGTGCGGCCCATCGAGCTGGCCGCGTGGGCCACGCGGGCCTCCCCGGCGCGGACGTCCGACGCGTCGGCGGGCCGAAGCGGGACGCCCTCGAGCACCCGGGCGCCCTCCGGTGAGCCGACCTCGACGAGGAACTCGTGGCGTCCCGCGTCGATCAGCTCCGTGAGGGAGAGGTCGAACCCGTCCCGGACCGCAGGGCCCGTCCCCATCGAAACGCAGAAGCAGGTCCCGCCCGCCTGCCCGCACTGGACGGCGACGACGAGACGGCGGCTCTTGCGGCGAGCGTACCCCGCGTCGATCGCCGCGCCGCCGACGAAGACCCGGTCCTGGATGCGAAGCGCCGCGATCTCGCACGCCCTCACCCCGAGGTACGCCGTGGGCGGTTCGTCCCCGGGCGGGGGGGCGACCTCGAACGTCGAGGAGCCGTCGCGGTGGAGCGTGAACAGCTGCTCGCGGGGCGGGAACTGGTACTTCTTCCAGCTGTGCGGCCCGACGTTGAAGCCGAACAGGGCCCGGTCCTCTCGCCGCTCGAGACGATAGGTGCCCGGCTCCTGGCGATCCGACCATCCTTCGGGGAGGTCCGCGACCGACCGTATCGACCCGTAGACGATCGCCCCGTCGCGCACGGTGGGTCCGACGACGCGGTAGCCGGCCCGAGCGAGGGCCCCGAGGAGCGACGGGAACTCGGCGCGGGCGAGGATCCACCGGCTCCCGACGTCGGGCATGATGCCTCAGCGAGCCGCCGCGTCGGTCCGGGGACGGTTCCGCGGCCGGGTCATGCCACTTCCGTCAGCCACGACCGGTGCTGCGGCAGGCGGCCCCGCACCGCGTCGTCGTAGAGTCCCTGGAGTCGCCGCGCGATCGGATAGGTTCCCGTGCCGATCGCGCGCCCGTCGACCTCCCGGATCGGCGTGACGCCGGCCGCGGTGCCCGTGAAGAACAGCTCGTCCGCCGTGAACAGCTCTTCGCGCGTGAACCCCGTACCCTGGAACGGGATCCCGTCCTCGCGGGCGAGCCGGACGACCGTGTCGCGCGTGACCCCCCGGAGGATCCCGGAGCTCGCCGGAGGCGTGCTCAGGACGCCGTTGCGCACGCGGAAGACGTTCTCCCCGGGTCCCTCGGAGACCAGTCCCGCCGTGTTGAGGAGCAGGGCCTCGTCGTAGCCGGCCGCCCTCGCCTCCAGCTTGGCCAGGATGCCGTTCGCGTAGTTCGCGGCGCACTTCGCCTGCGGAGGGAGCGACCGGGAATCGATCCGGGTCCAACTCGAGACGGTCGCCCGCACGCCGTGCGCCATTCCTTCCTCGCCCAGGTACGCTCCCCACGGCCACATCCCGATCGCCACCTGGATGCGGCTCCCCGTCGGGTCGAGTCCCATCTCCCCGTAGCCCGTGAACGCGATCGGTCGGATATACGCCTCGGGCGCGCCGTTCGCCCGGACGAGCTCGACGACCGCCTTCTCGAGCTCCTTCCCCGAGTACGGGAGGGGCAGCGCGTAGATCTTCGCGCTGTCGAGGAACCGCTCGAGATGCTCGGCGAGCCGGAACACCGCGGTCCCCCGGGCGGTCCGGTGGCAGCGAATCCCCTCGAAGATCGCGAGCCCGTAGTGGAGCCCATGGGTGAGGACGTGGATGCGGGCGTCGGGCCACGGGACGAGCTGTCCGTCCATCCAGATCCGGGACGTCGGAGAGATCGGCGCCATCGCGGCCAGGATCGGTCGCCCCGCAGTTAAGCTCGGGGTCAACCGAGCTTGACCCGGTCTGCCGCCGGGCACCGCCGCGGGCTCTCCGGCCCTTCCCCCCGTGCGAGACGCTTCGTTCGATCCCGGGGGCTGGCGCACGCCAGCGTCGCTGGGCGCGGGATGAGGGGGGACGGCGGGCGCGGGGCAGCCCGAGCGGCTACGCCGACGCGCGGGCCGCGGCCGCCGGCGCGCTCGCGGTGACGGGCCCGGCGGCTCCGAACTGGGCCGTGCGCTCGAGGAACGCCTGGATCCGGCGCCGCAGCTCCTCCGCGGTCCGACGGGTCGCCGCGAGCGAACCGAGCAGCCGGTCCCGAGCCGCGGCCGAGAGCGGCGGCGGGTTTCGGATCCCCAGGAACTCCTCCTCGAGCTTCTCCCACGCGAGCTCCGAGAGGGTGTTGCCCCGGATCGCGGGGCTCATGAGGCCGCCGAAGACCCGGTATCCCTCCGCGTAACCGGCGAGCATCGCCCGGATCTCGCCGATCCGGGCCTGGGCCCGGGGCGGATCGTGCTCGAGCTCGGCGAGGGTCAAGTCGTCGCCCTCGGAGGCGCCCTTCCGGGCCCCGACCGACGCCATCGCACGAATGTGCGCGTCATGCAGCCGCTCGACGTACGCCTGCCAGAGATCGAGCCCCTCCTCGAACGCGGGCGGGGGGATCTCCTCCTCGTGCGCCAGACGCTCGGCGAACTCCTGGAGACGATGGAGCAGCGGTTCCAGCACCTCCTGGCGCTCGAACGCGAGCTCCTCGCGGAGCTCGCCGAGCGCCTCGGTCGTCGCCGCCCGAGCTTCCTGCTCCTCGGCCGTGGGCTCTCGCGCGGCGGGGCGGGCCCGGGGGCGGTGGAGGATCCTACGGAGGGTCGCCCGAGCCCGTCGGGCGCGTTCTCCGGTCGGCTCCTCCGCGGGGGAGGTCGGGCAGGACCGTGGTAGCGGGCTCTCGGCGGGACCGGACATGGTTGCGAGAGCGCGGGCCTCAGGGATAACGGCGGGGTCAACCCGAGATGACAGCCGGCTTATGCCCGAACGGCCCGGATGCGATCGAGGACCATGTCCCACCGGGCCGAGACCGTCGGGCGGCGAGCCCGAACGGGAGAGGAAGACGCCGGGCGCGGGGGACTCCGGCCGATCGAGGGGATCGCCCGCGACCTTGGCCTCCCCGCCGACGCCTGGTCACCGTACGGACGCTGGATCGCGAAGATCGACGCGGGGCGGGTACCGGCGAACGGGTCGCGCGCGCTCGGGAAGATCGTGCTCGTCACCGGGATGACCCCGACGGGCGGTGGCGTGGGGAAGACGGTCACCACCCTATCGCTCGCCTCAGCGTTGCATCGGCTGGGCCGGCGCGCGATCGCGTGCCTTCGCCAGCCGTCGCTCGGGCCGGTGTTCGGCATCAAGGGCGGCGGGGCCGGCGGAGGTCGCGCGACGGTCGAGCCGTCGTCCGAGGTGAACCTCGGGCTCACGGGGGATCTCGACGCCGTCACGAACGCGCACAACCTCCTCGCTTCGCTGGTGGACAATCACCTGCACCACGGTAACCCGCTCGGCCTCGACACCGAGTCGATCGACTGGCCCCGCGCCCTCGACCTCGAGGATCGCGCGCTCCGCCAGATCGAGATCGGGCAGGGTCCCGGCAACGGCCCGGCCCGCCGGAGCTCGTTCCTCATCACGCCCGCCTCCGAGGTCACCGCGATCCTCGGGCTGGTACGGAGCCCCTCGGAGCTGCGCGAGCGCCTCGATCGCATCGAGGTGGGGCGCGACCGGGCGGGCACGTTCGTGACCGCGGGCGACCTCGGAGCCGGCGGGGCGATGGCCGCCCTCCTCCGCCACGCCGTTCGGCCGAACCTCCTGCAGACCCCCGAGGGGACCCCCGTGCTCGTGCACGGCGGACCGTTCGGGAACCTCTCCTACGGCACGACGACCGTCGCGTCGATCGAGATCGCGCGCCGGCTCGCGGACGTCGTCGTGGTGGAGGCCGGGTTCGCCACCGACTTGGGGGCGGAGAAGTTCGTCGATCTGTTCGCGCCGCCGGGGGACCTCGAGCCGTCCGCCGCGGTCCTCGTGGCGAGCCTCCCCGGGCTCCGCGCGCACGCGGCGGGAACGGCCGACCCGCGCGACCTCGCCCCGGGGCTCGAGAACCTCGACCAGCACGTCGCCAACCTCCGTGCGTTCGGCCTCGCGCCGGTCGTCGCCCTGAACCGGTTCCCGGACGACAGGGCGCCGGAGCTCGCGTCCGTGCGATCCCGTCTCGCGGAGGCGTCCGTCCGCCTCGAGGAGTCGGCCGGGTTCGCGCGAGGCTCCGCCGGGAGCCTCGAGCTGGCGCGGGCGGTCGTCGCAGCCCTGGGCGAGGGCCGGATCGCCCGGCCGATCTACCGCCCTCGCCAGCCGCTCCGCACCAAGCTCGAGACGGTCGTCCGGCAGCTGTACGGAGGCGACGGGGTCGACCTCGATCCGACGGCGGAGGAGCAGCTCACGTCGGGCGAGCTTCCGGAGGCCGACCTCGTGCCCGTCTGCCTCGCGAAGACCCCGCTCTCGCTCAGCGACGACCCGAAGAGGCTCGGACGGCCCCGGGGCTTTCGGGTACGGGTGCGCCGGTTCGTCCGGGCGGCCGGGGCCGGATACCTGGTCGCGTTGCTCGGCGACATCCAGACGATGCCCGGGCTGCCGCGCGCGCCGCGGGCGCTCCGCATCGCGACCGACGCCTCCGGTTGGCCGGAGGGCGTGGCATGAGGCTCGCGACACGACGCCCCCGACCGGGGTGCTCGCGCGCTTCGGGACGTCGTCGGGGTGGGACGCATCATGGATGACGCACGACCCGTCGGGGAGATCATGACCCGCTCCGTGGTGACGATACGACCGGCGGCCCGGCTGATCGAGGCGGCCCGCCTGATGCGGGAGTTCCACGTCTCGGGGCTCCCCGTGGTCGGGGCGGACGGGAGGGTCGCGGGGGTCCTCAGCGAGAAGGACCTCGTGCGCGATCTCCACCGGGCCGCGGGCGTCGCGAGCCCCCGGGGCCTCCTCGACCTGCTGCTCGACTCCTCGCCGGCCAAGGGTCCGACGCTCCTCGAGCTCTGCCGGCGTCGGCTCGAGCGGGGCCAGGTCGCCGACCTGATGACCCCGCGCGCGGTCACCGTCCGTCCGACGGTCCCGGTCCGCGAGCTCGCCGAGCGGATGGAGCGCGAGGGGGTCCACCGACTCCCCGTCGTCGACGCGTCGGGCTCGCTCGTCGGGATCGTGAGCCGGCGGGACGTCGTGGCGGCCGTAGCGGGGGCCGCGCCCGGCCCGGGCCGGGGCGCCCTCCGGCCGGGTCCGACCGGCCGGAGCGGGCGGCGGGCGTCCGACGACCCGTACGCGGACGTGTAGAGCGGCGGCCGGTTGCCCTCCACGGTGCGATCGACCGACCCGAGGCGTTCCGCGGTGGCTCGAAGACCCGGGGCGCCAAGGCTACGCGGGCACGGGGGGTCCCGCGATGAGCTCGAAGCCTGCGTCGACCGCGTGCAGGTTGAGCGGGATGTAGGCCGCCTTTCGGTCCGTGAGGAAATGCCGGAACACGGCCTTAACCGCCGTCCGGGCCCGCTCCCGGTCCTCGTGGGACGCGGCGAACACCGCGCCGAGCATCACGCTGTTCGCGGCGATCGACGGGTCGCGCCCGCCCTCCGGCACGTAGCGGGCGAGGGCCGACGCGAGCTCGGCGGCCGGCACGCGGTCGACCGCTACGTCGGTCCGATCCGGTCCGTCCCGGACGAGCGAGCTGTTGACGAGGAGCGTGCCCCCCGGCTTGAGCCGCGGAACCCAGTCCATCGCCGGGATGTTCATCGCGATCAGGAGATCCGGCTCCTCGACGATCGGCGAGTCGATCGGCTCGTCGGAGGCGACGACGTAGCACTTCACCTTCCCGCCGCGGGTCTCGGGGCCGTACGACGGGGTGTAGGCGACGTGGCGTCCCTGGCGGAGGTGGAAGTACGCGAGCCAGTTCGCGAACTCGAGGATCCCCTGCCCCCCGTGGCCCGCGACGATCGTCTCGCGCTTCACCGCCCCTCCACCCCGAACCGGTCGCGGACCAGCCCGGCTGGGAACAGCGGCTCGAGGGCCTCGGCGGCGTATCGTTTCGCATCCAGGATGCCGAGCTTCCAGTTCACGCTGCACGTGCTCACGAACTCGACGAAGGCGAACCCCCCACGCTCCTGGACCTCGAACGCATGCCGGACGCTCCTCGCCCCCTCGAGCGCTCCGCGCGCGTTGTAGACCCGGGCCGCCGGGGTCGGCCGGATCGGCAGAAACACCCGCTTGACGTAGGCGGGCCGCTCGAACGACGCGACGAGCTTCGTGGCGTCGATCGGGGGTCCCGTCGCGACCGGGTCGCGGCCTGCGGGCGTGGTGGTCGTCACCATCCCGGACGGGGTCGTCGGCGCCATCTGGCCCCCGGTCATTCCGTAGATCGCGTTGTTCACGAGGAAGACGGTGATCGGCTCGCCCCGGTTCGCGGCGTTGAGGAGCTCGAGTAGGCCGATCGAGACGGCGTCGCCGTCCCCCTGCACCGCGAACGTCACCAGGTCCGGGCGGACGCGCTTGATCCCGGCCATCACCGCCGGCGCCCGCCCGTGGGGGGCCTGCACCGCGTCGACGTTCAGGTACTCGTGGGCGAGCACGCTGCATCCGACGCTGCTGACCATCACGGTGCGCTCGCGGATCCCGAGCTCGTCGATCGCCTTCGCGATGAGGCGCGTCAGCGTCCCGTGCTCGCACCCCGCGCAGTAGTGGGTCGCCTTCCCCGTCAGCGCGGAGAGCGCCCCGAGCGTCGGCGCGTAGACCTCGGCGGCGGCGGTCATCGCGCCATCGCCTCCCCGGCCCGCACGAGATCGAGCGAACTCGGTAGGAGGCCTCCCATCTCGCCGACCGAGCGGACCTCGGCGCCTCCCTCCACGGCGAGACGGACGTCCTCGACCATCTGGCCCGCGTTGAGCTCGACGACGAGGAACTTCCGCCGACCCGCCTCGAGGAGACCGCGGAGCCGCCGGGCCGGGAACGGCGCGAGGGTGATCGGCCGGAAGAGGCCGGCGCGGACCGACCGGGACCGCAGGAGGCGGACGGCCCGTCGCGCGAGCCGGGCGCAGATCCCGTAGGCGACCAAGACGACCTCCGCGTCGTCCGTGTCGACCTCCTCGGCCCGCGGCTCCTGCTCGGCGATCCGGAGCCGCTTGTCGAGGAGGTGGTGGGAATGCCGGCTCTGATCCATGAGCTCGAGGTTGAGGGACGACAGGACGTGCCGCTCGTCGCCCCGCGCTCCCGTGGCGGCCCAGGAGACGTCGTAGGTCGGCGCGGGGACGTCGGGGAAGCTCAGGTCCTCCTTCAGCTGGCCGAGGAACGCGTCCGCGAGCAGGACGACCGGGGTACGGTAGCGGAAGGCGAGGTCGAACCCGAGCGCCGGGAACGACGCCATCTCGGGGACCGACGCCGGGGCGAGGACCACCGTGGGGTACCCGCCGTGGCCGCCGCCCCGCGTCGCCTGGAAGTAGTCGGTCTGCTCCGGCCCGAGGTTGCCGAGGCCGGGACCGGCGCGGTTCACGTCGACCACGAGCATCGGGAGCTCCATGCCGGCGGCGTAGCTGAGCCCCTCCTGCTTCAGGCTGAAGCCCGGCCCCGAGGTCGCCGTCATCGCCTTCGCTCCCGTCGCCGCGGCGCCGATCACCATGCTGATCGCCTCGAGCTCGCTCGCCGCCTGCAGGAAGACCTTGAACGCCGGGTACTCGGGGCGCCCCCACTCGGCGGCCAGCGTCTCGGGGATCTCGCTCGACGGCGTGATCGGATACGCGAAGTAGGCGTTGAGGCCGGTCCGGAGCGCCCCGTAGGCGAGCGCCTCGTTCCCCTTGAGGAACGCCCGCTCCTCCGTCACGCGCTCGACCTCCCGACCTCGGCGATCGCGAAATCCGGGCAGACCCAGTAGCAGAGGCCGCACCCGGTGCAGTCGCCCCGCTCGCCGTGGTACCGGAACTCGACCGGATGGTAGCCGCCCCGGTTGAACGACGCGACGAGGCAGAGGTTCCTCGGCGGGCAGACGACGACGCACAGCTCGCAACCCTTGCAGCGCTCCGCGTCGACCACCACGTGGAACCGGGGTCGCGACGGCGATGCGTCCGGGGTCATCGGCGAACGACGAGGGGGCGTGTCCCTCTCATAAACGGACGGTCAATCGCGGTTCACGGGCATGGTGCCCGGGACGGACGGGGTCGGCCGGTGGGTGGCGCCCGAGGAGGTTCCGCCTCTCCGCAGTTGGAGCAAGGCGAGGGCGAGGAGGATGAGGGCGAGCCCCGCCAGCTCCTCGGGCACGAACGGCTCCCCGAACACCACGACGCCGACGGCGAGCGCCACCGGCGGGTTCAGGAAGGTGACCTGGTTGGCGCCGACCGCCCCGTGGGTCCGCAGGAGGTCGAAGTAGAGCGCGTAGCCGGCGGCCATGGAGACGAGGCCGACGTACGCGATCGAACCGACCGCGGCCGCGCCCCATGCGATCGCAGCGTGCGGCGCGATGGCGGCGACGACGATCAGGGAGGCCGCGCCGCCGCCCACGAACTGGAACGTCGCTCCCCACGCCCCCTCGCCCCGCGGGCGCAGGCGGACGAGCAGCACCGCGCCCGCGCCCTGACAGGTCGTCCCGAGCGCGAACGCCCCGAGCCCTTCGGGGTTGGAGACCGCAGCCCCGCCCGCGGCGAGCGCGAGCACGAACACGCCCGCGAGGCCGAGCCCCAGGGCGAAAAATCCCAGCCGACCGACCCGCTCCCCGCTCCGGAGCAGCGTCGCGAACCCCAGGCTCACGAGGGGAGAGGCGGCGTAGACGACCGAGGCGGCGCCCCCCGTGGCGAACCGCTCACCCCAGAACAAGGGGAGGTTGATCCCCGCGATCAGCAGCGCCCCGACGGCAGCGGACTCGGCGAGCCCCCGTCCCGTCGGAACCGGGCTGCGACGGGCCGCGGCGATCGGTGCCGAGACCGCCGCGGCCACGGCAAAGTCGATCGCCACGAGCAGGAACGGGTTCGATCCCCGGGCCACCCCGAGGCGGCTTACGGGGAAGGTGATCCCCCAGAGGATCCCCAGGAGGGCCAGCCGTCCGACCGGCGAGCCCGGCCCCGACCTATCGCCTCGCATCGGTTCCTCCGCCCGAAACGACTCGAGAACCGCTGACTTGAACCTGCAGTGGGCCCGGATTGACCTGAAAGGCGGCCCCGTAGTCCGACCGGCCACCCACGCGGTCCCCCCTCGACCCGCGTCGGAGAAGGCGAACCGAAGTCCCTCGTCCGCCCCAGGGCCGCCCGGAGCGACCCGCTCCGGCCGGAACGTACTTGGGCTCGACGGAGCTAGGCGACCTCGGTCGGGATCGGCGCGGAGACGACCGACGCCCGATCCTGGCCCCGAGGACCGGGGAGGTAGCTCAGCCGGAGTCCTTCCGAGCCGCGGGCCACGATAGGTCGACCTTCCCGATAGAAGGTCGGGTCATCCAGCCGAGGGACCTTACCCGGCGCCGCCATGAGGCCCCCGGCCTCCTGCTCCGGGGCGGGCGGGAACCCGGTCGCGGGATGGAGGCGAGCACGAGCGATCCGTCGGGTGGTCTGACGACGGACGAGGCGCGCCGCCGCCTCGAGTCGTACGGGCCCAACGAAGTGCCGGAAGAACCCCCCCACCGGTTGCTCCACTTCGCCCGGAAGTTCTGGGGACCGGTCGCCTGGATGCTCGAGGCCGCCCTGGTGCTCGAGCTGGTGCTCCACGAGATCCCGGACGCGGCGATCATCGTGGCGCTCCTCGCGTTCAATGCCGGGGTCTCCCAGATCCAGGAGGGACGCGCGCAGGAGGCGCTCCAGCTCCTGCGGCATCGCCTCCGGGTGACCGCACGCGTCCTGCGCGACGGAGCCTGGAGCGCCGCCCCCGCTCGGGAGCTGGTGCCCGGGGACCGCATCCACCTGCGCATGGGCGACATCGTTCCGGCGGACTGCCGGGTCGTCGACGGGACCGTGGAGGTCGACCAGTCGAGCATCACCGGCGAGTCCGCGGAGGTGTCGCGCGCATCGGGCGCGCAGCTGTACTCGAGCTCGACCGTCCGGCGTGGCGAAGCCTCGGCAGAGGTCACCGCGACCGGGCCTCGTACCTACTTCGGTCGGACGGCCGAGATGGTCCGAGACGCCCGCGGCACGAGCCACATGGAGCAGCTGCTGTTCCGAGTGGTGCGGTATCTCGTGACGATCGACAGCGTCCTCGCGGTCACCGTCCTCGGCGTCGCGGCGTTCCGGGGCGTGCCGCTGTCGGTCGTCCTCCCGTTCGTCCTGATCCTGCTCATCGCCTCGGTGCCCGCCGCCATGCCGGCGACGTTCACGATCGCCAACGCGATCGAGTCCCGGCGGCTGGTCGAGGAAGGGGTGCTGGTCACCGGCCTCACGGCCGTCCAGGATGCGGCGACCATGAACCTCCTTTGCGTCGACAAGACGGGCACGCTCACCGAGGGGCGCGAGACGATCGGGGCGGTGGCCCCGCTGGACGGAGCCGAGGAGATCGACGTGCTCGCCCTGGCCGCGGCGGCCTGCGACGCGTCGACGGAGGACACGATCGACCGGGCGGTGCTCGCCGAGGCCCGCCGCCGGGAGGTCCGTCCCCTCGAGCGGTCGCACCTGACCCCGTTCGATCCCGCGCTCAAGCGCTCCGAGGCGGTCGTCGAGCGCGGGGGGCGGTCCGTCCGGGTGCTCCTCGGCTCCCCCGATGTGATCGGGGCCCTCTGTCCCCGGAGCCCGGAGCTCGCTCCCGAGGTCGCCCGCCTCTCCGCCACCGGGGCGCGGGTCCTCGCGGTCGCCGCGGGGCCGGAACACGACCTGAAGGTCGAAGGGCTCCTGGCCCTCGCCGACCCTCCGCGAGCCGATGCGGTCGAGCTGGTCCGATCGCTGCGCGCCATGGGGGTCCGCGTCGTGATGCTCACCGGGGACACCGTGTCGACCGCGCGGAGCGTCGCACGGAGCCTCGGGCTGGGAACGCGTTTCGGCGGGCGCGCGAACCTCGCCGAGGACCCTTCCGCCTACGACGGGTTCGCGGGCGTCTACCCCGAGGACAAGTTCCGGCTGGTCGAGAAGCTGCAGGCGGACGGCCACACCGTGGGGATGACGGGCGACGGGGTGAACGACGCCGCCGCGCTCCGGCAGGCGGAGGTAGGGATCGCGGTGGTCGGCGCGACCGACGTGGCGCGGGCGTCCGCAAAGCTCGTGCTGACGCGGCCCGGTCTCACGGACCTCGTGCGGGCGGTCGAGGGAGGCCGCCGCGTCTACCGCCGGATGCTGACCTGGACGCTCAACAAGGTCTCGAAGAACGTCGAGCAGGTCGCCCTGCTGACGGTCGGGTTCGTCGCGTTCGACCTCTTCGTGGTCACGCCGTTCCTGATCCTGATGATGGTGTTCGCCAACGACTTCGTGTCGATGTCGGTCGGCACCGACCGGGCGCGGATCTCGGCGGCGCCGGATCGATGGGATCTGAGGGAGATCGCGTCGGTCGCGGCGGTCGTCGGGGGCAGCTGGCTCGCGTTGTCGTTCTCCCTCCTCTGGTGGGCGACCCGGGTGGCGCACCTCGCGACGGGCCCGCTCCAGACGTTCTTCTTCGTCTACCTCGTGTTCTCGTCGCAGGCGACGATCCTCCTGGTCCGGGAACGGGACCGCTGCTGGACCTCGCGCCCCAGCACCCCGCTCCTCGTCGCGGTCGCGGCGGACCTCGTCGTCGTCTCCGTCCTCGCCCTGACCGGGACCCTGATGGACTCGATCCCGGCGTCGCTGGTCGGGCTCTTGCTGGGGGCCGTGGCCGCGATGGCGCTGGCGGTCGACCAGGTCAAGGTCGGGTTCATCCGGGCGACGGGGGCCTTTGGGGATCGCCCGGGACCAGCCTCGCCGGGGATCGGTCGTACCCCCGGTGCCTCCGGGGGCCCGCCCCGAGCGCCGTGATCCGGCGGCAGGAACCGGGCCGGGGACCCGGCCCGATCCCCCACCGGATCGCACCGGGACCACCGTGGGACCTCGGACCGCCTTCGGGGGATCGGCCGAGGGTCCAGGACCGGAGCGGAGAACCTAGAGCACGTGCCACGGAGCGACGCGGTCAACCGAGCGGATCGCCGACCTGAGCCTCGATCGCCTCGACGACGTGCCCGGCCACCTCCTCGCCGGAGGGAGCGAGGGGGAGCGACGATCGGCGAAAGTACGGCCAGACCGTGATCCCAAGCTCGGTGGCTTCCCCCCGACTCTCGGCCGCGATCCGGATCGTCGTGGGCAGGGGTGCGATCTGCCCCAGGATCAGGATCGTCCCGAGCGAGGAGCCCGTGTATGCCACGACGCCGTCCCGAGTCCGCTTCACTCCCGAGAACCGGACCACGCCCTGCGTTCGGTCCCGGGAGTTCTTCAGCGCCAGGTACGCGGCGTCCAGTGCGGCCCCGGTGGCGAGCGGGACCGAGACGGAGCTCCGGACGATCGGTACGATCGACCGGTCGGGCTCCCACGCCACCCCCCGGGCTCGGAGCCGGGACTGCCAGACCCGAGTCGACCGGAACTCGAACGCCCCGAACCCGATCAACAGGGCGGCGAGCACCGTGAGGCCCCAGCCGAGGTCGCGGCCCGAGGACGGAAGCCCGACGCTCCGCAACAGCAGGACGCCGAGCGCCAGCATCGCGAGCCCCGACGCCGTCAGCCACAGCCCGTTCCCCCAGAGGTCCTGGACGGAAGCGGGGACCGGCTCGAGGCGGTCCGCGGAACCGCCGGCCGGGCCGGGATTCGAGCTGCCCGGCGTCTTCCCTCCGTCCATGAGGTGACGCTCTCCCAGTCCGGGGCAGGCATACAATCCTGACGCCCTCCGCGAGAGACGGAGAGCCTCAGAGCGCGCGTCGCCATACGGGGCATCGGCGGAGTCCACGGCATCCGAGAGCGACCCCGACCCGGCGGCCCGCGGCTACGTCGTCCGCTCGCTCGGGACCGCGGTCGGGTCCATCCCGCCCCGCCTTCGACGCCGATGGGAGCGGAAGGAGCGACCCGGTCCCGGAGTCTGCGCGTAACCTGTCGTGGTCGACGCATGCGTTCGTAGCGCCGCGATCCATGAGCCTCCGGCGTGGTCTAGGCGTTTCAACCCCTCTCCGGTCGGGACATATGAGTCGAGCCGGTCTCCTGGGTCGCTATGGCGCGAACGAAGCCGACCGCCAGGAAGAAGCGCCGGTCCGGCGTGGGCGTGTTGTTCATCGCAGGTTTCGGCCCGATCGTCCCGGATCCCCCGGCCAGCCGTCGACTCTACGCGGAGACCCTCGCGATACGCTTCGAGGAATCCAACGACTATCTTCACACCGATAGGCTCGAGGGGGCGAAGGCGTTCGCCCTGTGGCCTCTCTCGCAGGCTGCCGAGTCGTGCTTCGGGAAGGCCACTTGGCCGAAGCGGCTCCCCGTCCCTCAGGCGTGGCTCGAGTTCGACGTCCAGGACGTGGACCGAGCGACCCAGGCCCTCCGGGATCGCGGTTATCAGCTGCTGGTGGCGAGTCGCAAGGAGCCGTGGGGCCAGACCGTCACACGACTCCTATCGCCGGAGGGCTTACTGGTAGGAGTAACTCACACTCCTTGGCTGCGCGGAGCCAGGACGAAGACCAGCTCCTGAGACCTCACGCCGCGGTCATCCCTGCAGGGCCGGAGCGGTTCCGAACCGAGACGTGGGGCGTAGGGACGGTCGAGCCGGGGGAGTTCCGCGTGACCGCCGGAGCCGCCACGGGGGTGGCAGGAGGCGGAACGTGGCAGAGTCCTTGTCGAAGGCGGGAGTAGCCTAGGGCCTCGAAACGACGCCCGCTCGCCGCCTGGCCCTCGAAGAGCTAGTCGGCCGGTCCCACTCCCCGGGCGCCTCCGCGGGGAAGGGGGGCATCGGGGGTGGATGCCCGACCCACACTCGGACCAGCGACCTCGACCGTCACGCCTCCGCGAGTCGGCGCAATCGAGCGAGCGCTGCATCCCACTCCGTCGATACCTCGGTCAGGAGTCTACGCGCACCCTGAAGCCGAGGGGGCTCGAGCGCTAAGAGTCGCTCCCGGCCGCGCCGGGTGCTGCGGAGCACCCCGGCCCGCTCGAGAATCCCGAGGTGCTTGCTGATGGCCTGTCGGGAGATCCCGGAGCCTTCCGTGAGGCGCACGATCGACAGCGGTCCCCGCTGCGAGAGTCGTCGCACGATCCGAAGCCGATGAGGGTCCCCCAGCGCGGCAAATAGCGGTGCCGGGCGCGAGGCGTCGGCGAAGCTGCCCGGGGCTACCCTTGCTCGATGTGAACGCGGACCCGCTGGACCTGGATGCTCCATCCGCCCTCGTGGCTCTTGTACGCCGGCGCGCGGTGCGCCGCGGGGATCGCGGCGAACCCGGACTCGACTACCGTGAGCCGCGTGCCGTCCTTCGTCTCCTCCAGCGTGAACTCGACCAGCGTGGAGGGACCGGCCGTCGCCCCGGGATCCACCGCGACCTCAAGCGGATGCCAGCGATAGCTGAACCGACGGGGCGGTTCCATCCGCTCGATATGAAGGACCATCGGCCGACCGAGATACGGGTGGTTCGCCCTATCCTCAGCGCTCGCAAGCTCGCTCGGGGTGATCACCCCCCGCACCGTCCCGCCCGCAACGAACGGTCCTTCGAACCGGGCGCCGAACCAACGCCCGAACTCCTGCGAGTCGGTCAGCGCCTTCCAGACCCGAGTCCGTGAGGCTCGAATGTCGACGGCCTTTTCGATCCGGTCGTCGTCCATACGCAACCTCAGGGTTGCGTAATCCGCATCGCTATAAATAGGCTACGCCGGGGTCGATCGGAGGGCAAAGATCCTCGGAGTTCGCGCGGCGACTATCGAAGGATCCGGGCCGACCCGGAGGTCCCGCGCGGGACCGTGGGAGCTTCCCCGACGTTTTCAGGAGGCTGGGATCCTCAACCTTCGTGGAGGACCAGCCCCCAAGGCCCCGAGAAACCCACCCGGGACCCCTTGGAACGAGAGGCAGGTTGAGGTCTGCTCGGCGGACCGGTTCGGGCCAGTCCCGCACACAGGAGAGGATTCCAGTACTCCGTCAAGTTCCCCCGATAGCCGCTGAGTCCACTCATGGTCCTTCCGCCGACCTGCAATCTGCCTCACATGAGCTGACCCTACCGCTCCTGTCGGCTCCGCATTCACTTATCCGCGCCTCGTGCGCACGATGAACTACGCGGCCACCGACCCCGGTCCGACTTCCCCCAATCAACTCAGCGCGACCGTCTTACGACTTCGCAGAACTCAAGCCGGGGCTCGGTCGTTCCGGAGTGTAAGGCGTCCCCCGTCGGAGGACCGCGTAGACGATCTTCAGGAGCTTGTGTGCCCCGGCGACGTTGCCCTTCTGCTTTCCTCGCCGTCGGCTCACCCGTTTGGCAATCTTCGCCACATCGCTCCCCTTCTCCCAGTAGCGATGCGACCAGGACGCCTCGATCAGGAGCCACTTCACGAGGTGGTTGCTGTCCGTCTTCAGATGCCCCTGGTAGGAGGTCTCCCCGGACTGGTGGTTCGTCGGCACTAGGCCCGCGTACGAGCACAGCTTCTCGACGTTTGGGAACCGGTCGATGGGGCAGAGCTCGGCGACCAACCCGACAGCGGTGTACTCACCAATGCCTGGGATCGACTCCAACAGCTGAGCCTCCTTCGAGGCGAGGAACGCCTCGTGGATCTTCCGGTCCAGCTCGGCGGTCGTAGCGTCGAAGTGCGCCAACATCTCCAGACCCCGGTCGACCTCGGGGAGTCCGAGCGACCGTAGCTCCTCGCGCTTCCTCTTCTGGCCGAGGACTCCCTCCTCGTAGGGGATTCCCTTCCGCAACAGGACCGAGTAGATGTGGTTCCGAACCGACTGCTCTTCCTCCCGATAGAAGGCCCGGTCTCGGACGATCTGGCGGAGCTCGCGGGTCGCTTCGTTCGGAGCGAAGGCCACGGGGACCGCCTTCAGGCGCAACAGCTGCGCCAGGGCGAGGGAATCGACCTTGTCCGATTTCAAGCTCGCCTCGCTGATCAGCCGCACCCTGTAGGGGTGGGCGAGGGTCACCCGGGCGCCGGTCGAGACCGCGGCATCGTAGACGTGCTGCCAGACGTTGCACGCCTCGAGGACCACCTCGGCGGTGGGGAACCCGCGAAGGTACTGCCTCAGTTCGGCGTCGCTCGATCCGAGACGGGTCTGGTCGATCCGCTTCCCCTCGCGGTCGAGGACCGTGACGACGATCGAGCTCTTGTGCGCATCGAGTCCCACAAACAACTGGCTCTCCATGGAGCGCCTCCGAAGGGACGAACGGAGGCGCGACCTATCGTCCTTCCGACCCGACATCAGGCGGAAGGACACATCTCATCAGCTCAAGCGCTAGGAAGGCGGGTAGTAGCATCGCGGGGCAGAGGGATCCAACCGAAGCCAAAGACTCCGCCTCATAGTGCCGGCCGCAGACTGCCCACTCTTGGAAGAGTGGGCGCCTCGTGCGAGACGAACTCTCGCTTCCCGCCGATCCTAGGTGAGAATAGCAAGGGCCCAGCGTCCCCGCTAAGACGGGCCCAACCCGGGTTGGAACGACTTAACTGGCTGTGATCACAGGGTCTTCCTCGGCGTGAACCCGGGTTGGAACCCGGGTTGGCGGACCCGGACTCAACCCGGGTTGGGCAGTGGGATCCAAGGTCCTCTGACGGAGGGAACAGAGGCAAGCGCGGACGGCCGTGGCCGGGACGGACAGGTGGGACGGTCGTACGCGCGGGCCGGACCCGGGACGGGACGGAACGGGCTGGACGGACGGGGCGGCAAGGGTTGGGAGGAGGATCGGATGCATGGCCTACCGTACGGTGAGCGCTAGCCGCGAGCCCGGGTGACGACGATGCCTCTTGGGATCAGGGCGGCGGTAGGCCGACGTGGGCCGGGTGGCGTGCTCTTGGATCAATGGCCCCACTGAATGGGAGTCCAAAACAACGGGCGGGCCGGTTCGTGCCGGCCCACAGGAAAGGGTTGGGCATAGTCGTTCGGCTCTTGGGTCGGAGGTGGGGAGAGGTTCCGAGGCGAGACGCAGAGCGTAGAGCCGATCGAGCCTGGGGAGGTCCGAGTGGTCGCCGGAGCAGGCGGTCGGGGCGATCAGGGGGCCAAAACGGGCCGGATCCTTGTCGGATGGGCTCGGCCGGATTCGAGGCCCACCCGTCAGAGAAACTGCCCGTTTTGGCCCCCTCACGTCCTTCTCCTAGGCGACCCGGGCCCCCGGGAGCACCCGCCCGAGGACCTCCATCGCCTGAGCCATGTCGTCCTGGTCGATGGCGAGGTAGCGCATCGTCATCCTCACGTCGGCGTGGCCGTGGATCTTGCTGACCGTTTCGATCGGCACCCCGTTCTTCCACATCGTCCGGCCACAGGTCCGGCGGAGCGCGTGGTGCAGGTTCCAGGCCCGACGGACGGACGCGGCCTCGAAGGCCGGCCCCATGATCCGCTCGTCCAGCCAGCTCCGGGACCACACCGCTAGGCCGCTCGAGGTCCGCCGGGCGAACAGATACCCCGGGTCGGGGCCCAGGTAGCCCTGCATGACCTGCCTTCGGTGCCCCAGAAGGGACGGCAGCAGCCGAAGGATCTCGGGGTGGTAGGGGACCATACGGACCTTGCCGCCCGCCCGTCCCTTGCCATGCACCCTCAGGAACCGCTCGCCAAGGTCGGCGACGGTGATGCGGCGCACCTCGCTCCGACGGAGACCCATCAGCAGCTCGAACGCGACCACGGAGTGGGTGACGATCCCCCGGGTGGCGGCCACGTCGAGCAGTCGCGAGGCTTCGTCCGGCGTCAAGGCGAGCAAGGGGCGAACGCCTGACCGCGGGAACCGAAGGCGGCGCCGCTCGACGATTAGGTTGCCCGCATCCTTCAGGAAGCCGTTCAGGATGCAGACGACGTATCGACGGCTGATCGGTGCCAAACCGGTCTGACTCTCGGTAGCAGGTCGCCATGGCCCGTTCAGCAGAAAGTCCAGCTGAGCGTCTCCGAAGTTCGCCGGCAGGCACGCAAGGCCGGCCCCCTCAAGCTCGCGGCCGGTCTTCCTGAGGACCCTGCGCAGCTCCAGGACGTGATGGGCCGACAGGCTCTCTTGGCTCCTCTTCTCCACATATCGCTCTACGAGCTCTCCCCACCTCCTTGCCACGGTGGGCAAGGTAGGTTCCTCCCTCGGAGGCTCCTCAGCCATCATGGACTATTTGGAGGCCTCCAAGGAAGCCGGCCCGGCGCTCGCAGGGTCAGGATGAGCGTGCATCGCATTCGTTCGCTACCGAACGTAACGAAATGTCACAAACTATATGGGTCAACCGCACACTGACGTTACATCCGTGACGCAAGCGCCCCTGCCGAGACCGAAGAAGAAGGTCCTGCCGAAGGTGTCGGTGGCTGCCCGCATCGAGCGGGGGTACTACGAGGATTTGGTGCGGATCATCGATGCGGATGATCACTACGATCGACTGGGGGACTTTGTCCGCGAAGCAGTGCTCGAGAAAGTAGATCGCTGGAAGAGGGACCACCCGCTCGGGGACCGGCTAAGAGGAAGCAGGGCGAGGGTGGGTTCGAGATAGACTTCGCAAGCGACCCCCGCACCCTTCTAGATCCACAGTGTGCTTAGTGAGGAGGCGACCGAAGAGCGGCACGAAACAGTCAAGCTCACAGACAAGTTCGTGCCCTACTGAGGGAGCAGCAAGCGATGCCAAGGCGCTTGAGCTACGTTCGGCCCTTTCCACCCAAGTTCTTGGTATCTGGCCCGGCCCCGCCCGGAAGGGTGTTGAACTATGTGCGCCGATTGAAGGCCGGCGACTATGACACACTTGTAAGAGGTCCGAATGATCCTCGGAATCTCGATCATTGGACAGTCTGTTTCATGGTCGGCTTGGGGCTCGTAGAGTCCAGGTTACCGTTTCCGTACGGTCCGGTCACCGCGTCGGAGAAGCTGAACCTCACCGGGCCTGGCGAACGCCTCTTTCAGTTGCTCCGCAGATTCAGGGTCAGCTTCCCTGAGGGAAGCGGTCCAGCTGCAATACGGTCAATTCGGAGGACCCTAGAGAGTCGTCCCCAGGTTTACGAAGAGGTTAGCCGGATTCTCCTCGACTCGCCTTCGTTGGTCAATTTCCGAATATTCCTCGCGAGCCGGCCGAACCCAGAAGTACGACATGACGATACCTTCTACCGCGAGTACGGTGGAGAGTTCGGGATTGACGAAGCCGCGTTCAACCGGGTGCCCAGCGTTCTGCAGATGGCCCAGTTGTGCGGCGTGGTTCCACTATCTGGGGCCGACACCCCGTCGGAGGTGGTGGTTCGCTACTCCGGCTCTCGGGGGACTGGAAGCCGGACCCTCAAAGCGCGGGTTCGGCATGAGATACGGAGCCGTTCGGAGGATCAAGACCGCGCCATAGATGACCTCGCCGACGATCTCGGTTCAGGTGTGCCCGTACACGCACATGCCGTTGTGACTTTGGTCAAGCGCAATGTCCTACTATCAGACCGTCTCAAAAGACTCTATGGAGGGAGATGCCAAATCTGCCGTTCAACCTTTAAGAAGCGGGATGGGGAAAACTACTCGGAGAGCCACCATGTCGTGCCGCTTGGAAAGCGTGGAGCAGACCGTCTTTCCAACATCGTAATCCTCTGCGCGAACTGCCACCGGAAGATGCACTACGCGGAAGTGCGGCATCTACCCCCTGCAGGCTATCGTCAGTACGTGATGATTAACGGTGAGACCGTTGAGATCCATTACTCGACGCCCCATCGCCGTTTCCTTTCTTCAGGACGAGAATCTTCTGGTCGATGAAATTCGGAACGTAGGTGAACGGCAGGCCGTAGGGTCTCAGCGGGGCCCCCGCCTGATACCAGGTTATCTTTCCCACCCACCTGAATCCAGCCTGGACCGCAAGGCTCGCGATCTCTGACGACAGTTCAAAGAAAGCCCCTTCCCTGAACTCATCCTTGGAGAAGACGAGAAGGTAACGCCCCTCCTTTAGCACTCGATAACACTCAGCAAACAACTGCTTGAGCCTGAGTTGGTACACCTCGTAGGATGGGCTGTTGCCGAAGTCGCGCTTGTCTCGGGAGAAGCTCTCCGTGAGGCTAGTCATCCGCTCGCCGTTCGCGATGGCTTGCTTACGAACTCCAGAGACATTCGGGTTGAAGGTTGACTCGCGGTATGGTGGGTCAATGACTACAAGGTCGAAGTGCGACCTCATCTTGGCCAGTGTCTCTAAGCAGTCTCCCGTGATTACTTCCTGAGCCTGGATGTGCTCCTTCCTGCAAACCTGTCTGTAGCCATCAGTCCAGGCGTCGTTGATTTCGATTCCAACTGCCCTGCGGTCACAAAGAGCTGCCCCGATCAAGGTCCCGCCGACTCCAGACATTGGGTCGAGGACCGTCTCCCCGGGTTTGGTGAAGAACTCGATGATTTGCTTGAGCAGCGATGGTGGCTTGTTCCCCCCGTGCTTCCCCCGAATCTCGAAGCCGTACTCTCTGGGGAAGGAGGTGAACCACACGCTGCGGGTAAAGTACATCCATTCAGTGTTCGAGAGCTCGTTTAGCCGGTTACGTGGATCTGGGCGAGCCTTCTTCGCGACCTCTCCGCTCAGCGTAAGTTGTCGATTCCTCCTCTGAGCCCTGAGACGACCCTTACCCTCTTCCGGCTCGAGCTGAGCCTGGTGCGCGTCCATAGCCGGGTTCACTCTGGTTCCTCGCGCCGCGACTGACCAACTCCCTGTGAATAAGCTTGAGCGTCCGGAAGGAGGGTGACCTATGACGGCATCAAGCCCATGGTCGATGACGAAGAGGATTTCCACGCACCTCGAGTCACCCCACTCGAGGCGCGAGAAGGCGCCGGAGGTTCATGCGGGCTCATCGCCGTCCGATCCGCTGTCGGTGAGGCTAGTCCCTTAGCTTCCTCAGCTCGGGCCGCAGGGCCTCCTTTGCCGACTCCGGCGAGGTAGCCGCTCGTGGGCCCGAGCTGCCTCGAAGCCTCCACAATTGACTGTAACTCTGCCACCGCTGCACGAGCTCCGCACGCGCGACCGCGCAACCAACAAACCGCGGGTGCGATCCCATGCGCACCCACTCGGGGCCTGATTAGCTTAGGCGGACCGTTCCCTCGAGCGTGAGAGACCCCTCTCGTGGAGAATGGCGGAGGTAAGTGTCAGTTCCACAGTCCAGGGGTCAACGCGCTCGATATACCTGTGGCATGTTTGACATCGATCCGATCCCGCGTCCTGCCTGAGTGGGATTCGGTTGGGGTGACCACGTGGTCCCCCTTCGCAGAGTTGCGGCTCGAACCGGACTGACTAACCCTGATTCCCAGCAACGTCTTGGACCTTTGCCTGTGGATTTCGAGTGTTTGACTGCAAACTTCGGTGTCCCCCCCGAGTTGCCTGTCGAAGTCATACAGACTCCGGTTCGGACTGGGACTTCAGAGAGGGACGGCTGAAGGGAGGCGACATATAGATGACTGCCCTCTTTCGATCGCGATCATGGCGTCGCCAGACAGACATCGCAGACAGATTCTTGGGGGACCGGTAGAACCCCGCTTGGTGGAGCCCGTAGAGTCTTCAGTTGCGTCGACTATTGTCGTTCGCAGCCATCAGATGCAGGCCGGCGACTCTGCTCAGTTCGAGGCGAGTGCCGGGACCGCTCAGAGGAAGCGATTCAAGCTGGTAAAGAACGGAGATGGCAGCTTCACCCTCGAGACTGCCTGAGACACTGAGCACTTGCCAGTATCTGGACCCGGGCAGGTGAACGAAAGGTCTACTTCCATCCCTGCGGCTAAACCGGGGACCATAGGTAGCGTGAAAGTCGACGGTAGCGACCTCTACTACTTCGTTGACCCCGGCGGCGACCTGCACTTCATTGACCAGAGCAAACTTCCCAATCCGGAGGAGGCTGCTCTCATCGGACTGCTCACGGAGTTCTCTCCAAGGCTCGACCGCCGCGCGTGGGTGTATCGGATCGTCGCGCTTGTGGCCGTAGTCGCGATCTCGGTCGTCGTAGGTTTCCTCGTTGTGGGGCGTAGCCTATCCCAAACTCTGCAGGGCTGGCCGGGGATGGTCATCCTGGGTGGAATCGTCGGAGTCATAGCTGTCTCGATTTCGGCAACCTACTTCTGGCAGGCAGTCACCCGTTCCAGGACGCGACTGACCACAAACCTTCTCACACTACTCAAGCAGCAACCAGACAGGGTCGAGGTAAGTCCATCAGTTTCGGTGGACAGCCAAGTAGCCCCCACCCCGGCGTCGAAGGCCAATAGCCAATCTCGTGCGTAGGGGAAATTTGACGGGAATTCAACCACAGGACTGGCTGAAGTTCTTCGCCGACCGCGCAGATAGCTTGAGGACTTGGCTTCAACTGATAGTAACTTCGATTGGACCCGTTGTGGCACTAGTGGGCACGGTCGTCACGTACCTAGAGAATTCCAAGACGGTGGGACAGGGGGTCGGAGCCTTGTACGGGTTCCTATCGATCACAGCTGTACTCGGGGCGATGTTCGCGGTCGCGCTCTACCTTAGGAATGAACTTGACAAGCACATTTACATCAGCAAAGTTGTCCTCACAGAGCGCTTGAAGTCGAACGGGGCCATTGGACTCCTCTACGAGATTCTCGTTCACTAGGTTGATGTGACTCACTTAACCCGCGGGCACCCTCTAGCGGTGGACTGCCAGCTGAGTGATCCGCCGTGGGGCGCGAAAGACACCCCCTGGCCACGTCATCGAACTCTCGAGGGTCTTCCGCACACCGTATGCCCCTAAGCGTGACCCCCTGTCGATTACCCAAGATTAGCCAAAGCCGGCTCACCTGTGAGACCATCACCAGTGGCAAGCCGACGGGTCGATACCGTGACTGAACCCTCCCCTTAAGCACCCCCGATCATCCGGCGGCGAACCGCGTCGGGGTACGCTCGATAGGCCGAGTAACGTCCTAGCTCAGGGCGTCTGACTCGAATGCTTCCCCACTTCCGACAAGGTGGCGTGTGCCGCATACGCCTGCTTTACCAGGTCCGGAAGCGGGAGCCATCCGGATCCCTCGAGTACATCGTGAATGACTGATCTTAGCCTCTCTGGATCGCGGACCTCGGCGAGCATCCGCCGGAGCGTTTCGCTTCCCTCGTCGCTGAGGTAGTACGAGTATTGTGGATGACCCATCGGCGTGTAGTTCAGCTTCTCCTCTAGAACGCCGTCCCGGACCCACCCGTCCACCAGCGAGGCAAGCTCCCGACTGAATGGACCGTGAAGGTGGAGAGTAAACTGAAGGCCAGAAGAAAACGCATGGGTCTCCTGCGCCCTCGCCTCGACGATACAGGCGATCTTTTGGAGTCGAGTCTTTCCAACGACGGTCCCCATCTCCTCGACAATCATCAGTGGCACCACATATTTTTCCATCACTTTCCTACTCGCCTCCCATCGCTCACCCTGTCGACAAACGCGGACTGATTGTCGACCATGTACCTGTTCGCAGTCTGCAACGCACCGTAATCCGTCGTTATTGAACCCATTCGTATCGGAATAAACAGGACCCTCCGGTCGACTAGTAGAAATGGTTGGGTTCTTCCCTCGATCGACTTCACTGTGAGCCCATGCGAGCGAAGCCGACCTTTGTCGGTGGCGCGTAGCGCGGACGCGTACACTGTGACACGGAGCCCACGCCTCCTGGCATTCCCCAGTGCTGAGAGGACATCGGGGCGATCGATCCAGCTGCAGTCGTTAGACACCACCTCGATCCCTGCCGCAGCCGCCCCGATTGCGGCGATGATAGTTGGCGCGAGGGCCGAGGGGTGTAACCTCCAGACGTCTTCGTCTTGCTCACCCTCGGCCGCGAGCAGCTCGAGGTGCTGGTCGAGTCTGTCTGCGAGCGCACGAAGGTCCTCGGTAGCCTCGAGTTTGTCCTTTAGAGCTTCCTTAGGGGGAAGAACGGAGTAAACATCACCGTGCCCTCGACCTCCTCTGGTGGTCGACTCCCGGACGCGTTCGCGCAGGAACCCTTTCTCGGCCAAGTGTCGAAGCGTCGTGCCAGCCTTACTCCGGTCTTGGTGGGCGACACGACCCGCGTCGCTTGTAGTTACCGACCCTTTGCGGACGGCCTCAGCATAGACGGCAGCCTCATCTGAGGGCAGGAGGCCAATCTTCTCTAGCAGTGTCTTCAACTGAGAGAATTCGTTCTGTTCGACGTCTCCTCCCACGCCGGAAGGGGAGGTCGAGGCCACGGAAGAGCGTTTGTTGTCTCACGCACGGACACCAATCGCACAGTCTTGTTGGCCGTTGCATCTCGTAAGCCCGGTCGGTGTCAGTCCTCGATCCGAGAAATCGACTTAGCCGAGGTAGCCCGTAAACCCGATGGCGACAGGAGCGCCGCAGATCGTGCCAAGCGAAAGACAGGTCTACGAGTACATCGTGGACGGGAAGACCTACCCGAGCGAGAAACCGGTTCTCAAGGCTTCGGAGATAATGTCCGTCGCCGGAATCGACCGCTCTCAGGGCCTGGTCGAGGTAGAGGAAGACGGGACGGAAAAGAGTCTGAAGCCGGACGACGACTGCAACGTCGAAGGAGGAAAGCGGTTCAAGAAGCCGCCTCGGTTCAAGCGAGGTTGACGTGTGCTCGACCGACGTCTTGCAGAGGTGGAGCTACTGAGGAAGAAGTACCCTCGAGTGGACTGCGGTACTCAGTACGAATGGGTGATCATCCACTCCGTTCCTCTGGCCGGGGGGTGGACTCGAACCGAGACCGACGTGCTGCTCGTCCTTCCAGGAGCGTATCCAGAGACCGCGCCCGACAACTTCTACGTGCCCGCGGGACTGCGTCTCCAGGGTGGTGGCCTCCCGGGGAGCATGACTCCGGGGTCGTTCTCCTACCAGGGTCAGAGCTGGGATACGTTCTCCTGGCATATCGACAATGGTTGGGCCCCCAAGAGTGACGCGAAGGAGGGGTCCAACCTCCTGGCGGTCATGCGAGAGGTCGAGCGGCGGCTATCCGAGGCGAATTGAGGGCGATTATCTCGGCCCCCGGATCTATCTGGCGAGATGCGAGAGCGCACCTTCTGGGTGGAGTCGGTGAGAACTTTGGTTTCTTCCTGGCCGGACTTATCCGCACTAGAGGCGTCACAAGGTTTGCCCTGAGGGAGTTCATCCCGATTTCCAAGGACGACCTCGAATCCGACTGGGATAGCCCGCGTGACATCAAGCTGGAAGCCCTTCTGGCCGTGATTAACCGCGCCAAAAGGGGCGGCTGGGCGGTTGTGGAGAATCACAATCACAGAGGGAGAGGGAGCGGCACATCCTTCTCCTCGATCGACCGGGAGGGGTTGAAGGAATTCTCGACATACATGCTCGATGCCATGGGCGGTCGTCCTTACGCCGCCCTTGTCTGGGGAGAAGACAGTATCGATGCGTGGTGGTGGAGAGCTCCCGCCCGCAGCGAGCGCGTTGATCGAATGGTCATCTCCGATGTTTCCCCCCGAATCATCTTTCCCACGTCTTCCCGATTGCAGGAACCAGTGAGTACCACTGAGAAGGAGGTAGCCCAACGACAGATCCTTCTTTTCGGCGTGGAGGGTCAGAGGCGGATTGGCCAGGTCACCGTTGCCATCGTCGGATTAGGAGGCCTCGGTCTCCACGTAGCCCAACAGTTGGCGCACCTGGGCGTAAAGAAGTTCATCCTTGTAGACAACGACAAGATCGTCCGAACGAATCTGAACCGATGTGTCGGCGCTAGCCACTCCGACCTAGGAAAGCCGAAGGTGGCGGTGGCGGCGCGACTCGTGAAGACTATCAGGCGCCGACAAGCCGCCGAGGTTCATTCGGTGCCCCAGAAGCTTCCTGGATCGGCAGCGGTAGACGCCCTCAACGACGCGGATGTCGTCTTCGGGTGCCTTGACAACGATGGAGCTCGCCTAGTCCTCAACCGAGTGGCTAAAGCCTACAACCTAACGTACTTCGACCTAGCCTCTGGTATCGATGCGCCCGGGGGCAGGTTCGATTCCGCCGGAGGAAGAGTCGCGCTCGTAACGCCTGACGGACCATGTCTGAACTGCATGGGGGAGATCGACCGGAAAGAGGCCGAGTACTTCCTGAGCTCGCCAACGGCCCAGCAAGAGGCCAGAAAGCGTGGGTATGCATCTGGCTGGGACTTACCCAAGCCATCCGTCGTCTCACTCAATGGTACCATCTCTTCCATGGCTGTGAGTGAGTTCATGCTCGGCGTGACAGGGTTGCGTCCTTGCGAGGGCCTCTGCGTCTACTACCTCAGTTCGCTCGCGTCCCCATTCCAGAGCGCTACGAAACGGACCGTCTCCGCTGACGCCGACTGCTTCACCTGTTCACTCAGGGCTGTCGGCGACAAAGCAGAAGTCGCGAGAATGGCCGCCGCACACTAGGCGGAGGAGTGTACTATGTCAGCCTTTCAGTCACACCCCGACGGGTTTCGACAAGTCGACAGGCTGCAGAGAGAAGGGTGGTCTTCGGTCACGCCCCGGGGTCGCGGTGACTCGATGCCTCGTAGGGTTGCAAACTCACGGGTCGGGAGGGGCAGGCTGAACCCTGAAACTCCCTGATTGGCTATCGAGCGAAAGCAGGAACGTTGTCCTGATGCGTCGCGGCAGATTAGACGCTCCGACGCGCACAGTGACTCGATACGGGGCATCTCTAGCACGTAGGAGGGCCCTCCCCCTAGTAAGCGGAGCGAGGCCCCCTTGGGTAGTTGCATCGCCCTGTTCAGAGAAGATCACAAAAACGGGTTCTGGCAGCCGCGCCACACGAGCGATAGCCAAACTCTCATCGTCGTCTGGATCAATATCGATGCGATCCGGATTCGGATGCCTCTCCCATACCACCGAGCCGGATCGGATCCCGCCGGGCGGAGCGTTGTCTCGGTATAGGAATACCGGTAAACCCGCGGTGTGACTGTCAAGGGCGAGAATGTCCTCCTGTCCACACTCGATATCCACCTTCCCTTGGCACCCTATCGCCTTGCCAGCATCCGGAGCATTGCCAATCATGACTGACAACCGGTCGCCCCTCGGCCTGATGTCCTTGAAGGAGAGCACGGGGATGTCTTGGACCGTTGCGTAGACGGACAAGACTGAGACGACCACCGCAGAAATCGAGGCAACGTAGGTGAACAGCGGTAGTGCTACCAGTGCGACTATGGCAAGGACAACGGCCGCGAGAACACCCGCAACGAGAGCGTACTTTACGCTGAGTCTCATGGGTTGTCCGTTTCCTAGTCCGCCGGTGAAATGAAGCTGACGGCGTACGATCCTGTGACCGTCCTCGATGTTTCCATGTTGTCTGATGGCCAAGGTCGATTCGACTTGAGAGCCTTCAGTCCACGATCAGAGGGAGGGCGAATCTATGCCGATCCGTGTCTACGCTGAACCTCGACTTGTAACGCCGCCCAGTACGAAGCCATGTCCCAGCCCGGTCGCGAAGTGGGCTTGCCGCTCCTAATGACACTGGTCGAAGGAAATCTACTTAACTAGCCTCGACCACGACCCTTTGTGGGCCGAACCCGGGGGCACCGCACCGCCTCCGCCGACGTCAAGCGCGCCGCGCTCCGCCTCCTCCGTCAGGGCACTCCGGTCGCGAAGGTCGCCCGAGCGTTCCGGGTCAGCCGGTACGCCCTCTGGAAGTGGCAGGTC
>JASHOP010000021.1 GCA_030041075.1 Thermoplasmata archaeon | reverse complement strand
ACCTCGCCGAGCCGGGTCAGCCGGAGCACGACCGTGCGCCCCGGGAGCCTCCGCTGGTCGATGAGGTGGAGCGACCCGCCGCGGAACCAGAGCGCGCGGACCGGCATCGCCAACCTACGGCTCGAACGTGTGGAGGAGGTCGAGCCACTCGGGCGAGACGGTCCGGGGCGGTCCGACGGCCTCGTCGAGGGGGATCCCGGTCACCGCGCCTCCGCGCAGGACCGCGACCTCCCCGAAACGACCCGCCAGCGCCAGGTCGACCGCGCCGGCGCCGAGGCGCGTCGCGAGGATGCGGTCGAACAGCTCCGGAGCGCCGCCGCGTTGGATGTGGCCGATCTGGGCGCTGCGGGTCTCGACGCCCGTGACCTCCTGGATTCGCCGCGCGACCGCCTCGCCGACGCCGCGCTCCCTCAGGAGCTCGTGCGAGAACCCGTCGGTCGCGGCCTTCGTCCCCGGGCGGCCGCCGACCTCGATCCCCTCCGACGCGACCACGACGGCGCAGCCGCGGGCCGCGACCGCCGCCCGGACCCGCGCGATCAGCGCCGCCTCGTCGTACGGCTCCTCGGGGACGAGCGTCGCGTCGGCTCCGCCCGCCAGGCCCGTCGCGAGCGCGACCCATCCGGCGTGCCGGCCCATCACCTCGAGCACGATCGCCCGATGGTGGCTCGCCGCCGTGTCGCGGAGCCGCTCGAGGGCGTCGACCGCCACCGCGGTCGCGGAGTGGAATCCGAACGTCCAGTCGGTCCCCCGGACGTCGTTGTCCATCGTCTTCGGGACCCCGACCACTTTCGAGCCGCGGCGGTGGAGCTCGCGGGCCGCGGACAGCGTATCGTCTCCGCCGACGGCCACCAGGACGTCGATCCGGTGCGCCGAGAGCTGGGCAAGGACCTGGGCCGCGTCCTCCGGCCGAGCGAACGGATTCGTCCGGGAGCTGCCGAGGATGGTGCCGCCGCGGCCGAGGATCCCGTCGACGTCGGCCACGCCGAGCGGGCGGGCCAGCCCGTCCCGCACGCCCTTCCACCCGTCTCGGAACCCGACGGTCTCGTGCCCCGCCCTCGCCGCGCGCCGGACGATCGCCCGGAGCGCGGCGTTCAGCCCCGGGCAGTCCCCCCCGCCCGTCAGGACCCCGAACCTCACGCGGCGACCTCGAGGTACTGCCGGGGGGCCGTCGTCAGGAACTCGTAGCCGGTACGGGTGACCACGATGTCGTCTTCGATCCGGACCCCGCCCTTTCCCGGCAGGTAAATCCCCGGCTCGACCGTGAACACCATCCCTTCCTCGAGCGGGTCCTCGATCTTGGGGCCGTAGTACCATCCGTCGTGGACCGCGAGCCCGATCGAGTGCCCCACGCCGTGGATGAGCCGGCCCTTCCAGCGGGACCGGTCGATCACGCGCTCCGCCGCAAGGTGGACCTCGTTCGCGCGGACGCCCGGCCGGATCGTGTCGAGCGCCGCGCGCTGGGCAGCCTCGACGGTATCGTGGACCTCCTTCATCTCGGCGTCCCGCTTCCCGAAGTGGAACGATCGCGTGATGTCGCTGGCGTACCGGCGGTAGTAGGCCCCGAAGTCGCAGACGATCGACGCGCCCGTCTCGAGCCGGGTCGAGCCCGGCTGGAAGTGGGGTTCGGCGCCGTGGGGGCCGAACGCGACGATCGTCGAGAACGACGGACCGCTCGCCCCGGCCCGGTTCATCCGGTACTCGATCTCGGCGGCCAGCTCGAGCTCCTTCAGGCCCGGACGCAGAAGGCCGGGGATCTCGCCTCCGACCTTCGAGCCGATCTCCGACGCCTTCCGCAGCCGCTCGATCTCGTTCGCGTCCTTGGTCGCGCGGGCCTGGCGGATCGCCTTGGAGGCATCGATCCACGTGACGCCGGGGCGGATCTTCTCGAGCTGGACGTACCCCGCGTGGGTCAGTTCCGCGAAGTTGAGCGCGACCTTCGACGCGCTCCCGAGGAGCTTCTGGATCAGCGGCGCGGACTCGTCGCGACCGGCCGTGTGGAGGCGGATGTGCGGGTCGGACTTCGCCGCGACCTCCGCGCTCTCCGCCTCGAGCGGCGACGTGACGACATCGAGCTCGCCGTCGGGGTGAGCGATGGCGACCGAGGCCTCGAAGAGGCCGCTCGGGACGTCGAAGAGATAGAAAAAGCTCCGATCGAGATGCGGATCGACCGCGTTCGCGAGGACCAGCGCGTCGACCGGGCTATCGAGCAACCCCAGGATCTTTCGGACTCGATCCTTCATCGCCCGCGGCCAGCCGCCCCGGGGTTTCAACGTTTACGGCGGCGGTCCTCAGGTCCTTCCACGAGAGACGGGGCTCCCGCGCCGCGCGCACCTCGTCGATGCGTCGGACGGCGAGGTGGTGGGGCGCGGCGTGGAGATTCTCGGGCGTGTCCGAGACCGCCCGTTCGAACGCCTCGGCGAAACGGTCGAGCTCGCGGCGGCTCTCGGTCTCGGGCGGCTCGATCATCAGCGCCTCCTCCACGAGGGAGGGGAAGTAGACCGTCGGGGCATGGACCCCCTCGTCCAGGAGGCGCTTCGCAAGGTCGAGGGTACGGACGCCGCGCTCCCGGAGCGGGGTGCCCGACAGGACGAACTCGTGCTTGACGAGCGTGCGGAACGGCCGGGGGAGGAGCTTACCCAGCCGGACGCCGAGATAGTTCGAGTTGAGCACGGCGCGACGCGCGACCTGCTTCAGGCCTTCCTCGCCGTGCGAGATCGCGAACGCATACGCCCGGACATCCAGGCCGAAGTTGCCGTACGCGGTCTTGATCTTGCCGATCGACCGCGGGCGGTCGTAGTCGAGCCGGAACCGGCGACCGGATTTGGCGATCCGGGGGACCGGCAGGTACGGGGCCAGCTTCTCCCCCGCGGCGAGGACCCCGGCGCCCGGGCCGCCCCCACCGTGCGGCGTCGCGAACGTCTTGTGGAGGTTGATGTGCGCGATGTCGAATCCCATCCGGGCCGGGTTGGTCACGCCGAGGATCGCGTTGAGGTTCGCGCCGTCGTAGTAGAGGAGGCCCCCGGCGGTGTGGACCGTCTCCGCGATCTCGAGGATCTCGCCCTCGAAGAGGCCGGCCGTGTTCGGGTTGGTCAGCATGAACCCCGCGGTCCGGTCGGAGACGGCCGCGCGGAGCGCGGCGAGATCAACGCATCCGTCCTTCGATGGGATCTCGCGCGCGGCGAAGCCAGCCTGGCTCGCGGAGGCGGGGTTCGTCCCGTGGGCGGTGTCGGGCAGGAGGATCTCGGTCCGGCGGTCGAGCTCCCCCCGGTCCCGGAAGTAGGCGCGGACCATCAGGAGGGCGGCGTACTCGCCGTGCGCCCCGGCCCCCGGCTGCAGCGAGACCTCGGGGAAGCCGGTGACCCTCGACAGGAGCCGTTCGAGGCGGTACGTGAGCTCGAGCGCCCCCTGAACCGTGGCCTCGGGCTGGTACGGGTGGACCTGGGCCGCACCGGGACGCCGGGCGAGGAGCTCGGAGACCTTCGGATTGTACTTCATCGTGCACGACCCGAGCGGGTAGAACGCCGTGTCGATCCCCAGGTTCATCTGGGAAAGTCGGGTGTAGTGCCGGACGACCTCGGGTTCTGCGATCTCGGGCCACCGGACCCCGCGCTTGCGTCGGAACCGCTCCGGGACCGAGGCGATCCCGGGCGGCGGCGAGGTCGGGTACGACGTCGTGAGATCCCATACGGCCGGCTCATCCCACCGGGCCTGCTGGAACGTCACGGCCGTCCTCCCGAAGCGGACCAGGCTCGGGCGGCGGCCGCGTACTTCTGGATCTCCTTCTCCCCGACCGAGTCGGTAGCGGCGACCAGGATCCTCTCGGCCTGGGGCGCGGCGGACGGTCGCGGGTCCGCGAGGGCATGGCCCCCCAGGATCCGACGCCGGCGGAGCCGATCGAGGAACGATAGGCTCGTCCCTCGGGTCAATTCGAGGGTGAACTCCCCGAGGTACGGCGCGTCGAACCGGGGCGCGGCGATCCCGTCGATACCACCCAGCGCGGTGGCGAGCGTCCGCGCCCGCTCGGCGAGCGTGGTTTGGAGCGTCGCGAGGCCCCTCGGTCCGACCACGGTGGCGTAGACCACGAACGCGAGCGCCACGAGCGACTGGTTCGTGCAGATGTTCGACGTGGCGCGGGATCGGCGGATGTGCTGCTCGCGGGTCTGCAGCGTGAGGGTGTAGGCCGGGCGGCCCTCGGCGTCCACGCTCGCGCCGACGATCCGACCGGGGGCCTGGCGCATGTACTCCCGGCGGCAGGCAAAGAGGCCGAGCAGCGGGCCCCCGAAGGCGGGGGGCACGCCAAACCCTTGCCCCTCGCCGACCACGACGTCGGCCCCGTAGTCGCCGGGCGGTTCGAGGACCGAGAGCGACAGAGGATCGGCGGCGACGACGAGCGGCACATCCCCGATCGCCGACCGGAGGTCGAGGACCCCCTCGTCGAGGTGGCCGAACCCGTTCGGTACGTCCGCGAGCACACCGAAGACGTCCTTCGAGGCGACGGTCCGGCGTACGAACTCGAGGTCGAGCCGGCCGGTACGGGCATCGTACGGTATCTCCTCGACCCGGAGCCCCGGTCCGCTCGCATAGTTCGCGAGGACGCTCTTCTCCTCCCACGGAAGGCTGGCCGGGATCAGGAACCGGTGTCCCTCGTGCACGCGACGGCAGAGAAGCAGCGCCTCGCCCGCGGCGGTGGCCCCATCGTAGAGGGAAGCGTTCGCGACATCGAGTCCCGTGAGCTCCACCCAGAGGCTCTGGAACTCGAACAGGGCCCGCAGCATCCCCTGGCTCGCCTCGGCCTGGTACGGCGTGTAGGCGGTGTAGAACTCGCTCCGCGACAGGATCGCGTCGACGGCGGCGGGGGCGTAGCGGCACGCCACCCGGCCCCCGAGGAACGTCGCGAAGCGAGCGAGCGGCCGGTTCCGGTCGAGGAGGCGGTCGACATCGCGGACGACGTCCGGCTCCTCCCGGCCCGGGCCGATCCCCATCCGTCCGATGCGAGCTTTCTTCGGAACGTCCGAAAACAGCGCGTCGACCGAAGGGATCCCGACCGCCTCCAGGAGCGCGGCCTCCTCCCCGGGCTCGTCCGAGATCCAGCGAGGCATCGTCGACCCCGCGGGGTCGGACCGGTCGCCGCATAATAACGTTGGGCGGGAAAACGGCGGCTCGGGGGTGGTCGCGCGAGCCGGACGCGACGGGGCTCCTCCCGCGGTCGGTCCGCAGGGGGTGCGACGCTTCCGGGACGCCGTCCGGGGCGGCCGCCAAGCCTAATCCTACCGAGGTTCCTCCGCGCATGCGATCCTCCATGACGCGCCGCCTCCCCGTCCGGCGGACCCGGGCCGACGCGGGCCCCGTTCCGGCCGGACCGTCGGTCCGTATCCTCGACCTTGCGTTCCGCCGAGGTTCCCGCGTCGCGCCGCATGGCAAGACCAAGCCCGAGCGCGACCGGCTGCGCGCGGAGTTGAAGATCGTGCGGAGCTCGGCCACGGTCCTGCGCCACCTGAGACTGGAGGCGAGACCGGTTCGGGACGCGATGGCGCGCGACTTCGAGCGGGCGCTGGTCTCCAAAGCGTTCGGGTCGGGGGCCGGCGAGCGCGCCCTCACCCGACTCGAGCGGGCCGAGGTCCGCATTCGGGGGATCACGCGCGAGTCCGTCCGCGAGACGCACCGGGCCCCCGACCACGAGTCGCTTGGCGCGGTGGTGCGGGCGTTCTACGGACGGCTCTCGAGCTTCGTGCGCGAAGTCGACCCCGACCTCGATTGTCTGCGCGGGATCGCCCGGTACCTCGATGCACGCCCCCAGCTCGTTCCGGGGACGCTCACGCTCGTGGTGGCGGGGTTTCCGAACGTCGGGAAGTCGTCGCTGGTCGCGCGCCTTTCCACGGCCCGCCCGAAGGTCGCCGGCTACCCGTTCACCACGCTCTCGCTCGCGCTCGGTCATGCCGACCTCGGCTTCGACCGGCTCCAGGTGGTCGACACACCGGGGATTCTGGGTCGCGCGGGCCGGGCCAATCGGGCCGAGGTCGAGGCACAGACGGCCGTGGAGCGGGCGGCGACGGCGGTCCTGTTCGTCCTCGACCCGACGGGCTCGTCCGGCTACTCGCTGGAGGAGCAGGAGCGGCTCCTCGCGCGCTGGCGGGCCGAGTATCCGTCGCTCCCGATCATACCGGTCGAGACGAAGTCGGACCTCCTGAGCCGCGGATCCGGCCGGCTCGCAGTCTCGGCGGTCACCGGTGACGGCGTCGAGGCGCTCTGGAAGGCGATCCGGTCCCGGCTGCCCGAGCGTGCGGCGGCGGTCGAGCCGACCGCTGCGCCCGGGCGGGAGGAGGAGTGGGTCCCGTTCGAGGAGGCGCGGCCATCGGGAGACGGCATGGCGGTTGAGCGGACGCTGCCGCGTCCCGCGGCCGCGCGGCGGGGGCGGGCCCGATGACGTGGCGCGCGACCGGGATCGCGGCGTCCGAGATTCCCGAGGCGGTCCCCCGCGAACTGGTCGTGGGCTCCCGAACGCTGGCCCTCGTCCGCACGGGCGACACGTTCCGCGCGTTCGATGGAGCCTGCCCGCACCAGGGGGGCCCGCTCGCGGAAGGGACGATCGATCAGGGCCGCCTGGTCTGCCCGCTCCACGGGGCCGCGTTCGCGATCGAATCCGGGGCGGTCGTCGCCGACCCGTTCGGCATCGAGCCGCCGGAGGGAGGGATCGTCGCCGTGCCGGTGTTCCCCGCCCGGGTGGTCGCGGGCGTCGTCGAGGTGGACGTTCCCGACGATCCGCCGGGTTAGAGGGAGAACGACTTCCCGTTGGTCGGGAGAACGACCTCGCACGCCGGCTCCAGCGCGTCGCGGAGCGCCTCGCGGTGGTCGCCGTGCATCAGGACGACGGTCTTCGCACGCGACTCCCGGGCGAGCCGGACGAGCTCGGAGTGGCCGGCGTGGGCGGAGAAGTCGAACCGCCCGATCTCGCACGACGGCCGGATCGTCGTACCGTCGACGGTCAGGGTGCCCTCGTCCAGGAGCTGCCGCCCGTTCGAGCCCTCGACCTGGAAACCGGTGAGGAGGATCGACGAGTTCGCGTCGCGATAGACCTCCCCCACGTAGTAGAGCACCGGCCCCCCGTCGAGCATGCCACCGGTCGTGACGACCACGTCGGCCTCGCGGAGCGCCTTCTTCCGGTCCCCCGGATGCTCCACCACGTGGACCCCGTCCAGCGCGCTGCGGAACCGCACGGCGTCGGCGAGGTACTCCGGCGCGGCCCGGTAGATCGTATCGACGGCGCGCGCCATCCCGTCGAGGTACGTCTCGAACCCGGCGTGAGCGAGGGTCATGAGGACCTCCTGCGCCCGACCGACCGCGAACGCCGGGACGATGACCTTGCCGCCCCGCTCCACGGTCTCGGCGATCTTGTCGCGGAACCTCCGCTCCGTCTCGTGGCGGTCGGGATGCTCCCGCCCGGCGTACGTCGACTCCATCACGAGGACGTCGCATTCGACCGGCTCCGCGGCCCCGACCAGGTGGGTCGGGATCGTCTGGAGGTCGCCCGTGAAGAGGACGTCCTTGGCCCCCCGATAGAGGAACATGCTCGCTCCGGGAATGTGCCCCGCCGGGGTCAGCTCGACCTCGATCCCCCGGTGTCGGTACGTCTCGTGCCGTCCGACAGCGGTGAACCGCGCGCGGAGGGCGTGGATGTCGTTGGGCGTGTACGGCGCGAGATATCCCTCGAGCCGGGCGATCTTGAGGGAGTCCTTCGTGAGGAGGTCGGCGACCGCGATCGTGACGGGGGTCGCGACGAGGCGGGCCCGAGGCAGGCGGCTCAGGACCGGCATCATTCCCGAGTGGTCGAGATGGGCGTGCGACAGGAACGCGGCGTCGATGTTCGTCGGCGCCGGCCGGGGGTACGTCGGGGGATCGGTCGGCGTGAGGCCGTAGTCGAAGAGGAGGGTGCGTCCCTGGTCGTGGACGATCAGACCCAGCGACCCGACCTCGGTCGCTCCGCCGAGGAAGCGGAGTTCCATCGGGGAGCGGAGGGAGCGGTCGAGATAACGATGCCCTTCGCCAACCGGACGGCACCGCGGGGAAAGCCGTGATTAGTGCGGCGCCGGTGGCGGCGAGCGTGGCCGCTCTCGACCCTCCCGAGCTCGGAACGATGTACCGGATCGGCCTCGCGGTGCACCAGGTCGTGCGGGGGTCGAAAGGATCCCCGCATCGAGCGGACGTCGTGGCGATGGGCGCCGCCGGGAGCCCGACCGAGGAGCTCGACCGTCTCGCGGAGGCGGAGATCCTCCGCATGCTCGAGGCCGAGGGGGTCGACTGGAACCTCCTGTCCGAGGAGATCGGGCCGGTCGACCGCGGCGGCTCGAGGACCCTCGTGGTCGATCCGATCGACGGGACGTCCAACGCGATCCGCCATCTCCCGTTCTCGACCGTCTCCCTCGCGCTCGGGAGCCTCGACCTCTCGGGCGTCGACATCGGCATGGTCCGGGACCTCGCCCGGGGCCGGACCTACTGGGGGATCCGGGATCGGGGCGCGTTCGTCGACGGGCACCGCATTCGAACGCGGTCCTGGACGCCGGGATCGGAGGTCGTCTTCCTCAACCTCGGCTCGGGGGCCACCGAGCGCGTTGTGCGGCTCGGAGGGACGGCGCACCGGGTCCGCTCGCTCGGGTGCGCGTCGCTCGAGCTCGCGATGGTCGCCCAAGGGGGGGCGGACGCCTACCTGTTCGAGAACGTCGTGGAGGGCCGGAACCTTCGGGCGACCGACATCGCCGCGGCGTACCGGATCCTCCTCGAGGCGGGTGGAGGGATGACGGACGCCGGCGGCGCGACGCTCGAGCGGTTCCCCCTCGGGGTGACGCAGCGGACGAGCGTCGCGGCGTGGGGGGACGCGGCGATGAGGCGGGAGCTCGTTCGCGGGGGGGCCCGATGAGGATCGCGCTGACGGCCAACCCGAGCAAGCCCGCCGCCCTCGAGATGATCCGTCGTGCCATCGCCGTCCTCGACGGCCGGGCCGACGTCGTGCTCAGCGAGCAGGCGAGCGGGGTCGACCCGAGCCGGCCGCATGCGTCGCTCGAGGAACTGACCGCGGACGTCCTGGTCGCGATCGGGGGGGACGGCTCGTTCCTCTACGCCCTGCGCCGGTCGGCGGTCCCGCTGCTGCCGGTCAACGCCGGGACGGTCGGCGTCCTCGCGGAGGTCGACGGGAAGAGGCCGGGCGGGCTCGAGGGCGCGCTCGCTCGCCTCCTCGACGGGACCTACTTCCTCGAGGAGCGGATGAAGCTCGCCGCGGAGGTCGGCTCCGCCCCGCTCGTCGACGCGACCAACGAGTACGCGGTGCACTCCGGCCGCGTCGGACGGATGGGCCGGTTCGAGATCTCGCTCGACGGGCACGTCGCCGGCAGGGTCCGGGCCGATGGGTTGATCGTCGCGACTCCGACCGGGTCGACCGGCTACGCCCTCAGCTCCTTGGGCCCGGTCGTCGAGCCGTCCGTCGAGGGGATCGTGCTGACGGCGATCGCCCCGTTCCGGGTCGAGGCGCGCGCGCTCGTCATCGACCCGCTCCGTCGCCTCGGGATCCGGGCCCTCGACCCGGATGCGCCGTCTCTGGTCCTGCCGGACGGACAGGAGGAGATCCCGCTCTCGCCCGGCCAGCCGATCTCGATCTACCGGTCCCCCCGCCAGGCGACGTTCGTCCGGTTCGGGTCGCCGTTCCTCGAGAGCCTGCGGGGCAAGCGCATCCTGCCTTGGACCGAGGCGGGATCCAGGGAAGGAGGCGGGAATGCCGATCTTCCGCCCGGCGCGTAGACCCGCGCCCGACGCGCCCAAGCTCGGGGCGACCCCGCGCGCGATCACTCGGTCGGTGCTCGACGGCGCGCTCGCCAGCGCCGCGTCGTCGTACCCGAACGAGTTCGGCGGGGTCCTTCGGGCCGACCCGCCCGGGATCATCAGCGAGCTGCTCCTCCTCCCCGGCTCGACGGCCGGCCGCCGGCACGCGAACATCCAGCTGTACATGCTCCACGCCGACCTCGCGATCGCCGGCACCGTCCACTCGCATCCGTCCGGCGCGCTCCAGCCGTCCGACGCCGACCTCCGCCTGTTCCGCAGCTGGGGCCGCCGCCACCTGATCCTCGGGTCGCCGTTCGGTCCGGGGGCCTGGCGGGCGTACGACGGCAACGGCCGCGAGACGAGGCTGGCGGTCGTCGCGGGCCGGGGGTCGTCGGTCGCCGAACTGCCGGTTCCCGCGTACCGGCCCCGCCCGTCCGCTCCTCCCGCGGAGATGCCGGACGAGCCGTAGGCGGCGGGGCCTACTCCCGCATCGGGATCGTCGGCATCGGGAGCCGGTCGGGCGACCGGTTTGGGTCGACGATCGCGCGGGGTGGCCGGCGCGACGGGCTGTCGAGCCCGTGGATCTTGGCGATGATATCGAGGAACCCGATGAACCCGCGGAACGACGAGCGGTAGAGCCGCGTGTGGCTCCCTTCCCAGTCGAAGAACTCCGCGAGGAGACGCTTCGACTGGCGCAGACCGTGCGTGAGCGCCCGCTTCAGGAGCTCCTGCTGGAGGGGCGAGAGGCGGTCCCGGCGGAACCAGTCCTTCGACTTGAGGTGTCCCAGCGGTACGAAGAACATCGGAACGAGGAGCGCCTTGAAGTCCCAGAGGTCATCGATGAGGTCGATCGTCCGAAGGACGTCGTCCTCGGTCTCCTGGGGGAGCCCGACGATGAACGTGCACGCCGGATAGACGTGGTTGTCGTTCATCAGTCCCGCGGCCTGCACGACGAGCTCCGGCCACTGGGAGGCCTTGAACGGGGCGACCTTGCCGGGCATCGCGGCCGTGATGATCCGGGGGGAGCCGGTCTCGACGCCGACCTCGACCCCCCACCACGCCTGCTTGTCGTCCACGAGCACCTCGGCACACTTCGCGAGGAGCTTCGGCTTCGTCATCAACGACGCGATCGCGACGTGGCTCCAGCCGACCTGCTCGTAGTAGCGCTTCGCGAGCTTCAGGAGCGGGATCAGCTTCTCCTCGTGCGGCATCACGTTCGGGCTCCCGTAGAAGTAGACGTCGTCCGAGTGCAGGATCCCCTTGCGGACGCCGATCTTCGCGTTGATGCTCAGCTCCTCTTCGATCTTCGAGAGCGGGTACCACCGCGTCGGGCGCGTCGTGACCGAGCAGAACGAGCAGCCGCGGCAGCAACCTCGGCCTATCTCGACGAGGCCGTTCACGCTGGGGAACCGGATCGACGAGATCTGCTCGACCTTGGGAGCCTCCTTCGCCCCGAGGATGACGTGCGGGGGGAGGAACTCGTCCCGGAGCGCCTTGCCGACGATCTCGCGCACGAACAGGTCACTCTCGCCCTCGACGACCGAGTCGATCCCGCCGAACGAGTCGACGAACTCCTGGATCCACGGCAGCTTGGCGCGGGTCGGCGGCGACAGTTGCCACGCGCACGGACCGCCCGCGATGATCTTCATCCCGCGGCGCCGGGCCTCGACGACCGCCGGTTGGGTCATCATCCGCTTGAAGTTGACGCAGTTGAGGGTCTCCTTGTGCATCACGCCCCCGAACGTGGAGCTCGGGGGGTTGAGACCGAAGTAGTCGTGCCCCGAGATCAGGAGGACCTTCGCCTCCCCCGGCATGTACTTCGAGAGGTGCGCGGGGTGGACGATCCGGCAGTCGACCCCGGCGTCGATCAGCGACGCCTCGATCTTCCGCATCCCGTACGGCGCCTGGACCGGATAGCCGTGCTCGTCGACCGGCATCTCGGGGAAGAACAGCCGACGGTAGACGGACTCGGGCAGCACGTAGGCGGGGGTCGTGGTCCCGAACCCGAGAAACTCCTTCCCGTGGTGGTTGCTCATCATCGTCCAGTCGCACGTGAGCACGACTTCGGGCATCGAACGAGTCCTCCTTCGGTCCGGGCGGAACCGACGGTGGAACGAAGTCGAGCTTCTTATCGGTTGCCCTCGTGCGGCCGGCGGGGGATTCCGGCGGAGGGCGCCACCCGGCGGCGAGGTGTCGGCCGACCGCCCCAACGCTCAGTCGAAATCGGAGTCCTCGTCGTCGCGGGGTACGACCCCGTCGAGCGCGTCCCCGGGATCCTCGGGCGACTCCTCCGAGCCGGCCGCCTCGCGGAATGCGGGGTCCCGCTGCAGGAGGTGGATCCGGACGCAGTCGCGGTGCGCCGGGTTGCCGTTCCACGAGCTCGTCTCTGCCGCGTTGCCCAGCGGCTCCTTGCAAAGCGTGCAGACCTCGGGCGGCGGGCTGATCCACGAGATCCGGCGGGGAGGCGCGGCCATCGGGTCCGTCCGAGCGACGGAACGTCCGGATAGGGCTTTACCCTTCGCCTCGGGCCGGGCGGCGGGAGCGAGCCCGCCCGACGCACGGGTCGCCCGCTCGCGCCCACCCACTCGCCCGCCGCCGGACCCGATTTAACACCCGGAAGCGTCGCGTTCCCGTGGACCGGCTCGCGGGCCTGCGCCGACGCCGCATCGCCCTCGGGATCCCGTTGCACGAGCTCGCCCGGGCGGTCGGGCGAAGCGACGCGACCCTCTCCCGGGTCGAGCGCGGTCAGATTCGACCGTCGTACGAACTGGTCGAGAAGATCGATGCTATTCTCGAGCGGCGCGAGGGCCTCGCGACCCCGAGACTGACCGTCGGCGACGTGATGAACCGCTCCCTCGTCACCGTCGACGCCTCCGCTCCGCTGGCGGTCGCGGCCTCGCGCATGGAGGCGGGCGGGTTCTCGCAGCTCCCCGTCGTGGACGACGGGCGCGTGGTCGGGTCGGTATCGGAAGCCGCGGTGCTCCGTGCCGTCGCCCAGCCGACGGCGCGGCGAGCGCGCGTGCGGGACTCGCTCGAGACCGCCTATCCGATCGTGGACGAGGCGTTTCCCGCGGACCTCCTTCCCCCGGTACTCGGCCGCTACCCGGCGGTCCTCGTCATGCACCGCGGCGAGCTGCTCGGGATCGTGACGAAGGCGGACCTGATCCGCGGCCTGCGGGGGGTTCCCCTCCGCCGTCCCTCGTCGGCGTAGCCGCCGGGTTCCCGCGACGAACGGCGGCGAGCACCGCCTCGACCGCGCTCTCGCCGGCGAGCAACCCGACGCGGTCGGCCAACGCTCCGGGCCATGCCTCCCGGGCGCGGCGGGCGACCCGGCCGGTCGCGGCCGCGAAGACCGTGTCGCCGTCCGAGGAGGTCTGGTACGGGACGATTGCGCGCGCGAGGCCGGCGTGCACGAGGCCCGCGACCCGCGCCAGGGCGGGGCGGTCGAGTCCGAGGTCGGTCACCGCGACGGCCAAGGTCGTGCCGCGCGCGCGGGGATCGGACCTCGCGCGGTCGCCGGGGCGGGCGATCCGGCCCCCCCGGCCCCGCGCTCCCGCCAACCAGGTTCCGCGGTCGGGATCTCGGACGGCGCCGACGGCGTTGACGGCCACCAGCGCTCCGACGGTGCCGCCGCCCGGGATGCGCCGCGCGGCGGTCCCGATACCGCCGTGCATCGCGCGCTCGCGTCCGAGGTACTTTCCGACCATGGCGCCCGCGCCCGCCCCGACCCGACCCTGGCGGATCGGTCCGCGGGTCGCGCGCCGCGCGGCCTCGTATCCGAGCGAGGTGTACTCGGGGAGCGGCGCCTCGGTCGCGGGCAGGTCGAACAGGGCGGCCCCGGATACCGGTGCGACCCGGTTCGGATTCCGGAACGCCCGATGCCCCCCGCGCGTCTCGAGGATCCGCGTCCGGACCCCCCGCGCCGCGTCGAGGCCGAAGACGCTCCCGCCGGCGAAGAAGATCGCCCAGCGCCGGCCGAACGTCGCATCGAGGGAGAGGGAGGCGGTGTCGTAGGTGGCGGAAGCGCCTCCCCGGACGTCCACGACCGTGGGTGAGGCAGACTCGAACCGGACGACCGTCACGCCCGATCGGCCGTCCGGCGTCTCGGCGTGGCCGACCGACACCCCGCGGACCGCCGTGAGGTCGCGCGGAGAGCCGGGCACGCGGACCGATGGGGTCGGGGCCGAAAACGCCTGCGGAAGGCGATCGCGTCCAACCGCTTTATCTTGAGGCACGCCTCGGTCCGTCGGAATGGCGAAGACCCCGGGCCGGCCGCCTCGCAAGCCCCGCCTGCAGTCCACGATCCCTCGTGCGCCCCCGGGGTTCCGGATCGACCGGACGGTGGCCGTCGGACGCCACCCGATCCTCGAGGTGTTCCCCGGCCTCGACCGCCTCCCGCCCGCGACGCGGCTCGAGGCCGACCCCGGGCGGCGGGCGCAGCTGTTCCGAGGGACGCTGGTCGAGATCGTCGACCAGGACATGTGGATGTACGTGGCCCCGCGCGAGATCCCGAAGATGCCCGCGTCGGTCCGGCGTCGCTGGCAGCCCGTGATCGCGCCCGACGAGGATTGCGTCGTCGTCGGCGCCGGCCACCTGCGCGAGAGCTCCGAGCTCATCCTGTTCCTGGACATCTACCACGAGCTCTGCCATGTCGTCCAGCGGAGGGACGGCGCGAACCTGTGGGAACCCGGTGTAGGCTACACGAAGCGATGGACCGAGGTCGAGGCGTACCGGTTCGTGGTCGGGGAGGGACGCTCGCTGGGCGTACCCGACGCGTTCCTGCGGGAGTACCTTCGCGTCGAGTGGATCTCGGACGCGGAGCATCGGGAGCTCCTCGCCGAGCTCGGGGTCGCTCCGGCGTAGTTCCGGTCGGTGCGAAACCGGTCCGGGGTCGCCGGTCCGGCCGGTCTCCTGCGAGAAGAACCGATTCTTTATCCCCCGATTCCCGGCATCCGACGGCGCGAGCAGGGAGCGGGGTCCGTGTCGATCGACATCAAGACTCCGACCGTGCTGCGCCCGTCGTCGAGCGACCTCTGGTTCCTCGCCTACCTGCCCCTCGCCATCTCGGACGGCATCGCCACGCCGCTGATCCCCCTGCTCGCGCTCCAGCACTTCGGCGCGGGCCCGTTCGTCGTGACGATCATCATCGCGGCGAGCGGGATGAGCCAGGTGCCGTTCACGATCCTCTGGGGCAACCTCTCCGACCGCGTAGCCCACCGGAAGTACTTCCTCGTGGGATCGTTCGTCGCCACGGGCGTGAGCATCATCCTCATCGCCCTGGCCCACAACCTGTTCACCTACTTCTGGCTCAACGTCGTCGAGGGGCTCGCGTCGGCCGCGAGCGCGCCGATCGGGACGATGCTCCTCCTGGAGACCCGGCACAAGCGCTGGTGGCCGCAGGACATCGGACTGTTCGGCCTGATCTCGGGCCTCGGGACTACCGTCGGGCTCGCGCTCGGCTTCGTCTGGTTGTTCCTGATCGGTTTCCACGAGAACGCGATCCGGGTGATGACGGGCCTCCTGATCCTGTCGGGAGCGCTCGCGCTCCTCTCCGCGGTCATCGCGTGGGCGTGGATCGAGGAACCCGTGACGCGGCTCGGGCGCTACACGGTCGCCGAGCTGCTGCACCTCCATCGCGGCGTCGTCGAGCGGGCGAGGAACGTGAAGGCACGCGTCGGCGGGGTCCTCGACCTCACCCGGGGACCGACCGAGAGGCTGCCGTCGCGGGAGTGGCTGTTCTTGGCGGCCCTCGGGGTGATGAGCGTCGGGTTCGAGATCTTCTACGGGCCGTTTCCGGTCTTCCTCTGGCAGGGCGCGCACTTCACCGACGCCGGGGTGTTCATCGTCTACCTCGGCTCCGCGGCCGCCTCGACCGCGCTCTTCTTCCATTCCGGGAAGGCGGTCGAGCGGCACTCGCCGAAGTCGCTGTTCCTCGGCTCGCTCGCGGGGCGCGTCGGCCTGATGCTCCTGTTCCTCTGGGGACCGCTCTACGTCCTCCTCGGGCTCGGCTCGCCCGCCCTCCTCGCGTGGCTCGCGGTCCTGAACGCCATGCTCGGGGTCACGTGGGCGTTCATCAGCACGGCGAGCACGCTGTTTCTGGTCCGGCTCGTGGGCCGCTCCGCCCGGGGAAGGGCGCTCGGCCTCTACAACGCCGTCGCCGGCGCCGGAGGGCTGCTCGGCACGCTGGCCGGAGGCTGGCTCTACGCCACGTTCGGCGTGCACATCGCCTACTCGATCGCCGCCCTCACCGTCATCGCGGGGGCGGCGCTCCTCCTTCCGATCCCGTACCACGTCTTCCTCGCCCCGCACCGCGCGGCCCGGCGCCCTCCGCTCCGGCGCAGCACGCGGGCGTCGTCCCCCCGGATCCGGTGGCGAGGACGCTTCCGAGGGCTAGCCGAACATCTCCCACGTGAGCGTTCGGATCACGTAGCCGAGCGCGAGGTACCCTAGGAACGTCTCGAGCGCGGGCGGGTAGTCGCGGAGCGCGCACGACCGGAACCCGAGCTGGCCGGTCGCGACGACGGTGCCCCCCTCCAGGATCGCGAACCGCCCGGTCAGCCGCTCGTTGATCGTGTAGGTGGCGCCGCCGTACTCGAACGTCAGCGGGCCAAACGTGGTCGACTTCGTCTTCCACGACTCGTCCCCGACCTGGATCCGGATCTCGTCGCTCTTCGGGCGGTAGGAGACCGTCGCCGCCACGGTCTCGGGTTCCTCCGGGCGATAGAGGTGGTACTCGGTGGAGAAGAGCGCGCGGAGCCGGTGCCCCATCCCCTGCTGCTCGGCCTCCACCGGCCGTCCGAGCCAGGTGGCGCTGTCGATCCGGACCTCGATCTGGTTCTTCAGGACCCGGGCCGTCGCCTGAATCATCCGTCGAACGGTACGCAGTCGTCCTCGATGTAATAATATCCGTCTCGGTCCGGCGGCGATGATCCCCCCGCCCCCGGCGCCCCCGCCGTCGGACGTGGCGCTCGGTCTCGGGTTCTACCTCTCGTCGACCCCCGGGGTCGCGGGGCGGATCAAGGACGCTCCCGAGTCGTTCCGCGTGAGCGAGATCTCGAGCTACCCGATGCCCGACGCGCTCGGATCGTTCACGGTCCTTCGAGTCGAGAGCCGGGGGTGGGAGCAGCACGAGCTGGCCTCGGCGATCGCCCGGCGCCTCGGCCTCGGGGCCCGGTCCGTCCGGTGGTCCGGGACGAAGGACCGCCGCGCCGTGGCCGACCGGCTCCTCTCGTACCGTGGACCGCCGCCCTCGGGAGACCTCGGCCTCGCCGACGCGACGATCGTCGAGGCGTACCGGGCGCGAGACGGGCTCGTTCTCGGCCACCACTACGGGAATGCGTTCGAGGTGCGCGTGACGGAGCTGGCGCGGCCTGCAGCGGAGGCGATCCTCGCCTACCGGGCGACCGAGTCGGCGCTGCGGCACGAAGGCGGCTTCCCGAACTTCTTCGGACCGCAACGGTTCGGGGAGGTGCGACCCGTCACGCACGAAGTCGGACGCGCGCTCGTCCGGGGGGACCTGGCCGAAGCGATCGAGTGCTACCTCGTCGCCCGCCCCGCCGGCTCGGAGACGGGGCCCGGTGATTCGGCGCGCCTCGAGTATGACCGCCACCACGACCCGGCGCGAGCGCTGCGCGAGTTCCCACCCACGTACCGGTTCGAGCGATCGGTGCTCGAGCGCCTGGCGGAGGGCGCGCCGCCGGATCGGGCATTCCGGGCCCTACCGTACGAGCTCCGCCGCCTCTTCGTCCACGCCTTCCAGGCGTACCTGTTCAACCTCTGGATGACGCGACGGCACGAGCTCCGGCTCTCGCTCACCGAACCCGAGCCCGGCGATCGCATCGTCCGCGTGGGGCGCGACGGAACGGCGCGGAGCCAGGACTCGGTCCCGGTCGCCGAGGAGAACCGGGCGGAGTGCGCCGACCTCGTGGCCCGGGGGCGAGCGTTCGTTGCCGGTCCCCTCGTCGGATCCGAGACGGCCGCGGAGGGCGGCCGGGTCGGTGCCCTCCTCACGGAACTGCTCGAGGAGGAGCGCGTCGAGGTCGATGGGTTCGATGTGCCGGCCGCTCCCGAGCTCGCGAGTCGCGGCGCCTGGCGGCCGGCACTCGTCCCGGTACCTCCGATCGGGCTGGCCGCCGCGGGGGAGTCGGTCTGGTTCCGGTTCTCGATCCCGAAGGGCGCGTATGCGACGGTTCTCCTCCGCGAGTTCCTGAAGCGGGGAACGCCTCCGTGACCCCGGTCCGCCGCTCGAGCCGAGGCTTCTAATACCCGACCCCCGAGTCGGAGACCGCCGGGACCCGGCACCGATGGCGATCGAGTCCGTCCGTCCTTTCGTCCCGCCGTTCTACTCGTCGGGCGCGAAGGGCCCCGACCTGACCGGGCTCCCCCCGCGGATCCCGACGGGGGTGCCCGACTTCGACTATCTTACGGGGGGGATCCCGGCCGGGTCCGTCGTCCTGTTGCTGGGCGAGGCCGGCTCCGGTCATCAGGAGTTCGCGCTGACCTCCGCGGTCCACCTCATGCTGCGCTACGACGACCCCGAGCTGCACCGGTTCTACCTGGGGAGCGCCAAGGGGCCGTTCGCCTACCCGGAAGGGGTCGCGTACATCAGTACCAGTCGCTCCCGGGACCAGGTGATCAACGAGCTGCGCGGCTCGTTCGCGGGGGTCTATCCCGAGATCCTGGTGCGGCACCTCGCGTTCCACGACCTGTCGCAGGCCTACTTCCGGGACACCGTCGTCCCGACCGCCTGGGCCTCGCTCCCTCCGGGCCCCCTGCTCGCCGCCGCCCCGGCGGTCCCGGAGAGCCCGGACGGTCCGCTCGCGGCCGTCGCGGAGTCGATCGACGCGAGCGGCCGCAACAACCTCCTGGTCGTCGACTCCCTGACCGACCTGCTCGTGCGCCGGAGCGTCGACCCGAACGACGTCCTCACGCTCCTGAAGGGGCTCCGCCGCCGGGCGAAGGAGTGGGACGGTCTCGTCTATCTCCTCCTGACCGAGGGGGTCGCCGCCGCCGCGACCGAGCAGGCGGTCATCGACTCGGTCGACGGCGTCCTGCATTTCCGATGGACGAGCGGGCCGAGCAGCTCGCACCGGCAGCGCACGATGCTGATCCCGAAGTTCATGCCGGTCCTCGCGCGCATCCCGGCCGAGTTCCAGGGCCGGTTCGTGATCCGGGTGAACGCGGCGAACGGACTCGTGACGACGCAGTATGAGCGGATCTGAATCGAGGGCCGCGAAGGTCCCGACCGGCATCGCCGGGCTCGACGAGATGCTGGGCGGCGGTTTCCCGGCGGGCCACGTCGTCCTCGTCACGGGGCTCCCCGGCACCGGCAAGACCTGCCTCGCGCTCCAGTACCTGCTCGACGGAGCCGCCCGCGGCGAGAAGGGGGTCTTCCTGTCGCTCGAGGAGGACGTCCCGCAGCTCCTCGACACGGCGCGACAGTTCCGCTGGCCGGTCGACTCCGCGATCGAGCGGGGGACGCTCCGGATCGTCCGGCTCGATCCGAAGGACGCGCGCCAAAGCCTCCACCGGATCCAGGGCGAGCTCGGCCGCGAGCTCGCGACCCTCGGGGCGAAGCGGATCGCGCTCGACTCGGTCTCCCTCCTCAACATGCTCAGCGACGACGAACCGAACCGGCGGGCGACGCTGTTCGCGCTGGCGGCGGCGTGCCGGGACTCCGGCGCGACGACCGTGCTCACCGCGGAGGCCGATCCCCTCCACCCCGAGGTCAGCCGGGACGGCCTCTCGGAGTACGTCGCGGACGGGGTGCTCGTCCTGGGATACAGCCGGGGTCCCGACGGCCATCGGGTCGGGCTCTCCCTCCGGGTCCTCAAGATGCGGCGGACCGCCCATGCCCGGACCGTCCAGCCGTACGCGATCGGACCGACGGGCCTCTCGGTCGACGCGAAGGCGGTCGACCTCGGGAGCTACTGAGCCGGACGCCGGCCGCGACCGCGCCGGCCCGTCGACCCCGTCGGATGGACGCCGTGAACCCCCCTCGGCGAACCGCCGTCCGCCGGCTGCCGGGCCCGGGACCGCCGGCGGCTCGGTCCTCCGAGTGGGTCCTGTACGTCGACCTCGACGCATACTACGTCGCCTGCGAGCTGCGCGACCGACCCGACCTCCGGGGCCGGAAGGTGATCGTCGGTCCGCCGCCGTCGGAGACCGCCGGCCGTGGTGTCGTCCTCTCGGCGAGCTACGAGGCACGCTCGTTCGGCGTGAAGAGCGCGCAGCCGATCCGGACGGCCGCCCGGCTCTGCCCGGACGCCGTGTGGATCCGGCCGGACTTCGGGAAGTACGAGCGCGTCGCGGCCGAGGTCCGCGAGCGCCTCCAACGCCACTCGGACCGCGTCGTCCCCTACAGCATCGACGAGGCGGTCGTCCTCGCCGACGTCCCCTCGGCCGACGAGGCCCAGCGACGCGCCGCGGCGATCCAGGCCGACCTCCGTGTCGCGCTCGGGCTGAGCGCCTCGATCGGCGTCGCGAACGCCCGGATCGTGGCGAAGATCGCCAGCGACCGGGCGAAGCCCGGGGGGATCCTCGTCGTCCCGCGGGCTTCGATCGCTACGTTCGTCGCGCCCCTGCCGGTCCGGGCGATCCCGGGCGTGGGGCCGCGGACCGAGGAGATCCTCGGCCGGCACGGGATCCGCACGATCGGCGAGCTCGCGACGCGCGAGCCCGGGGAGCTCCTGCGGGACCTGGGCGGGTTCGCGCGGGATCTGATCGCGCTCGCCCGGGGCGAGCCGCACGAGGCGCCGGACGAGCCGTCGGGTCCCCGGTCGCGCTCCGCGGACCGGACGTTCGACCGGGACGAGGGCCGCGAGGAGGAGCTCCTGCGCACGGTGCGGGAGCTCGCCCGCGAACTCGGGGCGTCGATCGCCCGGGAGGGTCTGCGCTTCGGCACCGTCGGCGTGGCGCTCCGCTGGAGCGACTTCGACCGCACCGAGCGGCGCCGGACCCTGGTCGGGGCCCGCGAGGGTCCGTCGTCGATGGTCGAGGAGGCGGTGCGTCTCGCCCAAGCGCTCTGGTCCTCGGAGCGCGCGGGCCGGGGCCGGGCGGTGCGGACCGTCTCGGTGCGCGCCGAACGGCTCGCGGAGCGCATCCAGCGCCAGGTGTCGCTGGACGACTACCGGCCCCAGCGGCCGGAGGGGGACCCGTGATCCGGCGCGTCGGCCGGCCCCGGCGGGGTCGGGTCGGAAAATCCTAAGGGCTCGGACCCGGTCGACCGGGACGTGCGCGACCTTCGGGAGCCGATCGTCTCGCTGCTCGGTCACGTCGACCACGGCAAGACGACCCTGCTCGACCGGATCGCGGGGAGCGTGCGCGCGTCGCGCGAGGCGGGAGGGATCACCCAGCACATCGGCGCGATCGAAGTGCCGGGCGAGGCGGTCCGACGGCTCTGCGGGCCGATCCTGAAGGCCGAGCAACTGGTCGTGCCCGGCCTCCTGTTCGTCGATACGCCGGGCCACCGCTCGTTCGAGACGATGCGGCGGCGGGGAGGGGCCCTCGCCGACCTCGCCATCCTGGTCGTCGACGTGCGCGAAGGGGCGATGCCCCAGACGCGCGAGTCGGTCGAGATCCTCCGCAAGGAGAAGACCCCGTTCGCGATCGCCCTCACGAAGGTCGACCTCCTCTCGGGCTGGCGGAAGCCGACCGGGTCGACCGGCCTGCTCGAGCAGCTCGCGCGGTGCGGTCCGGAGTTCGGCCGCGGACTGGACGCCCGCGTCTACGCGGTGGCCGAGGAGCTGGTCAACCTCGGCTTCAGCGCCGAGCGCTACGACCGCGTGAGCGACTTCACCCGGAACGTCGGGATGGTGCCGGTCTCGGCGAAGTCGGGGGTCGGCGTGCCCGAGCTGATCGCGCTCCTTGTCGGGCTCGCGCAGCGGTTCCTCGAGAGC
>JASHOP010000020.1 GCA_030041075.1 Thermoplasmata archaeon | reverse complement strand
GGGATTGGTATCTCTACAACCGGGCCGCCCGCCAGCGATACTTCGAGACGCTCGCGAAGATCCCCCCCGAAGAGCTGACGCGGGACCGCGGCGCGTCGTTCCCGACGCTGCTCGATATCCTCGGGCACTCGATCGGCGGCATCCAGACCTGGATCGTCCGCATGTCGGCGGTGAACGGCGAGCCGTTCCGGCTGGACGACATCCCGGAGCCTCGGACCCTCGAGGACCTGCGTGCGTACGGCCGGGTGATCGACGGGTGCGTGGACCAGTTCTTCGCTCGGCTCAAGGACCCGGACCTCGATCGGACGTTTCTGGTGCCCCGGCTGCCGCCGTGGTGGGACGAGGACTTCACCACGTCGTTCCGCGACACCCTCCTGCACGTCGTGGAGCACGAGCTCCAGCATCGGGGCGAGCTGAACGCGCTGCTCTGGCAGATCGATGTCGACCCGCCGATCCTCGACTGGGGCGACTTCGAGAAGATGCGGGCCGGCCCGGCGGGACCCCGACGATAGGCGCGCCGCAGCGGCCGGGCTCGGGTCTACCGAGCGACCGGCTAGCACCCTGCGCGCGCCGAGCGGTCTCGTGCGGCAGGCTGCGAACGCGCCGGCCCGCCGACCTCCGCGTCCACCCGTCGGAAAACCGGGGCCCCTCGAGAACGCGCTCGAACGGGGCGAGGTCCGACTCCGTGGGGTCCCGGCCCGCGGTCGCGGCGCTCGGATTCCGGTAGTTCGGTACGTCGAGCGAGTCGGACCCCGAACCGGAGAACGGGTCGCCCGAAGTCGTTCACTTGGGAAATTTCGCATGCTTGAGCACGCGCTCCACCGAGTCGAGTTCGGACTTCAAGAACGTCCAGACATCTTCGGGATCGAGATCGGGATAGTCGTGGACGAGCTGTTTGTTCCGCAGGTTCCGCAGTCGCTCGATGTCCAGATGCGGGTGGGCGCGCACGAACGCCCGGGAGAGGCTTTCGGCCGGCTCCACCAGGTCGATCAGGTCCGAGCGAACGATCTTCCGGCCATCGGATCTCGCGTCCGCGAGATCCTCGAAGCCGAACCGCCCGAGGTCGTCGCGGATACGAGCGACCGCCTCGAGCATCAGCGCCACCCGATACCGGTCGTCTCTGGACCCGGTCATATCGGGACCGCCTCGCTCACCACCTGGGGCTGAATGAACCAGTGGAGGGTCTCCTCTCGAACGATATCGACCGGTCGTCCGAGGATCCGTTCTAGATCGCGCCCCATGAGGTAGATGCGGGATTTGCGGCCGTGCCACCGACGCCGAAACTCGACCAGGAAGTCGGCGTCGCTGCGCGGTCCGGCGTCGTACCGCGCGATCGACCCGAATACCCGGAGGTTCGACGCGCCGTACTTCCGAGCCACCGCCCGGATCGCGTCGCGCTTCGGGCCAATGATGTCCTCGACGCCCAGTCCCTTTCCCGCGCGGGGCACGCGGATCCAGGGCGCGTCCCAATGCGGCGACTTGCAGCGAGGGCAGATGCGGACCAGCGACCGCCGCGGAGTCCAGCTCGACCCGCAACGATAGCAGCGCAGCGTGGACACATCGACCCTCGCGACCATGGGGGCCGTTGTGCCAGAACCCACGTATAGGTAAGATTTTCTTGCCGTGCGCGAACGCGCCCGTGCGCGACATCCGCGACGATCCGCGGGGGCGCGATGGGCCCAGTCGGATTTGAACCGACGACCTCCCGGTTATCAGCCGGGTGCTCCAGCCAACCTAAGCTATGGGCCCCGCGGTCCACGGAGTGCGCCGCCTCTTGAGTCTTTCAGGGCCGTTGACGCGCGAGAGCCGTCGCGTCGGCTCGATCGGACCGCGAGGTCGCTTACCGCGTTCGGGTCACCGCTGGAAAGCCCCGGTCCTCGCACGGCGAGCCCCGTCGGCCGCCCTCGATCGCGGGGGGGTGCGGTCAAGGGGCTCCCCGACGTTGAGCTTCGTACCGACCGGGCGGCCGTTCTCGCGGAGGCTCGGCCTACAGGGATGCCCGCGGCTTCCGCTCGCTCGGTCGAGCACGGTCCCGTTCGCCGCCGGGACCCTGCCGTCGTCGCGGGCCGACACTCGGAGTCGCGTCGGGGCGGCCCCGCGCGTTCGCCGGGCCCAACCTCAGCCGGACCCCGACGCGACGGGCCGGCCCAATCCGGATCCATGCGCGGGCGGGCCCGGGGCGGGCGCCCGACGCCATCATCGACCCGAACGAAGCGAGGCAGGCCGCGATCCCGCGAAAGCTCGATCGTTGGAGCGGGGTACGGTCCCAGCGCGCGATCCACCCCGCCACCTCGTGGGACCACGGCTCCCCGGGCGGCGTGGTGAAGACGTGGAAGCGGGGGTGCACGGCCAGCCAGTCCTCCACACGCCGGTCGGTCGAGGCGAGCGGGCGATCAAGCACGACGTCGAGCCGGGCCGACCTCGGCACACGGCCTTCCACGGTCCGAAGGAACACAAGGAGCGGCGCGATCGCACCACGGCAGGAGGTTCCGGCCGGTCGCCCGCTCTCCGCCCGCCGCAGCATCCGGTCGAGCCGGGCCAGGGCATCCTCGTCGGGTCCCGGCGCGGCGGCTTCCCCCGCGGTCGGGGTGGTAGGCCCCCATGACGCACCCGGTCGGGCCCGATGACGCCGCCGGTCGACGGTGAAGACCACCGCCCCCGAGCTCGGGCCGACGAACACCCCGACCAGGTCGACGTGCGGAAGTCGATTCCCTGCGCTCCCGGGACGCCCGGGCGACGCGTCGGTGAGCCGGTACGCGGTCCACACCCGGTGGACCATCATGTGGTTGACCTGCAGCGACCGGGCGAGGGATCGCGTCGACCACGCCGAGCTTCCGGGGGGGCGATCGTTCAGCGTCTTCGTCAGGATGCGCTCCACGAACTCCGCCGGGATCCGGGCCGCGTGGCCGCCGCGGGGCGCCTCCCGGCGCAACCCGTCGATCCCCCCGACCAGGAACCGGGTGCGCCAGCGGGCCACGGTGCCGGGGTGAACGCCGACCTCGGCGGCGATCTCGGTGTTCCGTCGGCCCCGGGCGGCGGCGAGGACGATCCTTGCCCGGCCCTCGAGCCGGGTCGACCGCGACGGCCGGGCGGACCATCGCTCGAGGTCTGCCCGCTCGGCGCGCGAGAGCTGGACCGGCGGAGCGGTGCGCATCGCCGGCACCCAACCGGGCGGTCGTACAAATCCTAATGACACTGGTCGAAGGAAATCTACTTAACTAGCCTCGACCACGACCCTTTGTGGGCCGAACCCGGGGGCACCGCACCGCCTCCGCCGACGTCAAGCGCGCCGCGCTCCGCCTCCTCCGTCAGGGCACTCCGGTCGCGAAGGTCGCCCGAGCGTTCCGGGTCAGCCGGTACGCCCTCTGGAAGTGGCAGGTC
>JASHOP010000019.1 GCA_030041075.1 Thermoplasmata archaeon | reverse complement strand
GCCCGGTGCCGCCGGTCTCCGGCGAGCGGGCCTCGAGGCCGGGCCGGCCCGGGGGTGAGCCCCCGGCCCCGGGCCAAGCGCCCCCGCCTCCCGCGCCCTCGGACCCTGCGGCCGGTCGGCCGACCGCGCGCCTTCAAGCCTCCGCCCGTCTTGCGCCGGCCGCGACGATGGCGGAGACGTTGCGGCTCACGTTCGTCTCCCCGCACCACCCGTCGGAGTCGTCCTGGGGCCTCACCCACACGCTCTCGGCGGTCTGCCGTCGGATGGCCCGGGAGGGGCACGAGGTCGACGTCTACTATCCGGTGAAGAGCGCCGCGCCGCCTCCGGTCGACTACTGGGAGGGGGTGCGCGCGCTGCCCGTCGCGTGCTTTCGCGCCGAGCGGTTCCCGTTCGGGCCGGACTACGAGTTCTCCTGGCGCGTCGCGCGGGACCTCGCGCCCGACCGCGACGTGGTGGTGATCCATAACGAGAACGGCGGGACGTTCGTCATGCGCCGCGCGCGCGCGTTGCGTCGCGCGGGCCGCCGCGCCCCCGTGGCGATCGCGGCGTTCCACGGACTCGGGCTGCGGTTCCTCCAGACCGGGCGGGCCCGCCGCCCCGACCGCCTCCGGCCGCGCCTCGGCTACTTCTCCGACTGGGCGTCGCTGCGGGTCCTGGAGGGCGGGGGCGCGCGGAATGCGGACGTCTGCGTCGTCTGCTCGGCGGCGATCGGCCGGGAGCTGACCGCGCTGTACCGGGTGCCTCCCTCCCGGATCCGCCTCATCTACAACGGGGTCGAGCCCGAGCCCGCGCCGACCCCCGAGGAGCGCGAGGCGGCCCGCCGGTCGCTCGGGATCGGCGACGGGACGCTCGCGCTCGCGTTCATGGGCCAGGACACGCACCGCAAGGGGTTCGACGTCGCGACCGGGGCGCTGCGCCTCCTCGCGCAGCGCGGGCTCCGGGTCGTCCTCCTCAACATCGGCAACGCCGAGCCGTCGTCGGGCCCGGTCGTGAGCTTCGGGGTCGTCGACGCGCCGACCAAGCGGAGGATCCTGGCCGCTTCGGACGTCTTTCTCTTGCCGACCCGGTACGAGGGGCTGCCGGCGGTCGTCCAGGAGGCCGCCGTGCTCCACCTGCCGGTCGCGACGACGCGGGCGGCGAACGTCGAGTGGGGGACTCCTGGGAAGGACTTCGTCCTCATCGACCCGAACACGCCCGAAGCGGCCGCGGACGCCCTCCAGCCGGTCCTCGAGTCCGCGGCGGCGCGACGCGCCGTCGCCGAGGGGGGCTACCGCGAGCTCGGGAGCCGGCGGTACGACCAGCAGACCCGCGAGTACCTCGACCTGTTCCGGCAGCTGCTGGACGGCCGGGGCTCCTAGGGGGCCGCCGGACCGGCCGGGGCGAACGACCGGATCCCGCCGGCCGGCGGAGGGATCGGGGCGTCCCGGGGCGGCGTCGTCGCGCGCACGCGCTCGGCGGCGATCCGGCAGTACGCCTCCGAGGCGTCGATGTGGAGATAGTGCCGCCCGAGGCGTCGGGCGACCGCCGCGACGGTGCCGGTACCGCCGAACATGTCGAGCACGACGTTGCCGCGGTAGCTGTAGAACTTGACGAGGCGCTCGATCAGCTCCTCCGGGAACGGGGCCGGGTGGCCGTTCCGCCTCCGCTCGGGGGGGATCGGCCAGAAGCCGTCCGAGCACCGCTCGAACTCCCGCGCGCTGATGTCGACCTGCGCGCGGTCACCGGGCAGGTTCCACCGGTCCTTCGAGAACACGAGGACGTACTCCCAGGACGGGACGACGTGCGGGTTCGACGGGCTGCGCCAGCTCCCCCACGCGGTGCGCCGCCCCATCGTCTGCTTGTACCAGATGATCTCCGTGCGCATGATGTAGCCGAGCTGCCGCAGGTCGTGCGAGAGGTCGTGGTGGATCGGGCGGAACTCCTTGATCGACGTCGGGGCGACGTTGAGCACGAACCGGCCGCCGGGGACGAGGACGCGGTGGAGCGCCGCCCAGACGTCGTGGAGCCAGGCGAGGTAGCGCTCGGGGGGGAGGTCGTCCGTGTAGCCGAGGTACGGGATCCTCACGTTGTACGGCGGGCTCGTGATCGCGAGGTGGACGGAGCCGGCCGGCAGGCGCTCGAGCACCCGCCGCGCGTCGCCCCGGACGATCCGGTCGAACGGCCCCGGGACGCGCCGATCCGCCCGGCCACCGTCCATCGGCCCCGGCCACGGGGCCCGCGCGTAAGACGGTTCGCCCGGCGACCGGGCCGATCGGGCGGGAGGTGGAGGCGCGGGCGGCAGCCCGTCGCGCGACGCCGCGGAGCACGTCGGTCATCAACGGTATAATCTCGGTGGGGTCGCCCCGTCCGGATCCCATGCCGGTGCGCATCGCCGTTCCGAGGGAGCGGACGACCGACGAGCGTCGTGTCGCGCTCGTCCCGCCGGCGGCGAAGGCGCTCGCGGCCACGGGCGCTTCGATCGCGGTCGAGGCCGGGGCCGGCGCCGCCGCGGGATACCCGGACGAGGAGTACCGGGCCGCCGGCGCGTCGGTCGAGATCGACCGCGCGGGCCTCCTCGGGACCGCGCAGATCGTGCTCAAGGTCCAGCCCCCGACGCCCGAGGAGGTCGGCGCGATGCTCCCCGGCACCGTCGTCGTGGGACCGATGAACGCCTCCCGCAACCTCGACCGGGTCGCGGCGCTCCGCGACCGGAAGCTCACCTCGTTCGCGCTCGAGCTCCTCCCCCGGATCACGCGGGCGCAGAGCATGGACGTGCTCTCCTCCCAGGCGACGGTCGCCGGATACCGGGCGACCCTGCTCGGCGCGGAGCTCTCCCCGAAGTTCCTCCCGATGCTCACCACCGCCGCGGGGACGATCCGCCCCGCGAAGGTCCTCATCCTGGGCGCGGGGGTCGCGGGGCTGATGGCGATCGCGACCGCGCACCGAATGGGCGCTAGCGTCTCGGGCTACGACGTCCGCCGGGCCGCGGGCGAGCAGGTGCGCAGCCTGGGGGCGCGGTTTCTCGAGCTGGCGATCAACGCGGAGGGCGCCGGGGGCTACGCGCGCGAGCTGACCGACGCGGAGAAGCAGCAGGAGCAGGCGATGGTCGCGGGCGCCGTCGCCGACTCGGACATCGTGATCACGACGGCGAACGTGCCCGGGCGCAAGGCGCCGGTGCTCGTCCGCCGCGAGATGGTCGCCCGGATGCGACCCGGCGCGGTGATCGTCGACCTGGCGGCCGAGTCCGGCGGCAACTGCGAGCTCACGCAGGCGGGCCGGACGGTCGTGGTCGGGAACGTGACGATCGCCGGGCCGCTCAACCTCCCGAGCCAGCTCGCGTTCCACGCGAGCCAGATGCTCGCCAAGAACTTCCAGTCGTTCCTGGGGCTCCTCCTCACCCGCGACGGCGCCCTCGTACCCGACTACTCGGACGAGATCCTCACCGCGAGCCTTCTCACGAAGGACGGCGCGGTCGTCCACCGGCCGACCGCCGAGCTGCTCGCGGGAGGTCGGTGACGATGGCGGCGGACCTCTGGACGGCCCTGTTCATCGCGGTCCTCGCGGCGTTCGTCGGGTACGAGGTGATCAGCCGGGTCCCGGTCCTCCTGCACACGCCGCTGATGAGCGGCTCGAACTTCATCCACGGCATCGTGCTCGTCGGCGCGATCGTCGCGCTCGGACTCGCGACCTCGCCGCTCGAGCGCGCGATCGGCCTGGTCGCCGTGATCATGGGCGCGATGAACGTGACCGGCGGGTACGTCGTCACGGAACGGATCCTCGCGATGTTCGACCGCTCGAAGCCGAAGGGCGGTCCGAAATGACCGCGTGGGTCGGGCCGGCGATCGACGCCGTCTACGTCGCCGCGATCGTCGTCTTCATCCTCGGCCTGCGCGCGATGAGCTCCCCCGCGACCGCGCGCCGGGGAATCGTTTACGCGGGGATCGCGATGCTGGCCGCCGTCGGGGCGACCCTCGCGACGCCCCACCTCTCCAACTTCGCGCTCATCGCGCTCGGGATCGTCGTGGGCGGTGGGGCGGGGTTCTACTGGGCCCGGGTCGTGAAGATGACGGCGATGCCCCAGATGGTCGCCGTGTTCAACGGGATGGGCGGCGGGGCGGCGGCGGCGATCGGCGCGGTCGAGCTCCTCGGGAGCCTGACGAGCGGCGCGACCGCGTCGCTGAGCGCGGCGGGCGCGGTGATCGGCTCGATCTCGATCGCGGGGAGCACGATCGCGTTCCTCAAGCTCCAGGGATGGATGCCCCAGAAGCCGATCGTCGTCCCGGCCCGCCAGGTCGTCAACTTTGCCGTGCTCGCGGTCGCGATCGGGTTCGGCGGCGTCGCGTTCTGGACCGCCCGCGATGCCTACCTCCTCCCGTTCTTCCTCCTCCTCCTCCTCTACGGCGTCCTGTTCACCCTCCCGATCGGCGGGGCGGACATGCCGGTCGTGATCAGCCTGTTCAACGCGCTCACCGGCGTCGCGGTCGGACTCGACGGGTTCGCGCTCGTGAGCGGCCCGCTCGGCGACGCGGGCTACGCGATGGTGATCGCCGGCGTCCTCGTCGGGGCGGCCGGCTCGCTCCTCACCGCGCTCATGGCGCGGGCGATGAACCGCTCGATCGGGAACGTCTTCTTCGGCGCGTACGGCGCGACCGAGGAGGCGGGAGGTCCGGTCGCGGGCTCGATGAAGCCGATCGAGATCGCCGACGCGGCCGTGATGATGGAGTACGCGACCGAGGTGATCGTCGCCCCCGGCTACGGCATGGCCGTCGCCCAGGCCCAGGGGAAGGTCAAGGAGCTCGCGGACGCGCTCGAGGCGAAGGGCGTGACGGTCAAGTTCGCGATCCACCCGGTCGCCGGCCGGATGCCCGGGCACATGAACGTCCTCCTCGCCGAGGCCGGCGTCGCCTACGACAAGCTGTTCGACCGCGACGAGATCGACGCGGAGTTCGCGCACGCCGACGTGGCGCTCGTCATCGGGGCGAACGACGTCGTCAACCCGGCGGCGCGGCGGCCGGGCAGCGCCCTCTACGGCATGCCGATTCTCGACGTCGATCGGGCGAAGAACGTCCTCGTGGTCAAGCGGGGACAGGGCAAGGGGTTCTCGGGGCTCGAGAACGAGCTGTTCTACCAGGAGAACACGCGCATGGTCTACGGGGACGCGCAGCAGGTGGTGACCGCGCTCGTCTCCGCGATCAAGAAGGGCCCCGCGTAGGAGCGCGATGGCGCGGCGACCCGGACCGGCGCCCCGATCGGGAAGGGTCCCCCGGCCCCGGCGGCCCGGGGCCCCGGTCCGGGCCGCGCCCCGGGGGGCGATCGGCCTGCGCCGGGCGACCGTTGCCGACCTCCCGCTGCTTGTGCGCCACCGGCGCGGGATGTGGACCGACATCGGCGGCCGGAGCCCCCGCGTCCTCGACCGGGCCGACCCGGTGTACCGTCGCTGGGCCCGCCGCGAGATGGGCGCGGGGCGGCTCCTCGGGCTCGTCGCCGAGGACCGGTCCGGTCGGGCCGCGGCCAGCGGCGCCCTGTGGATCGCCCCGGCGCATCCCCGCCCCGGCGTGTTCGCGCGGCTGACCGCGCCGTACGTGATGTCGATGTACACGGAGCCCGAGTTCCGCCGCCGCGGCGCGGCGTCCCGGATCGTCCGGTGGATGGTGCGCTGGGCGCGCGACCACGGCTACCCGCGGATCTACCTCAACGCGTCGACGATGGGGCGGCCGGTGTACGCCCGGCTCGGCTTCGTGCCGGGGAACGAGATGCGGCTCGACCTACACCCCGCCCGGCGCCGCCGCTCCGGTCGGGCCGGGCGGAGACGCTGACGCGCCGCGCCGGCCCCGCCAGAGCTCGACGAAGAGACCGAGGAGGAGCGCCGTGAGCACCGCGTCCAGCACGTCGGTCGGCCCGTAGACGCCGTCCGTCCAGGCGAGCACGTTGAGCGCGATGTCGTAGTTGATCGCACCCACGGTCGCGACCGCCCAGAGCCACCACCGGGGACGATGCCCGACCAGGCCGACGGGGAGGAGGCCCGCGAGGATGTTGAACGATAGGAACTGCGTCACGAGCGCGATCCCCGTGAGGGTGATCGCCGCGGAGCGGAGGGCCGAGCGGGCGGCGAAGAACGCGGCGGCCGTGACCGCGACCGTCAGCGCCGCTTGCAGGACCGAGATCCCGGAGCCGCCCGGGAGCCATCCCTGGTTGAACAGGATCCCCCAGGCGTTGAGCGAGAACGAGCGCCGGTCGACCTGGCCCAGGAAGACGACGTCGAAGAACTCGGACCGCCAGACCGCGTACGCCACGACGGTACCCGCCCCAAACGCGGCGATCGCCGCGGCCGCGCCGAGAAACCGTCGTCGCCCGCTCCCCAGGACGGCGAGGACGGGGAACAGCGACGGGAAGCGGGCGGTGGCGAGGAACCCTCCGACCGCCCCGCCGATCCGCTCGGACCGGGCGCCGAGGATCACGGCGGCGAGGACCGCGACGGGGGTGATCGCGTTCGACGCCCCGTCGATCTGACCGGAGACGAGGGGGAAGTAGATCGGCGACAGCGCGAGAAACAGCGTGCGGTAACGTCGGTCCCCGTCCGTCGCGTACCAGGCGAGAGGGACGAGGGCGACCGCCACGACGCCCCAGACCGCGCTCGTTCCCGCGAGCCCCCCCGCGCTGCCCGCGGCATCCAGGAGGACCGCGGCCAGGCCGTACGGCACCTCGATCGACGCGCCGCCGCAGTCGAGGACGTTGAACGGGTCGCCGCGGCTCCAGAACGCGCGCCCCGAGTGGTACATCCCGATCAGGTCCGCGGAGCCGCTCGCCCCGTGGCACGCATAGAGCCCCGCGGAGAGGTCGAACCCGACCACGACGGCGTAGCCCGCCGCCGCGACGATCGCGATCGGGACCCACGTGATCCGGCCGAGCGTCCGGGGGCCCAGCCACCGGGCGGCGCGGGCGGAGAGGACGCCGCGCCACCGACTCCCCTCGGGGGACCGGTCGAGCAGCATCAGGAGGCTCACGGTCGACAGGACGACCGTGAGGGCCACCGTGAGGCCGTTGTAGACCGTGAACATGCGGAGACGGGGTCGACCGACCCGGCCCAGCGGAGCGCCCGCTATTAGCGCGCGCTCCGCCGGGGGGCGACCGGGTCGGCCGCCGGCGGGGCCGGTGCCGCGCGCGGTCTACTCGAGGTCGAAGTAGATCTTGACCGTCGCGTGGTACTCCTTGACGCGCTGGTTCTCGACCTTGCCCTCGAGCTCGGTCACGCGAAACCACCGGGGGCTCCGGACCGTCTTCGCCGCCGTCTCCACCGCATTCTCCGCCGCCTTCGCGAACCCGCTCGTCGAAGTTCCCACGACCTCGCTCACTTTCTGGACCACGGCCCGACCTCGGTCGGGGAAGTGAGCGGGCCGGTAAACCGTTGCGGTCCCACCCCTACCGGCCGAAGGCGCCGAGGGCCCGGGGGCGACCCGCGGCCGGCGACACGAGGCGTCGGAACGGCGATCGCGGCACGCGACGGGAGCCGGCAACCCCCTACAGGTCCCGGACGATCCGGTCGATCTCCCGCGCGGCCCCCTCGAGCTCCTCGGCAACGCGCTTGGCCGCCTTCTTCGCCGAGCCCTTCGGGTCCTTGGCGGCGTTCCCGGCCTTGGTCAGGAGCCGCTCCGACAGTCGGGCCGCCGAGGACGCGAGGTCCTGGGCGGCGCGCTTCGTCTCGAAGAGAACCTGGTCGACGGAGGACGACGGGGAGGAGCCGCCGCGACGACCGGCGGTCGGCACGTCCAAGCCGCAGGAGGGACACGATGCGGATCCCGTGGGAAGCTCCTTCCCGCAGTTCTGGCAGTACACGGCCGACCTCGGTCCCCCACGGCCCGGGCAGTACTTACGGGCGGTGCTGGTCGTCGACGGGCGGCCCGTCGGTCCGCGAGAGAGCCGGCCCCGGGCGCCCGACCGGTCCTCCGCCTACCGGGAGAGGGTCCGGCCGCACCGCGGGCAGAATCCGTAGTCGGAGGTGATCGGAGCCCCGCAGCCGGGGCAGTCGGTCGCAGCCCGCGACGGTCCGGTCGAGGGCGCCGAGGGAGGTTTACCCCCCGGGCCGGCCAGCGGAGCGCCGGCCGGCAGGAACGAGTACGGCGGGTTCGGGGACCCGGCGGGTGGCTCGGCGCCTCGGGTCCGTCCCCGGAACAGGGCGACGGCCAGCGTCACCATGCCGACGATGATGACCAGCAGCCCGACCAGGTCGACGAGATAGGCGGCGTTGCACGTCGCCGTCTGGCAGGGGGGCGGTTGCGGAACGTCGGGTATCACGTCGACGACGAGGACCGCGAGCAGGAGGCCCGCGAGCGTGAGGTAGAACCCGAGCAGCAGCCGTCGTCGGTCCAGCTCCATCCGGCCCGAGGAGACCGCGAGCGGGTTTAATCGTTCCCGAGGTCGGGCCCCGGAACGGCGCGTCCGGGTCCCTCCAAGGTCGTCCCGGACTCTTCCCGGCCCTCGGCGCCCCGAACCGAACGGACCGTCGCTACGGCGGACCGGGCCGTCGGCCCAGGTCCTGCATGATCTGCTCGAACTGCTCCCGGGTGATCTCTCCGCGGGCGTACCGCACTCGGGCGATCATCGCCGGGCGCTCGGGGCCATACATCCCGCCGGGGCCTCGCTCCCCGTATCGGCCGACCCGGACACTCCAGAACAGCATCCGGACGAAGAAGAAGACGAGGATCAGGATCAGGAAGGCGAGGAGGACCCCGCCGAACGGGCCGTACCGGTACGGGTACGGTGAGGCCGGGACGCCGAACCAGCGCGGGTCGATGGCAACCACCAAGATGGCGACCGCCGCGCCCCCCAGGAACGCGGCGATGGCCAGGACCCACCGCCGGAACCGGTGGCGTGGCCCGCCGGGCCCCGGTCCCCCGGGTCGGTAGTACGGTCCGGAAGGATCCATGGTGTCCGACCGGCGGAGGCCCTTCCCCGAGATAATCCGTGGGGTGCCGCGCTCTCCGCCGGATCCGCGGCCCGCGGGTCGCGCCGCGCGACCCGGAGCCGGGCCCGTCCCCGGGTCGGGCGACGAAGCCTCTAAGGCGCGCGGGCCCTCCCGTCGTTCGCCGCGCGGCAGCAGGAGTCCGATGATCGAGTCCAAGTTCGGGGTGCGTATCGAGCGGCGAGCGCCGATCCGACTCTACCCGTTCGAGCGGTTCTTCCGCGGGTTCGCGACCGCGCCCCCGATCCGGGAACTGTTCGGCGCGCGCGCCCCCTCGATCCTGAGGCGGCTCAAGGTCGAGTTCTTCTCGCCCCCGTTCGGCTACATGGGAACCAGCGACGTCGATGGCCACCTCATCGTCAGCACCCACCACCTCAAGACCGGCGATCTGCGCACCCTGTATCTCGACGTCGTCCACGAGCTCTGCCACGTGAGCCAGTTCCGCGCCGGACGCGCCCTGTTCGACCGGAAGAAGAAGTACGTCGACACGCCCACCGAGATCGAGGCCTACGCGTTCACCGTGAAGGAGGGGAAGCGGATCGGGATGACCAACGCGCAGCTCGTCGAGTACCTGAAGGTCGAGTGGGTCGACGAGGCCGACCATCGGCGGCTGGCGCGACGCCTCGGCCTGATTCCCGCGAGACGGCGCCCACGGGCGAGGTCGCGCCGGGTCCGGGCCCGTCGCGGAGGGCGCGGGCGCTAGGGTGCGCCACGCCCCCGGGGCTCCCACGACCCGAGCGCACGCGATCGCCCAAGGGGCGCTCGGTCGCTCGGGTCGGGGGGAGGGGACGCCGGAGGTCCCCTACCTCCGTCGCCCGGGCGTCGCCCGTGGGAGCGCCAGTCGGTTCAGCTCGTCGAACGTGATCGCCCCGTCCAGCAAGGCCCGATACGTCCCCTTCGAACGAACCTCGAGGCTCGCTCGCCGAAGGAGACCCAGGGCGGCGTACGACGCCGAGGGGCCGAAGCTCACCCGTTTCACCCCGAGCCGGGTCAGCTCGGCCACGGTGGGGAGCCCCGGGCGGATCATCACGTTGACCGGACACCGGAGGGCTTCCACGAACGTCCGGATCGATCCGGCCGAGACCAGTCCCATCGGATAGACGCAGTCGGCGCCCGCGTCACGGTAGGCGATCGATCGGCGGATCGCCTCCTCCATCCGGGCCCGGTCGGACCCGCGCACGCGTCGCAGCGCATCGGTCCGCGCGTTGATCACGATCGGGACGCCGGTCCCTCGGCCCACGCATCGAATCGCCTCGATCTTCCGGACCTGGACCGTCTCCGGAACGAGGCCCGGGCCGGACGGGTCCCCGTCCTCGAGGTTGATCCCGACCGCTCCCGTCGCGAGGGCCTTGCGTGCGGTCGTCGCGACCGCCCGGGGAGTTCGGCCGAACCCGGACACGATATCGACGCTCGCGGGAACGGAGACCACCCGGACGATCCTCCGGGTCGCCTCCAGATACACGGTCCGGCCGATCGACTCGCCGTCCGGGTATCCGAGCGAGACCATCACCCCCGCGCTCGAGGTCGCGACGGCGGGAAACCCCGCCTCCTCGAACATCCGCGCGCTCGGGACGTCCCACGCGTTGGGGAGGATCAGGGGTCGTGGGCCGAGGTGAAGCGCCCGGAACGCCCGGGCCCGGTCGGCCGGTTCGCTCACGACCACGACCTCCGCGGTGCGTTCCCCGTGCCGTCGCTCCTCCGGGGACCGGGACGGAGTCGCCCGCCGCATCTCGGGCAAGATCCTCGGGGGTCCATCGAGTCGCGCACCATCCGGGGATCCCAGGTCCACGAGGTTAACACCGTTTTCAGCCCGGAACGAACCTTATCTGAGCGGGCGTACCTGGGGGAATCATGGCGGCGACCGCCCCGCTTCCATCCGCTCGACCCACGCCCGGCGTGATCGCGGTGACCACGCCGTACGTCCCGGGATACCGGATCGTCCGCACCCTGGGCGTGACATGGGGCCTGATCGTGCGGTCCCGGGGGCTCGGACGCAACATCACGGCCGGGTTTCGGGCGTTGGGAGGCGGCGAGATCACCGAATATACCCAACTGCTCGACCAGACCCGACACCAGGCTCTCGAACGGCTCCAGCAGCATGCCCAGTCGATGGGCGGCAATGCGGTGATCGGGGTCGGGTTCGCGTCCTCGGAGCTCAGCGAGGTCATGAGCGAGATCCTGGCGTACGGAACGGCGGTCGAGGTCGTGCCCGATCCCGCCGCGCCGCAGCCGGTCGCGCTCCGGTAGCCGTCCGGCTACGGTCGTTTCCTGCGGCGACGACCCGGTCCCCCCTGTCCTCCGCGCGTTGCGGCTCACGAAGCACCGGGCCGGGAGCGAGCACCCCCGGCCCGATTCGGTCGAGGGCACGCGATTCGGAAGGGCGCTGGCTCCGCGCCGGTCGGCTTCACCGACGGACGGGCGGAGTCACTGGAGTTCCAAGTAGAGCGTCCCGGAGAACGATGAGTTCGGGGAAACGATCGTAATGTTCATCCACCCGTAACTGCCGCCCTGGATCATGAACGGCACCTGCGCCTCGGGGACCGAGAACCCCGTGGTGTTGGTCGATACGTGTTGGATCGTGCAGGTGGAACTGTTGTAGTTCGGCATCGGGAACTGGAACGTCTCGTTCGCACCGGTGGTGCTGTTGAACCCGGTGAACGCCGTGAACGTCGAGTTCATACCGCAGACATTGTCCGGGGAGTAGATGTTGATCTGGTCGACCTGGACAGGGAACGACGAGCTCGAGAGCAGGAAGACGATCGCGAGCCCGGCGGCGATGATCACGATCACGATGACCACGACGGCGACGATGAGCAGCCGCGAGCTGCGACGGGGACCGGGGCCCGAGGGCGGGTAGTACGGGGTCGGGTACCCTCCGCCCGCCGGGGAAGGCGGGGTCGCCCCCCCGCCGGTCGGGAGGGGAGACGCCGCCGGTGCGATCGGGTGGCCGCAGTAGGCGCAGAACTGCGAGCCGGGGGCGTTGGGAGCGCCGCACGACTGGCAGAAGGATCCCTGCACGAACCGCCGGTACCGGCGGTTCGGTTATCTTCCTTCCGTTCTCGCGGGCGGAACCGAGCCGGTCCGCGGTTTCCGCTCGGGGTCCGGTCCGATCCGTCCGAGGTTCCTCGGCTGGCCGAGCGGTGGAGGACGGACCCTGCCGTACCGGGAACCGTCGGTCCGCGCGTCGCGGCCGGGCGCGAGCGCTCAGCCGGGTCGGAGGTCGGCGTAGGCGTAGCCCCTCCGCTCCGCTACCTCTCCCACGAGGACGTTCACCGGCTGGCGGAAGACTCGAGCGTCGGTGACGAACGTGTGGAATTCGCCCCGCTCGCCGCACGGGTCGACCCCTGCCGGGATCGAGCCGAGGAACCGCGCATCGAACTCCCCGCCGACCATCGAGGAGGGGAGCTTCTTCGTGTCCAGGCACGCGATCCGCGCTCGGAGTCCTTCGGCGATCATCGCTTGGGCTAGCTCGGCGGTGTCCCTCCCCCACAGCGGGAATGCGGCCTTCATTCCGATCGCACTCAATCGCGACTCCCGGTAGCGCCGGATCTCCTCCAGGAACAGGTCCCCGAAGATGACGTGCCGGACGCCGTCGTGCTTGGCTCGTTCGAGCACCCGCGTCATCTCACGCTCGTAGACCTCGTTCGGGCAGGGGTCCGGGATCCATACCTTGGCGAGCGGAAGGCCGACGGCGCGCGCCTGGCGATCGAGCAGATCTTCGCGAACGCCGTGGATCGAGACCCGACCGAATTCCGAGCTGAGGGTGGTCAGGAGACCGACCACTTCGTAGGTGCGGCTCCGGCGGACCTGCTGCAGCGCGAACGTCGAGTCCTTGCCGCTGCTCCACGACAGCCAAGCCCGGGGCGCCGGTCCGGTACGCGAGGGATCCGGCATCGGCTTCGTTGGGTGTCGCCTTAGGCGGTCGGGGCCCGCCCGGATCCGAGCGCGGTCCGATCACCACCGGCGGAGGGCTTGGGCCACCTGCTTTCGCTCGGCCTTCGTCTGGTGGCGCGGAGCGTCCCGGGTGTACTCCGTGCAGGGGCACGCCCGGCAGTGCCCGTCGGAGCCGTGCAGCCGTCGTTGGTGCAGGCATCCAGCGGTCTCGCACTCCGTCGTCACGCTCCCTCCTCAGTCCGTCGACTATATCCCGTACCCATGCCGGCCGAACGCTCGGGAGGGGCCGACCCCCGCGAGGGGCCAGCCCGGCGGGCGTAGGGCGAGGCGTCCCCGGGACCACCGGCCCCGAGGCCGCATCCCGGTCGAGCGCTATAGGAAGGATTTAGAGGTCCGACAAAGCATCAGTATCCCCGTCCAGCTCCCGGACCCACCATGCGCAGGGGAATCTTCGCTCACGCGGCGGCACCGCTCGCCGTAGCGTTCGTGGTGCTTGCGGCGTCCGCCCTTTTTCTCGTTCCGTTGGGCCAGGGCCGGCTCGGATCCGTCGCGTGGGTCCCACACGTCGCGACCGCCACGCCCGGGACAACGCTCACCCCGGGCGCGAGCCCCTCGGAGCTCCCGGCCTCCGTTTCGGTAGCGTCGTCGCCGGCCGGGGACTCCGCGTCGATCGCGATCGGGCCGGCAGCCCTTTCGATCGGCGTCGGATGGGACGGAATCGACTATCGTGCCACCGGCAGCTGCTCGTCGTGCCTCGTGCCGGACGTCAGCGTGGCCAGCGGGAACGGCTACGTGGTCGAGGTGACGAGCTCCCTGATCCGCGAGTGGACGACCGCGGGGGTCCAGGTCTTCAACGAATCGCTCGACACCTTCGCCGACACGGGCGCGACGGACCACCTGATCGAGCCCGAGGTAGTGTACGACACCCTCTCGCAGCGCTGGTTCATCTCGATCATGGACGCGTCGAGCGGGGCGATCTACTACGGGGGTAGCCTCACCAGCGACCCATCGCATGCGGGGAGCGATTACTGGAACTTCCAGCACTTTCCCGCGCCCAAGGGTGGCATGACGTTCGACCAGCCGCGGCTCGCGGTCGACGGCGATGAGGTCGTGATCGTCGCCAACCTCTGGAGCGGGCCCACCACGCCCGTGGGATTCGAGGTGATGGCGGCGAACGAGTCGCAGCTCGTGACCGGGGCGGCTCCCCAGACGTGCACGACCCCGACCGAGGGAAGCCGCACCGACGCCTCGTACGTGCCGGCCTCGGTCATGAGCCTCTCGAACACGACGTACCTCGTGAGCGACAACGCTGGCAACACCACGGGGCTGAACCTGAGGACGCTCTCGGGAACCCCCGCGACCTGCACGCTTTCGGCCGCCATCCCGCTGCTGGGGACGAGCACGCCCACGCCCCCGAACGCCACGCAGCCGGGCACCTCCGACCTCATCCGCACCCTGGGGAACATCTCCAGCGCCACCTGGCGCAACGGGACCCTCTGGGTCGCCGCGGCCAACGGGTGCGTGCCGACGGGCGACTCCGCCCCGCGCTCGTGCCTGCATCTCTGGGAGATCGATACGACGGACGACTCGTTCACCCAGGACTTCAACTGGAGCCGCGGGTCCGGCTACTACGACTTCGACCCGGCGGTGACGACCGACCCGGCCGGCGACCTGATCGTGGTCTTCGCCGAGTCGTCCGCCGCGCATGCCGAGTATCCCAGCCTGTACGTGGCGACCCAGGCGGTCACCGACCCGACCGACACCCTGGAGGCCCCCATCCTGCTGAGGGCCGGCACGGGCCCGGACAGCCCGACCTCGTCGCTCTGCACGGCCGCGCCCGCGGTGTGTCCGTTCAGCCTCTGGTTCGGCGCGGCTGCGGACCCGCTGACCCCCTCCGGGGTCTGGGTCGCCGGAGAGTACATGGCTTCCGATTCCACCACGGACTTCTGGAACACGTGGATCAACAAGGTCGCCTCGGCCGTCGGCAGCACCTGGATCGCGGGCTCGGTGTCCCCGCCCACGGCCCAGGTGGTGATCGATGGCAGCTCGACCGCCCTCGTTGCCGGGCTGTTCAACGTGACCGTCCTGGCCGGTACGCACACGGTGCAAGCTTCCCTCGCGGGGTATCTGACGTATTCCACCACCCTGACGGTGGGCGCGGGCCAGGGCGTGCAGCTGGCGATCAGCCTCGTTCCGGGGCCCACCGCCCCGACCACCGGTCGTGGTCTGTTCGCCCCCGTTCCCCTCTGGGAGCTCCTGGCGATGGCCGCCGCGTTCGTGGCCGTGATCGGGGCAGTGGTCGTGCTCCTCCGCCGCCGGAAGGCACCCCCCCGATCCTGGCGGGACGAGTCGGTCAGCGCAGGAACCGCGGGCCTGGCGAGCGCGATCGCCTCCGCCCTCGACAAGCGAGCGGCGGAGCATCGGGACCCGTCCCGGGACGAACGCCGAGAGGAGCGCGAACGGTGGCGGGAGCGCGGCGGCGTTCCGTAGCCCGCGCCGCGCCCGCGCGCGAGCCCGGCCGCTAGCTTCGGGTCTCGAGCAGCTTCTGGACCGGGGTATTGTCGGCGTATACCTGCCAGTCGACCATCCGGCCGTCGCGCACGACGGCCTTCCAGGCCGCCGGAAGGATCCAGTGATTCCGGTGCGGAAGCTCCCCCCGCTCGATGAGCGTACCGCTCGCCGTGCCGAACAGGGCGACCACCTGACCGACGCTGAGGCGCTCGCGAATGGTGATCTGATAGTCGGGGAACAGCGCGAAATAGGCGGTCCATGCCGCGATCATCCGCTCGACGCCCCGCACTTCCTGTCCGAGGCTGTCGATGAACCGGAACTCCGGAGCCATCAGCGACGCGAGCTTGGGCGTGTCATGACGGTTGATCTCGTTCACGAAGCGGATCGCGACGCGCTCCGGGTCGGTCTCGGCCATCGGCCCCTCCTATCGACCCCCTGCCCCGACGATCCCTCCGGGATGCCGGTCCAGGATATTCAACTGACGGCGGGACGCGAGCTGCCCCGGGCTCTGGCCAGGGCCCGGGTCGCCTCCGGTGCGTTGGGTTCCGGCCGAATGGAGTCGTAGGTTCGCGGGTGCGGTGTCGTCACGCTGGGTCCATCGTCATCGATCCGCCCGTAGATGGCGTAAGACGAGGCTGGAAGACGCAGAGAATACCTCCCCAATTTTATTTATCGTAGGATGCCTCCGGGAGGCATGGACTCGGCGGAGGTTGATACCAAGGTCTTGGGAGGGGCTGCCGGTGCGGGTCCGGTTCCGAACGGCCCCGACGGGAGTCCGGTCCCGGGCGGTCCTGGTTACGATCCCTCGAAGGACATTCGCGTCACCGAGTGGACTGCGGCCCGGGGCGTGATCGCGACGATGGATACCAACATCGCGACAACGCGTCAGTACGGGATCACATTCGTCGCCGGCTTGCTCACGGCACAAGGACTCATCGAGTTTTCTTCCTCCGCGACCGCCTCGGTCACTCCCCCCCTGGTGCGCTTCGCCATCGTCCTTGGAAGCTTCGCAGTCTTGGCCGCGGTGTTCGCCAGCGACTGGCATTTTCAAAAGGTTCAGGACGGCGCGATAAAGGACGCTCTGAAGCTCGAGCGGTCGCTCCGCATGCATTTGACCGAGTCGGTCGACGTCGGGGAGTTTCACTCGGGCTACCTGCTTTCGACGATGATGTACATCTTTCTGGCGGCGGCTATCGGCGGTCTGGGGGCTGCGGTGACCTTCGGCGGCGGCTTTGACAGGTCCCTCCTCACGGTGATCGACATCGTCGTGGCCGTCGCCTTCGCCTCGGTGGTCTTCGCGATCCCCACCATCACGACGAAGCTCCGCCGGCGCGGCAGGGATAGGCTCGAACGTTTGCGGGCCGCGTAGCGTCGACCTCGAGGCAGCGGACTCGGAGATGCGACGCGCGAAAGGCTCGTAGCCCGGTCGCTCCCCCGCCCGCACGAGATCCGTCGGTCGTCCCATTCCTCTCCGCAGCGGCCGACGGGCAGCGGGAGGGACGGAGTACGTCCGAGGCACTTCGTGCCGGAGCGGGCAGTCGTACCCGGGGCCGCGCTGGGGACGCTGCGGGACGATCGGTGGCAGGGCGATGCTCTCCTCGAGCAGGGGGTCCTGGTCGACGTTCCTCCGAATGTCGAGAGAGCCGGTCGAAACTGCGTCGGGGCAATTTTAACTGCCTGCCGCATCTACGGAAGTCCGGAAGGGGTCGAGAAGACCATGAAATGCGCAAGTTGCGGAACGGAACTAGCGGAGGGCGCGGCGAAGTGCTCGTCCTGCGGTCGGGAGTCGGGCTTCGGACAGAAGGTCGAGCAGGGGACCCTCCACGCGGCCGAGAAGACGGGAGAGGTCGCCGGGAAGATCGGCAAAGGGATCTGGGGCGGGGCCAAGGCCATCGGATCGGGAGCGAAGAAGGGGTTCAAGGGCTCCGAGGACGAGAAGAAGGATACCTGAACCGGCGCCAACGGTCACCCCGCGGAGGGATGACCCGTGTGACCGGGCCGGCTACGACCCCCCGTGAGACGCGGGGGTGCCCGGACCGAGCCAATCCGCCCACGCCTACGGACCGAGGCCCCCGGTAGGGTGATTAGCGTGGGAGAAGTCACCCGGCGATGCTCGCTCTGGCCGACGTGGCCGTGGTCGTATCGAACGCGAAGGCGTCCTCGGCGTGGTGGAAGAGGAACCTAGGGTTCTCGAGCGTGATCGTCGCGGGATCCGGGCACGCGGTCCTCGTCGCCCCGCCCGGAGAACGATACGTGCTGCACCTGTGCGAAGGGTTTGCCCCGCTCGAGCCCGGCGACACCGGCATCGCGTTCGTCACGGACGATATCGACGCGGCGGTGGCCCGCATGAGGCGGGGGGCGGTGCGCTTCCCCGTGCCCCCGACGAAGGAGTCTTGGGGTACGATGGCGAAGTTCTCGGACCCGGACGGGAACATCTTCTGGCTCCTGGAAGCGCCGACCTCGATGGTGCGGGCCACGTTGAACTCCCGCGCGCCGAGTCGGCGCCGGAGTTCCCGCCCAAGGCAGCGCCGTCCCCGAAAGCGCTAGCCCGAGCCGCCAACCCGATCCGCGCTCGGCCGGTCCTCGGGCGCGCGAAGATCCGCGGTCGCAACAGCGTCCACGGCAAGAAGGTCCGCGGTCGCAACAGCGTCCACGGCGAGACGGCGGGGAGAGGGTCGCAAGCTACCCGGTTGTGCGGCGCGTCCGCCGGTCGTAGTTCACCTTCAACGATACCATCGTGAGCGACAGCCCCAACGTCACTCCGTTCGCCAGGATCACCGGATCCGAACGGATCAGCAGCCCGTAGACCAGCCAGGCCAGCGTTCCCACCGAGAAGACCAGGAACATCGTGAGGGAGATCTGCTCGGAGCTCTTCAGGCGCCAGACGCGAACCACCTGAGGGACAAACGCGGCCGTCGTGCAGAACGCCGCGATCGAGCCGATGAGCGTAGCCGACCACGAGGGGATCGACATCGGTTCTCGCGCTAGGTACCTCCCGCGAAGAAGGTGTCGGGCTCCGCGAGGTTCCTCGCGCGTCGGGGCGACGCCGGGGATCCACGCTGCCGGCACAGGCTCGACGGCGCACCGGAGCCCCACCCCCGGGTTCCCGAGACGCCCCCCCTCCTTCCTCGCGACCGCCGATCAGCTCCGACCGACCCGCCGGGCGATCGCCTTCGGGGATGGGTCGCGTCGCACCGCGCTCCGGTCGGAGGCGGCGCTGCGTCTCGGGCAAGCCTCATAGTCCGAGTCCGGGTTCGCCGCGCAATGTACGGCAGGGGCACCGGCGGGACGTTCTCGATCGTAGCCTGCGATCCGGAGCGCCGGTTCTGGGGCGTGGCGGTTTCCACCAAGCCGATGTCGGTAGGCGCCATCGTTCCCTGGGCCGCGTGGCGCGCCGGAGCGCTCGCCACCCAGGCGGACGCGAACTATCAGTACGGTCCCCGGGGGATCGCCGCGCTGAGGAATGGCCTCTCGGCGGCCGAGGTCGTCCGCAAGCTGACGGCGGGGGATGCAAAGCGAGAACACCGCCAGCTCGGAGTCGTCGACGCACGCGGGAGGGCGGCGTCGTGGACCGGATCGAAGTGTCTCGACTGGGCGGGGAGCGTTACCGGAGAGAACTTCAGCTGTCAGGGCAACATCCTGGCGAACGACCAGGTCGTACCCGCCATGGTCCGTGCGTTCGAGGCGAAACGAGGCACGCTCGCCCAGCGCCTTCACTCGGCGCTCGCGGCAGGTGCCCGGGCGGGAGGGGACAAGCGAGGCATGGAGTCCTCGGCGATCCTGGTCGTGCACCGCGAGCCGTGGTTCTCCGCCGCCTGGAGCGATCGTTGGGTCGACCTTCGGGTCGACCAGCACGCGCATCCGATCTCCGAGATCGGACGGATCCTGCTGCGGGAGGAAGCCATCACCCGGCACTTCCTCGCAGCGCGGGCTGCCCGGCTCCACCGCCGGTCGACGCGGTAGCCCGTCGTGCCCGGACGGCGTACGACGCGTAGGTCGTCGGCCGATCCCGGGCACGCGCCCGATCTCCGTGCGCGACCGACCGCCGGGGGAGGACGGTTCCGATCCGGGGAGCCGCCGGTTCGGCTCAATACTTTCCGGGTCCGTTCTTCTCGAGGAACTCCGCGAGCGCCGTCCAGTTGCGCCGGTTCGCGTATCGGATGAGATGACCGGGGTGGAAGTACAATCCGGCCAGCTCCGGGCGGTCCGACGCCGGGACCAGGTCACTCTCGAATCGCACCGCCGGCACTCCGCCCTCGAACGACTGGTTGCACCCAAAGCAGTACGCCGTTCGGGGTGCGATCGCCGGATGCCTCGCCAGCATGGGCCGGCCCGGTCAGAGGGCTCGAGTACAAATCGGCTCGTCCGTGCCCCACGGATCTCGGCGCCGGGGGCCGGCGCTCGTGCCGAGTGGGCGGTCCGGATTCCTTCGTTCCGCACCGCCGGATCGAACCCGACCATCGACCCATCCCCCGTTGAACGGGGTTCCCGGCCGGCGTGGATACGGGGGCCGTCCGGATCCGTTTCGCGTGCTGGAGCACGCGATCGGGCGCTCGACCCTCGTTCGCGGGAGTACAAGCGGCGTAGTCCACCCTGTCCGCGGACATGACGGCGGCCGGACGGGGATGCGAGCTCATCCCGAACCGTCGCTCCGGGCGACCCAATCCGACCTGATGGCGTCGGTCGCGCGTCGCCGCGGCGACTCGAGAGGGATCTCCCACCGCTAACGTCCCGTGGAATCCCCCTCCGCCACGCGATCCCGGCGGAGCCGAGACCGCGTCTCGGCAGACCGCTGAGCGAGGGCCTCTCTCGATGCGGTTCTGCGTCGATCCTCGCTGTCGTCAGCTCGACCGACCCTTCGGCGCCGATCGTTCCCGATCCAGGAGAAACCGCAAGCACCGGACCAGGGTCTGTCGCGTATCCCGGGACTTTCCGTGGAGCATGAGGTCGATGACGCTCTCGTGCAGAAGGGCGAGGACGACGATTGCGACCGTCTCGCGATCGTCGAGCGCGCGAATCCTACCCCGCTCCTCGAGCCTCCCCAGGAAGTCGACCATCGTCCGCACGTCCTGCCGGGAGTCGGCGTTCATCGTCGCGCGAACCTCCGGGTTGGTCGCGGCCTCCGCGACCAGCTCGTGCCAGACCCCGGGATCGACCCCGCCCGAGAAGACCTCGGAGAGCGAGTCCGCGATACCCTGCGCGACGTCTCCCCGGTCCAGGAGACGCTCCCAGCTGGCAAGGATACGGTCTCGCGACCGCTCCTGGATCGCCCCCAGCAGTTCGGTCTTGGTCCGGAAGTAGAGGTAGATTGCACCCTTGCTGACGCCGATCTCCCGGGCGATATCCCCCATGCTCGTCGCCCGGAACCCCTTCCTCCGGAAGACGGCCTGGGCGGCGTCGACGATCCGGGCCCGGCCCTGGGCTTTGTACTCGGGGACGACCTTGGGCATGGCCCCGCCGGATCCGGCCCTCCGAACGACCGCCAGGGGGGCAGGGTATTTCTGCTTTCCACGGGCCGGTTACGATACCGATAGACTTTTTACTGACCGATGGTCACTTAGGGTCGAGCCACATGGCGAGCTCTCCGGGGACATCGACCGAGCCGGACCGAATCGGGGCGTCCGCACCGGCTGCCGCGGAGCGCTCCGGGAATTCCCGCGCCTTCGGAGGTCTCTCCGAGATCGGGGCGATCCTCGTGCTGGTCGGCGTCTTCTTCGCGATCCTCATGGGCGCCATGGACTCGCTCGTCGTGGCGACGGTGCTTCCGAGGATCGCGTCGGACCTCCACCAGGTCGACGGCGTGACGTTCGTCGTCAGCGCCTACCTCATCTCGTCCACGATCGCGATCCCAATCTTCTCGCGGCTCTCGGATATCGCGAGCCGGCGTAACGTGTTCCTCGCGGGGCTCGCGATCTTCATCGCCGGTTCGGCGTTCGCCGGGCTCAGTCAGAATCTGAGCGAGCTGATCGTCTTCCGCGGAATCCAAGGACTCGGCGGCGGAGGGGTGTTCCCCGTCGCCATCGCGATGGTCGCCGTGATGTTCCCTCCGGCCACCCGTTCGCGCGTCACGGGCATCCTCTCGGCGGCGGCGGGGATCGCGATCGTGCTCGGTCCCCTGGTGGGGAGCGCCATCGTCCAGGTCACGACCTGGCGTTGGGTGTTCTACATCAACCTACCGTTCGGGGTCATGGCCATGGCGGTGTTGCTGGTCGCCGTCGGGCCGCTCCGTTCCGACAGTCCGGGGCGTTTCGACACGACCGGCGCGGTCCTGCTCTCGGCGTGGGTGGGGGCGCTGATGTTCGCGTTGGTCCAGGTCGCGGATTCCGGATGGGCCTGGACCAATCCGTACATCGTCGGCCTGTTGGCGGGGACCGTCGCCTCCCTCGCGGCGTTCCTCGTATGGGAACTTCGCATCGCCGAACCGCTGGTGCCGTTGCGACTCATCGGCCAACGGGTCATCGCCGCGAGCAGCGGGGCGATGTTCTTCACCGGCGTCGTCCTCAACTCGCTGATCACCTTCCTCTCGGTGTACGTCGGGATCGTCATGCTGCAGAGCGGGCCCAACGCCACGGGCGATGTTCGCGACATCATCTACTTCCTCGCCGTGCCGCTCGTGGTCGGGGCAGCCCTGGGCGGCCAGATCCTGCTCCAGGTCTCGTACCGGACCATGATCGCCGCAGGACTCGGGGTGGCGGGGGTCGTGGCGCTGTTCCTTGCCCAGGTCACCCCCACGACGCCGCTGTGGGTCCTGGTCGCGGGATTCCTTCCCGTGGGCGGGGTGGCGCTGCCGTTGATCCCCCTCGGGTTCGGACTCGGACTCTCCCTCTCGGGGATCACGATCGCCGTACAGAACGAGTCACCCCCTTCCGAGGTGGGGGCCGCCATCGGGCTTACCCGGTTCCTCCAGAGCCTGGGAGGTGCGGTCGGACTGTCGCTTCTCACGGTCTTCGAGTCGTGGCGCTACGGGGTCCTCTCGGCGGGAGCCACCACCCCGCCGGAGTTCCAGGACGCGATCACGGCCGCGTACTCCGAGGTCTTCCTGATCCTCGCGATCTGCCTCCTCCTCGCCTTCGGATGCTCGCTACTCTACGTGGGGCGTGTTCCTCGACCGGGGACGAACCCCTCGGAACGGGGTGGTCCGGAAGGCGTGGGTCCGTCTGCCGCGGACGTGCCGGGCACCGGTCGCCCGGTATGGCCGGATCCCACGCCTCCTCGGAACGTGGGACCTTGATCCTCCCGGCGGGAATCCACGGCGGCCGCCTCCGGGCCTCTCCCGTTCCTATGAGGGTCTCGTCCCGATCGTAGTGAGGAGTCCCTCGACGGCCGCAGGTCCGTCGGACCGGCCCAGCTTCGCCGCGCATCCCGCTCGACGGGTCCCGCGCTACACGATGCGACCGCCGCGCGCGATCGGCTCCCCGTCGACCGTCAGGGTGGCGCCACCGATCATGGCGTACCCGGTGAACGGGATCCGAACCCGGCCCCCGGCGACCTCGTTGTTGCCGAGCCCGATGAGAACGGCACCCTCCTCGGTGTCCTCACACGGAGGGAGTTCTCTCGATAGAGGGTTGAGCCCTACCGAGACGAAGTTGAGTCGATCGCGGCCCTGCGGCGCGCTCGCGAAGGCCCTCTCGAACGCGGCGCGACCCACGCCGGTGAATCGCTCCGTTAGACGGCCACCATCGAACGTCCAGCGGGAGTTGGCGAACCTTTCGTAGCGGCCCATGTCGTAGACCGTGCGGTTGCTGACGAACGAGCCCGTGGCGTGGCTTCGTTCCGTGGCGGTGTGAACCTGACCCGACGGGTTCGCCTCGAGCATCGCTTGCGGTCGCCGTTCGGACGCGCCGGCGGGGACACCCGAGGAGACCACCGGAGGAGCCCCGTTCAGGGAGATCCTCAGGTCGGTGCCGTTGGGGTGACGGACCCTCAGCTCATGGCCGTGCGCGAGCTTCGTAGCGATCCGCTTTCCGCGGGCCTGCATGGCCCGGGCGTTGGCCGCGCCGGCCCGCACCAGCCGGTCACGCCAGCGGGCCCCGGCCAGATCGAACCGAAGGGCCGTTGGATCGCTCGCCAGTCCCAGGGACATGCGATAGCCCCGCAGCCCGCTCTTTCGGGCGGTGGCATACCACTCCTGGTTGAATCCGGTCATCGCAGCCCCGACCGTCCGGCCCAGGTCGATGCTCTTCCGCATGTCGGCCGGGCCCCAGAAGTAGATGTAAGCGTCCGCGTTCGCGACCGCCGCCTTCTCGGCGGGGGAGAGACAGCGGAACGGACCGTATCGCTTGGCGGCGACGGAATCCCACCACGCGGCTTCGTCCTCGTACAGCACGGTCGGTTGGGCGCCCAGTCTCCGCGTCTCGTCGACGAACGCGCGGGCGTACTGCAGGCTGTGCGGCCACGATTCGATCAGGACGGCTTCTCCCTTCTTCACTCGGAGGTTTTGGCGCAGGATCGCACGCGCGAGAGCGGCGGCGGGGTCGGGCATGCCGGTGCGAGGGGACGCCAGTATATACGCGCTAGATCGCCGGCGGGGCGGTACCCGGCTCGCTCGGGCGGCGCGGTGTCCCGGAAGCGGACCTCCGGACACGGGGTCGCTGCCCAGCAATCATCAAGAGTGGAGGCGTATCCACGAGCGACGCGCCATGGCTCCGATATTCAAGGGCGGCTCCGCGACGATGGAGAAGGCGCAGGATCTCGTCCGACGCCGCGAGTTTGCCCAGGCGAGCGCGATGTTCGCGGAGGCCAGCCGTAAGCTCGCGAAGGAAGGCGCCGTCCACGAAGCGAACTGTGCGAAGGCCTACGCCGACCTCCTGTCGCCTTCCGTCATGGGCGGGGACCCCGCGGCGATGCTGGGCCTCGCTGCGTTCCTCCGGTCGGCGCTGGGCGATGCCTCCTTGCGACCCGGTCCGCGCGCGATCGCCGCGGCCGATCTCGCGACCCAGCTGGAGCTGGACGCTCGATTCCGGGGCCTGACCGCGCAGGCGCAGGCCCGTTCGGGCGACCCGGCGGCCCTGGCCCAGGGACTCCAGGCCCTCGCCGGCGAGTTCGGCCGGTTGGGGCACGAGGTCCTCTTCCTTCCCGAGCTGTTCCACCAGCAGGCGATTCTCGCGGAGTCGAGGGTCCCGGCCCTGATGGCGCTCTCGTTCGAGACCCTCGGGCTCTCGAAGGAGTCCACCGACCCGCTCGCCGCCGCCGAGCACTACCAGACCGCGCAGCAGTACTGGGCCCAGGCCGGCAACGCCTCGGGCGCCGAGGCGAGCGCCACCCGGGTCGCTCGACTTGCCCTGCAGGCGAAGTGCTGGTTCTGCGGCCGAGAGGGGACCGGCCACGGCATCCAGTTTGTCTCGCTGCCGATCGACCAGGATGTCACGGGGTTGAAGGGCATCGACTCCTCGCCGCTACCGTCGTTGGATCGATCGGGGCGCAACGTGTTCGTGTGCAAGGGATGTTTCTCGGCGGTGGGCGGGCTCGCGGATCGGATCGCCACCCAACGGGCGGGCGAAACGGAAGCCCGGCTCGTCGCCCGGATCCACGCGATCGAGGCGCGACTGAACGCCGTGCCGGGTACGCGGTTCGTCCGCTGAGACCTGAGGTCGGCGAGGTAGCGCAGCACGAGCGCCATGGAGAGCCCGGTATCGAGTCTTCCACTCCGGTGCGGCTCCTGCGGAGCCCCGTACTCCCGGGTCACCGGCGGCGAGATCCAGACCTGCACGTTTTGCGGAACCTCGCAGCGGACCGTGGATGCGCGCCAGTTCCTCGACCACTTCATGGCCCAGGTCGCCGCGTTCGTGCGCCAGGCGGTCCCCACCGGGCTCGATGCCTCCCGGTCTCAGACGATCGATCCGGTGGCCCGCCTCTCGGCGTTCAACAGCAGCATCCGGCCCCGGCTGGTGACGGAGAGCGATCAGTATCGCTTCGCCTGCTTCCACCTCCTGTCCTCCCCCCTAGCCCCCCTCCCGTTCTCCGCGGGCGCGGCGGTTCCCGACAGCGCGGATCCGGCCGCCATCTCCGTCTTCGCCGCCAAGATCCAGTCGGTCTCCGGACTGGCGGTGGACGAGGCGAGCCGGGAGCTAATCCAGCGCGCGGGCGGCCTCGCCTCCTGCTACCAATCGATTCTGGTGGCCAGCCGTCTCGCGAACGGGCGGCAACCCGAGCGGTTCCACCTCATCGCCCAGAGCTTCGCGACCGCGGCGGACGCCATCGCGAGCACCGGGCGCTGGCCGCCGCTGGCCGTTCGACTGAGCGCACTCTCGACCGAGAGCCGGGCAGCGGACGCTCTCCTGGCCGGGGATCGGATGGAGGAGTGCACCCGGTGGCTCGGCCGCGCGACCGAGGAACTGGAACGATCCCGAACGATGCTCGCCACAGTCCCGGAGCTGGGATACATGTCGGCCGCGATCGCGCAGGAGCTCGCGGTCACCCGGACCGTGGGGGCGATGCTCGAGATCGCGCAGAACTCGCCTCACGTCGCTCCACCTCCGATGGTGTATGCGGAGCGTTTGATGGGAGTCTTGAACTGGCTCTCGGAGAACACCCCGGGGGACTGGGGTGCCTCGTTCCGAGCCCTCCGGACTCGGGAGGAAGTGTTCCGCAGCGCTTCCCAGCTTCGCGCCGCGCAAGCGGGCCGCGGCTCGATCAAGGTGCTCACCGGCGGTTCCGGTGTCTACGTTCCGTTCTGGGCGGTGGAGCTGCCGTATACGTTCGAGACGGGGGTCCTCTGGACCAAGCGAGGCAAGGAGGTCCCCGAGATCCTGTTGGTCGCGGCGACGTTCCCCACGGACCTCGCCAGCGTGACGGGGATGGGCTCGGGCCGGGTCCTGACGGACGTGTTCTCGGCTTCTGGCGGCGGGCGATCGATCAATGCGTACTACGACCGCGTCGCCGGCAAACAGGCGAAGATCACGGACAGCCAAGGCGTGACCTCGGTGCTCCGGGCCGCCGCGATGAGCCCGATCCCGGGATTGCCCGCCGTTCCACCCTTCACCACGCACGCGGAGGCGCTCCGGCTGGTGCAACGGTATGTCGACGGCGTACGGTTCTCGAATCCCAAGATCGCGGGGCAGTTGAAGGCGAGCTCGCCGCGCGTCCTGGACCTCGTCTATCTGCCGGCCTCGCTGAATGCGCCCCCCGCGGTTCCCTGGCTGGGACCCCTTTCGCCCGTGTCGCTGGGAAACGCTCAATCGCTGGCCGGATTCGTAGCCTAGCACCCGAGCGCGTGTCGGAACGACCGCCGCGACATCGACCCCGGTCGGTCGGAGCGGAACGCGACTCCTAGACGAGGTTATCCGTCGGTCCAAGGTGGCAGGGTTCCGGCGATGGCCCGCCGCCCGTAGAGCTCGCCACCGCTCCGGATACGGACCCCGGCCCCGGACAGAGACCGAACTTACCGTGGCGCCGGGTTCCAGAGTAAGCTAGCCCATCCTCTCGGCGGCCCTCGCCGTGGCCGGACCGAACGCCGCCTTCGCGCGATGCCATCGCTGCATCCAAGCGTGGACCCCGCGGACGTAGCGCGGGCGGAGGTGTCCCCGGTGCAGGCCGAAGCTGCGGGACCTTAGCCATCTCCGCCTTAAGCGGAGAGACGGAACGGCCCCGGAGTCGAGCAGTTGGTGGGGCCACACCGCCGCGCGGTGCGACGCCCGGCCTGCCGGTGCGCGGTCACCCGTCTGAAGGTCTTCAGATCCGTATCCTGAGGCGAGGCGACCCCATCGAGCGACGTCGACCTACTCATCGAGTCGGGCTCGCCCATGGGTCTATCACGGCGGGCGGAGTTCGAGGAGAGGCTCGAGTCGAGTCCCGGCAGAACCGTCGATCCGACCCGGGAAGGGTCCCTCTCCACAACGTCGTAGCCTGCGATCGCACGATCGTCGGGGAAACGGCCTCCGAGGTATAGAAGCGCCCGCAACGGCGCGATGCGCACCTGCCGTGGCTCCATCTCGCGAGGTTTCGGAACGAGCTCATTCATCCGTACGGTGGACTGAACCGCAGGGAGGCCCCGGATTCTGTTCGGGCCGAACGGCGAGGGCTTGAGCACAAGCTCGCCCGCGTTCGCGGAGCGACCGGTGAAGACAGCCCGACGTGAGAGGGGTTCCCCGGCTCCGTGCTCGCCTCGATCCGGTCCTCTCCGCGGCTCCCGAAACACCGTCTGCCGTCGAGCGCTCGGTGGAGGATGAGGGGGAACTCGAGTGGGGCGCTCTCGCCCGCTCGGGAGCGCTTGGAGGAGAGGCTCACTCCATGGGCACGTGACGATCCGGCGACCGATACCGGCGGGGGGGTTCCCACAGCTCGAACCGATTCCCCTCCGGATCCTCGGCCCAGGCGAACCGTCCGTAGCGCGAGACCTCCACACCGTCCGAGACGCGCACGCCCTCGGAGCGGAGCTGCGATAGCAGTCGACCCAGATCGGCCACGCGATAGTTCACCTGTGCCGTGGAGCGACCGGGTCCCCAGCCTCGGTCGCTCGTTCCCAGCACCGCCCAGACGGTATGGCCCACGCGATGGTCGGGGCGAGGGCTGATCCACTTGAAAACCGCGACCTGATCCTTCACCGACAGACCCAGGCGATCCCGGTACCAGGCGGCCAGTTTGGCCGGCTTGCGCCCCCGGAGGAAGACCCCGCCAATCCCTGAGACTCGCTCCCGACTTCGACTTCGCTTCCGGGCCATCTCCATCCCTCACCGCATCCGAGTCGGATCGACAGTCATCGCACGCCACGGCTGGAGTTAACTACGCTCGCTTTCCGCGAGCGATCGACGCCCCCGATGCGCACCCGCCCGCCCGGCCGATCGTAGCCGCTCTATCGGCGGCGGCTTCCCGTTCGCGGCGTCCGCGCCTTCCGTCCGGTCCGCGTCCTCGTGCGGAGGCGGCAACGCCGGGCATCGGCTTTTTCTGGAGGAGCCGACACGCTTCCCGATGCAGCAAACGCCTTCGCCAGGAACTGAAGCGCCGACCCCCGCACCCCCTCCGCCGACCGGTGGCGGTGGATCGAAGCTCGGAACGACGCTCGGAGTGATCGCCATCGTGATCGCGCTCGCGGCCCTAGCCTTGAACTTTGTCGTGCCCGGTCCGACGGGCGCGGCGGGCGTAAGCTACTCCGTCCGGTCGACGCTGCCCCTCGGCGAGAATGAGTCCGGTGTCTACGCCGCGTGGGGAGGTACCGACGAAGCAGACCTCGGCCCCACGGTCGAGTTCCCGATCCCGCTCAGCGAAGCGCTACCGGCCACCAACGTGACGTTCATCTCCGCCGGCGAATCCTACAATGCGACGTGCCCCGGGCCCGGTTCCGCCACCACCGGACAACTGTGCGTGTATGAAGTCGCCGACGGAGACCGGGACTACGAGACGATCTTTTCGCCCGCCACCGCGTACGCCGGCGCGTCGCAGTACGGCTTCTCGATCTGGTTCGTGGCGACAGGAAGCGACAGTTACTCCTACGGGACGTGGACGGTGTCGGCCCCCTAGTACCGCCCTCCACGAACGACCCGACGCAGCGGCGGTGGCGCCGCCGCTGCCTCCCCGGAGCCCGATCGTGTCGCCGGGGGTCAGTCCCGGAAGGACGCTCGCCCGCCGACTCGCTCGAGGTCGGCGAGGGTCGGTGCCGGATCTTGACCCTGGCCCGTGGGGGGAGTATCCTCGACGGGGACGCGCGGGATCTCGACGGGATCCGGAGGACCGGCGACCGGGGCATCCTCTGCGCCTCCGGCGCCGAGCCGGACGCCGCCTTCCGTGGTCCTCCCGGCCCCGGTGGAACCGGTAGACCCGGCCCGGGACGTCGGGGCCGTGGATCGCCGACGGCGCGGTGGTCCACCCGCTCGATCGCGCTGGGGCCGTCCCGCGGATCCGCGCCTCAGAGGTCGAAGCTGCTACGGTCCTCCGCCACGACCGACTCCGGGAACGTTCGGCGGGCCTCCGCGGCGATCTCCGAGTCCGTGTCGGGAAGGTCCCCGACGTGCGTGAGGAACAGGCGACGGGCCCCCGTCGCCCGGGCGGCCTCGGCGGCCTCCGTCCCGGTGCTGTGGCCGTACTCCCGGGCGCTCGCGCGGTGGCGATCGGCGTACGTCGCCTCGTGGATCAGGTAGTCGGCGGGCGTCTCGAGGGTCGCCGACGGCTCGCGGGTGTCGCCGGTGTAGAAGATCGATAGTCCGTCCGTCGACAGATGGTAGCCCAGGTCCAGGATCGAGTGATCGAGCGGAACGCCCCGGATCCTCCACCGCCCCACCGTGACCTCCGGGCGGTCGCTCTCCACCAACCGGAACTCGTAGAGCTGCGACGGGTCGACGACGGTCCCCTTGGCGGCAAAGACGCTGGCCAGGATCGGCGACAATCCCGGAGGCGAGACGAGGGTGAGCGGGCGGCGCCGCCCGGTGATCAGCGTGTGGAGGAGGAAGTCGAACAAGCCCGCGACGTGGTCCGAGTGGAGATGGGAGATCAGGACGACATCGACGCGATCGAACGCCCCGACGTCGTGGAGACGCCCGGTCGCCCCGGCCCCGCAATCGAGGAGAACGCCGTCAACGTACGCACTGGCCGGATGCCGGCGGCTCCCGCGAAAGTTGCCGGCTCCCGTCCCCAGGAAGGTGAGCTTCAACGGACCGCTCCGGGCTCGCTAGGCGGCGCCTCTCACTATGGTCGCGGATATGGCTTTCCCACCCCACCGGACCCCGGGGGGTGCGGCCGGGCGGGCCCACCGCTCCGGGACCCGGGCACCGAGCGGAGCCTACTCCGACAGCGCCTTGTCCGTCGCCCGAAGGCGGCGCGCCATCTCCCGCATCATCCCTTCGAGTACCTCCGGCTCGGTCCTCGCGAACCCCCAGAACTCCCAGCGCGAAAGGACCGCGCACTCCGTGGGATCGACCGCGACCACGTCCGCCGACCGGGGCTGCTCGTCGACGAGGGTCATCTCCCCGAAGAACTGGCCGGCGTTCAATCGGGCGAGCACGCGGGCCCCCTGCCGGACCTCGACCGAGCCGCGGAGCACGAGATACATCGCGATCCCCGGCTCGCCCTGCTGGACGATCCGAGCGCCCGTCGCGTACGACAGGATCTTCGCCGTCCGCGCGATCGACTTGAGCTGTCGGTCGGAAAGGCCGGAGAAGATGGGTGCCGCGCCCATCATCCCCGCGACGTCCGGCGCCGATCGTCCGGTGGAACCGCTCACGGTTCGGGGAGACCCTGCGGGTTAAAGACGTATCCTCGGAAGGCCGCCGGAGCCGGCCCGCCGAGCCGGGGCGCCGCGCCGGGGGCCGCCCTCGTCGGCCGATCCTCCGGAGCGGAGCGAAACGGCCAGCGGTGCCACCGCTACGAGGCCAGGGGCGGCTCCCGCTCGAGGATATCCGGCCGGGCGAACAGGGTCGTCGCGAGGAGGATCACCACCACGAGGAGCCCGCCGATGACCCCGGTCGGGACGACCGCCAACGGGATCAGGAAGGCGCTGGCCCAGGCGACGGCGAACGCCAGCCCGACCACGCCCACGGCTGTCGCCGCGCGGCGCATTCCCCCCCGAACGCGTCCCGGCTCATCCGCCAGCCAGAGCAAGAGGGCGAGGATCACGATCCCGCCCGCGAGTCCGGCGCCTCGGGAGTCGGGGGCCGTGGCCGCCAGGACCCCCAGGACCAGCAGGATCAGGAGGGTCGCCGCGTCCGTCCTTCGGCCGCTTGATACCACGCGCAGCACGATCGCCGCCGCCGCCCCCGCGGCGCCCACGGCCGTCGCGAAGAAGAACGGAAGGCGGGTCGTCAGACCGAACAGCACGATCGCGGCCACCAGGATCACCGCCGAGGCGCCGGCTCCGGCCGGGGCGATCGCCAGCGCACCCCGGTCGGCCATCTACGCCCTCCTCACGTTCGGGTGCTGGATCCAGAAGGCGAAGTCCCGGAGGTTCGAAAAATCCTCCCAGTCGACGACCGTCGCCTGGGTTCGCGTCGCCCGGAGGACCATGCGTCGCTCGAGGTGGCTGAGCCGGGCCGCCAGCGCATCCTCCCGGGGCGGGAGCGTGGTCCGTCGGGGAAGGAGGGAGCGCCACGTGGGGTTGAGGACGATCACCGGGTAGCCGCGCCTTCGGAGGAACGCCACGAGATCGAACGCATCCTCCCCGGCGAGGCTCGAGAGGAGGACCGTCGTGACGCGCGGGGGATAGAAGCGGCGGAGCGAGTAGGCGCACCGCTCCGACGGGCTATCGACCGGGCTCCGACGCGTCGTCCGGATCGCCTCCCGGATCCTGAGTCCGTGCATCCGCCCGCCCGAGAGCGGCACCGCCTCGAGGAACTCCCCGAACCGGGCGTACCCGACGCGGGCCTTCTCCGTGAGGAACGTCAGCGAGATGCTGGTGGCGGCCGCCCGGGCGACCGCCAGAAACCGCTCGTCGGCGACCTCGCCGAGCTCGGTCGGGCGGGTGTCGACCAGGACGATCACGTCGACCTTGCGCTCGAGCTCGAAATCGTTGGCGAGCCAGCGTCCCCGCCGGGCGCTCGCCCACCAGTTGATGCGTCGGGGGGACTCGCTCGGTGCGGCGGGGCGGATCTCGTAGAATTCGCCCGACGTTCCCGCCTGGTGCGCGCGCGTGGCGCCGGAGATCGGCCAGCTTCGCTCGAACCGGACCGCGCCTCGGCGGAACAGATCGAGCGGGTATCGCTCCGCCACGAGCTCGCGCCCCTCCACCTCGACCGGCCGCTCGACGAGCCCGATCGGGTCGCGCCAGGCGACCTCCGGCGGGGGAACGATCTCGACGGAGGGGTAGGGCGAGTTCCATCGCATCTCGAACCGCATCTCCCCGGCCCGGTGCTCGACCCGGCGGAACGGTCGCTCGGGAAGGTCGGGAGGGGACTCGAGGGCCACGGTCACGTCGTGCATCGCCGCCGCCGGCCGGCCCCGCACCGAGCCCTCGATGCGGACCTGGTCCCAGGGGCCGACCTCCTCCCAGGTGAGCTCGGCCCGGGGGGCCGGGCGCGGGGCGAGCAGCGCGGTGGCCAGCGGCGCGACGAGCAGCGGCGTGGCGATCAGGATCAGGACCGAGTCCTTCAGCGCGATCGCCGCGACGAGGTACGCTACCCCTCCGGCCGCGAGCAGGAGCCCGCGCGAGCGCCAGCGGAACCCCGCCGGCGGAGCCGGTGGGGTCACGAGGCGGCCTCGAGCTCGCTCAGACGGCTCTCCACGTAGCTCAGGAACTGGTCCCGGGGGAGCCGGCTCAACCGCGCGGTCTCATCCCGGTCCCGTGCCGGCATCTCGGGATGCGCCACCGCCCGGTCGATCCGGTCCAGCAGAAGGACGATCGCCTCCTGGCTCGTCGCCCCCGTGTGGAACCAGAGCTCGCTCATGTCGACCGGGAGCGAGTAGCCCGTCCGGGGAGTCCCCGACGCGGGCGTCCGGGAGCGGACCGAGTCCCAGAGCGCCAGCCCTCCGGAGGCGACCGCCACCGTGGCGGCGGCGATGGCGATGTCGGGGTTGGCCCCGACGAGCAGGGCGACGAGCGTCGCGATCCCCGCGATCCCCGGGAACGTCCAGCGGAACGGGGCGTTCATCCGATCGCGCGGGAAGCGCGAAGGTCGTACTCGGCGAGCTGGATCGACTCGCGTACGGCCCGAACGGCTTGGGCGCCCATCGGATGCGACGAATAGCACGCCTCCTCAAATACACGGGTCAGGCGCTCGGCGGCCTTCGGCCGGACGCCGAGCGGCAGCAGGAGCTTACGGTGGATCTCCTCCGCCGTGTAGCGGGCGTTCTCGCCCATGCGGGGCTCGAGCGCGGAGATCAGGAGGCCGTACAGTCGAACGATGACCGCATGGGGATCGGTCGATCCATCGAGGTTCGACTGGGCCCGATGGAGCGCTTCGGTCGCCCTGCTTCTCGCGGCCAGGAACGCCGCCGACGGCACGTCGGCGGGAGGCGGGCCCGAGAGGGAACGCCGCGTCGCCGGGGCCCGGCTCTTTCCGGCCCGGGCCGCGACCCGGGGAACGAGCACGGCGGCGGCCACGATCGACAGGATGGCGATGAGTCCGAACGCCTCCCAGGCGCCGAACGGTGGGGCCGGCGTGCTCGCGGAAGCGACGCCGCCGGTGCTGCTTCCCGAGCTACCGCCTTGGGACGACCCGCCGCCCCCGGATCCCGAGCCGCGGCCCCCCGAGCCTCCGCCGGTGTGGTTCGTTCCGTTCCCCGAGCCACCCGTCCCGTTCCCGGAGCCTCCGGTCCCGTTGTCGCCCTTGGAGCCTCCGCCCGAGCCGCCGGATCCCGACCCCCCGGTCCCGTTCCCCGAGCCTCCGGTGCCGTTGTCGCCCTTCGAACCTCCGCCCGAGCCGCCCGTTCCCGAGGAGCCGTTCGGTCCGGCTCCTCCGTTGCCCGAGTTGCCGGTGCCGCTGCCACCGACGGTACCTCCTCCCGAACCGCCGGCGATCGGGGCTCCCCCCGAGGAGGTCCGGAGCGTGGTGTTCGCCGACGGCAGCGAGACTATGAGACCGGCCAGGGCGATGACCACGACCACGACCGCGACGACCGCGGGTCGGGGCGTCCACCTCCGTGCCGCGCCCGGGAGCCGGGCCACGGTCGCGGGGCGAGCCTGACCTCCCTGGTCTCCGGCATCGAGCGCCGCTCCCGAGAGCTCTTCCCCGGGGTCCGCGGCCGACCGGGGGGGCCGGAACGCGGCGTAGGCGACGACCGCTACGAGAGCCACCACCGGCATCAGCAACAGCAGGTCGATGGCGATGGGCGGTGAGCCCGACACCGCCGCCGAGGCGGTCGACGGCGAGGCGATGCCGAGAAGGCCGGCGGCCGACCCGGCCGCCACCGCCAGCGCGCCGATGAAGATCAGGGTCGGTGAGAACCGCCTCGATCGGGGCATGGTAGGAGCCCCCCCACATGACCCATGGGTTCCACGAGTTATCTGCCTTCCTAGGCGCTGCTATCCCGCCCGGTCTCCGGTCGGGTGGTCTCGGCTATCGCCCGGCAGGGTAGGGGGACCGCCCCCGCACCGCCCTGGTCATCCGTTGTTGCTCGACCTTCCGCGAACCGAGCGTTCCGACCGCCAGCCCCCTCCCGGACGCCCGGGTCGTGAACTTCCGCGCTCGTGGTTCCGGCTTCCTCGGCCCGCGCTCGGCTTCGCCACGCGGTCCCAGTGTGTGCGGTGAGCTCATCCCGCCTCGCCGTGCGACTTCGTTAGCCTCCGGCCCGCGAACGTCTCGGGGCCGGGCGGGCGATCCCGTGGGGGCATCGGCGGAGGGGGCCGGCTCACACCGGATCCGGGGCGCGAACGATTATCGCCCCCCGCGCCGATACCGTAGCGTGGGCGAGGTCATCGCGGGGCTCCACGCCGTAACCGTCCACATTCGAGATGCCGAGAGGGCGCGGCGCTTCTACCGGGACGTTCTCGGCCTGAAGGAGCTGCTGTTCGACGAGAAGGCGAACCGCCTCGTGTTCGCGCTCCCCGGGACCTCGACGCTGCTGACGATGCACCCGGCCGCTCCGGGCGAAGGAGGCCGGGATCCCGGGACGGTGTCGGGGATAGTTTTCAGGAACCCGGACCCCGTCGCCGCGTGCCGGGAGATCGCGCGCCGCGGCGGGCAGGTGACCGCCGAGCCGACGACCGTGGAGACGTCGATCGGAAGCTTTGTGCGAGCGGTCGTCGCGGACCCGGACGGCAACGAGTTCCTGATATCGAACCGCACCGATTGAGTCCGCCGCCCGGCACCTTCGAGCGCTCCGCACTTTCAAGCCCCGGGCGAGATTCCCCCGTCCGGGGTCCGATCTTGCTGGGCGACGGGAGACCCGAGGTCGGACGATGAGGATCGCCGTGGTCGGCGGCGGCATCGTCGGACTGTTCACGGCCTGGTACCTTGAGAAGGAGGGGGTCGAGACCACGCTCTTCGAGGAGCGGGCCCTGGGCGCCGGCTCGGTCCACGCGGCGGGGATCATCGAGCCGACGACCGCCTACCGAACGAACACCTTCTCGTTCCTGCGCCGGGTCGGGAGGTTCTGGCGAAGCGGAACGGCCGCGTTCCGCAGGGTCGATGGTACCTGGCTGGTCGAGAGCCTCCGCCAGCTCGAGCGGGTCCCGCACGAGCGCATGGAGCCGGTCGTGCGCGAACTCTCCGCGACCTCGGTAGCCGAGTACCGGGCGCTCGCCGAGACGAGGAACGACTTCGCCTACACCCCCGGCGGGCTGGTCGAGCGGTTCGACGACCCCTCGCACTTCGCGGAGGAGAGGGAGCTGGCGCTCGCCTCCGCTTCGACCGCGCCCGTCGAGGCGAGGCCCGAGGAGGGGCGCGCGGGAGCCCTGCTGTTCCCCGAGGTCAGCTGGCTGCACACCGAGCGGTTCGTCGCGAGGATGGCCCGGGAGCTGGTGAGGACCGAGGTCGTCCGCCAGCGTGTGCGGTCGGTGAAGCTCGACGGGACCGTTTCCACGGCCACCTCCTCATCGCGGTTCGACGCCGCGGTCGTGTGCACGGGCGTCGGCTGCCGCCGGCTGGGGGTCCCGATCACCGGCGTCCGAGGGTACGGATGGCACCTGCGCACCCGTGGGACCGTGGACCGCGCGACGATCTTCGTCGATCGCGGGATCGCCATCGTGCCGTTCGGGGATGAGATCAAGGCCACGGGCGGGTGGGACTTCGACCTCTCCCGCTCGCCGTTCCACGTCGATCGGGTGCTCGACGCCATACGCCGCGAGGTCGCGATCGAGGCGATCCTGGACTTCCAGGAGGGTTCACGTCCGTGCACGCCGGACGGGCTGCCGACCGTCGGCAAGCAGGATCGGGTCGTGGTCGCGACCGGCGGGTTCCGGCTCGGGTGGAGCTTTGCTCCGGCCCTCGGTCGGGAGGCCGCCTCGCTCGGACTCGGCCGGGTTGGCAACGATCCGTTCCTCGCCCGGTACTGCTCGTCGCTCCACTCGGCCAGGTTCTAGGGCCAGAGGCCGGCGGGGTTCCGACGTCCGCGGTCTCGCCACCGGGGGGTCGAGCCGCCTCCCCGGTTCCGCCGACGGCGCGGAGGGAGCGTTTATTTTGGGGCGACCCCGTCCGGCGACCGTGGCCGCAGGGGTACGGCACCTGGCTGCGATCATGTTCACCGACATGGTGGGCTACACGGCGCTCGCCCAGGACGACGAAGCGGAAGCGCTGACCGTTCTCGACCGCCACAATCGCCTGCTCCGGCCGATCTTCGAGAAGTTCCGGGGCCGTGAGGTCAAGACCGTGGGCGACGCGTTCCTGGTCGAGTTCGAAAGCGCCCTGGACGCGGCGCGATGCGCCGTCGAGATCCAGCGGACCCTGCACGAGCTCAACACGGCCCCGGGTCACGGCCGGGAGATCCGGCTTCGGATCGGGATCCACGTCGGGGACGTGGTCCGGACGAACGGGGACGTGCTCGGGGACGCGGTGAACATCGCCTCCCGGATCGAGGCGTTGGCCGAGCCGGAGGGGATCTGCCTCACCCAGCAGGTGTTCGACCAGATCCAGAACAAGATCGCGAACCCGCTCGTGAAGATGCCGCCCACGGACCTCAAGAACGTGCGGCTGCCGGTCGGTGTGTACAAGGTGCTGCAACCCTGGGCCGACCGGAGCTCGGGGTCCCGCTCCGGAGGGCGGCGGGACGGGCGCCACCTCGCGGTTCTCCCCCTCGCCAACATCAGCCCCGACCCCCGGGACGAGTACTTTGCCGACGGCCTCACGGAGGAGTTGATCTCCGTCCTCTCCCAGGTCCGCGGGCTCAGCGTCATCGCCCGAACGTCCGTGGCGCCGTACAAGCTCGCCCCGAAGTCGGTGGCCCAGGTGGGCGCCGAGCTCGGGGTCGACTCCGTTCTCGAGGGGAGCGTTCGGAAGGCCGGGAACCGCATCCGCATCACGCTCCAGCTGATCGACGTGGAGTCCCAGGGCCATGTCTGGGCGACCAGCTACAACCGCGAGATCGACGACGTCTTCGCCATCCAGTCGGACATCGCCGAGCGGACGGCCCAGGCCCTCAAGCTCGAGTTCGCGAGAGCGGGGGCGAGCGCGGGCCGGACGAAGCCGACCCCGGACCTGGCCGCCTACGACCTGTACCTGCGGGGTCTGGTCGCTTCGAGAAAGCCGGACGGGGAGGGGAACGACGAGGCGATCCGCTGCTTTGACCAGGCGACTCGGCTCGATCCGAACTTTGCGGAGGCCTACGCAGCCTGGGCCAACCTCTACGTGGTGGCGTCGGGGGAGTACATGCCGATGCCGGAGGTGATGCCCCGGGCGCGCGAGCTCGCGGCCCGGGCCCTCGCGCTGGACCCGAGCTCCTCGGACGCCCACTCCTCGCTGGGGAACATCGCGTTCCAGTTCGACCAGGATTGGCAACGGGCCGAGGAGGAGTTCGGCCGGGCGATCGCCCTCAACGCGAGCAACGTGACCGCCCATCGCTTCTTCGCGTTGATGCTCGTCGCGCTCGACCGGTTCGAGGAGGCCGAGGACGAGTATCGCCGGGTGCTCCAGCTCGATCCGGGCTCCGAGTCCGGAGGGCTCCTCTCCTGGATCAATCTCCTGCAGGGGAAGTACGACGCGGCGATCGCCTACGCCGAGGAGGCGCGCGATGCCAACCCGACGGGCGTGGCGAGCCACGTGGCTCTCGGGCTGGCGTACCTCGGGGCGGGACGGATCGCCGACGCCCGGCGCGAGGCCGACTTCCCGACGACGGGGGCGAAGGCCAACGTCGTGTACGACCACGCCCTGCTGAACGCGCTGGTCGGGAGGCCCGAGGCGGCCCGGGCCCTCGCCGCGGAGATCGAGCGCGGCGAGGCGAAGTCGTACCTCTCGAAGTCCGATCTCGCGATGCTGTACGGCGCCCTCGGCGAGAAGACGCAGGCGCTGGACCTGCTCGAGGTCGCCCATCGGGAAGGGGACCGCGTCCTCTGGCTGTACTACCACGGCCCCTGGTTCGCCACGGTCCGAGACGAACCCCGGTTCGTCGCGCTGCTCCGGCAGTACGGGCTGCCCGTGGGCGGTCTACGGCGGGGGACACCCGACCTCTCGTGACCGAGGACCGGCCCGCCGTCGCGTCGCGCCGGGGGTACGCCGCGGGAGCATGCGAGCCAGGACAACCGAGCCGCTCGGGGCCGTCTCGAATCTACGTAACTTGTAGTAGGTTCTGAGCCGGGCCCCTCGGCGTTGTCCGCGTGCTTCTCGAAGGTCGTGCCGCCGGCCGATCCGTCCGGGCCGGCCACTCCCCTCGCAAGGTCGATCGACCGGGAAGGACGCCGGCCCCGGCTCACGGGTCGGTCGTCCGACCCGGGTACCCGCCCGCGCGCGCGGGGCGAGCAACCGGCCCGGCGCCGCCGGTGGCCGTCGCGGCGTCGCCGGGGAGGGTCGGAGGAGCCGGGCGCCCGGCGGCGGATTCAGCGTCGAGCCCGGTTCCCGCCGAGGGGGACCTGCCTTCGACGCGCGGCGATCCGACGTTGGCGGGCGACGCGGTGTCGCTTCTTCCCGGACGGCGAGGGTCGCTTTCGGGGGGTTCGGGTCATGGAGGTTCGTTCCTCTCCGGGTCGAGGGCGACGCCGGGGAACATCATAAGGGCGCGCGGCTGAGACCGCCCATCTCCGCCCGGGCCGCGCGCGACCAGCGAGAGGGAGGGACCGTCCGTGGGACCGATCCGGCCGACGACCGGCGGAATCGGGGCACCGGCGACGGGGCCGAGGGGCCGTGACCGAGTCGGCGGCCGCCGGACCGAGCGCCGCGAGCGACCGACGCAGCCTCCTGCTCCTCGCCCTCGTGGGGCTGATCTGGGGATCGGCCTACCCGGTGATCCGCTACGGGATCGTGCTCGGGGCAAGCCCGGTCGCCTTCGCCGCAGCGCGCTACGGGATTACCGCGATCGCGTTCCTCGGTATCGCGGCCGCGAGCTCGGTGCGTCGGCCGGCCCGGCGCGCCCTGGCCGTGTCGGCGCTTCTCGGCATCCCCCTCGTGGGCGTCTACGGGCTTCTCCTCTACCTCGGAGAGTCGACCACGTCCGGGAACCTGGCCGCGATCCTGATCGGGGTGACGCCCCTCCTGACCGCGCTGTTCGCCCTGCCCCTCCTCCCGGGGGAGACGTTGCACCGCTGGGGGTATCTCGGGCTGGCCGTCGGGTTCGTGGGCGTCTTCGTCTTGGTGTTCCCTCCGGCCGGGATCACCCTCGCGAGCAGCCTGTGGGGACCGGTCGAGGTCGTCGGAGCCTCGGCCGGCTTCGCGATCGGATCGGTCCTCCTGCGACGGACGCGGCCCGAGGGGGAGACGTTCTGGGGCGTCTCCGTCCAGTTCGCCTCCGCGACGGGGTTGCTGGCGGTGTTGCTCCCGGTCCTCGAGCCGCGCGCGTCCCTGCCGCTCTCGGGCGGCGTGCTGCTCTCGCTCGGCTACCTGGTGGCCCTGCCCTCGGTCGCCGGCTACACGCTCTACTTCTTTCTCCACCACCGCGTAGGCCCCGGTCGGGCCAACGTGGTGGCGTACGTCAACCCCATCGCCGCGCTCGCGATCGGGACGCTGGTCTTCGCCGAGCCGTTCTACTGGTGGGAGCTCCTCGGGTTCGCCCTGGTCGTCCTCGGCCTCACGCTGCTGACCCAGCTCGGCCGGGCTAGGGGGCCGGGATCGCGGGGCGCCTGACCCGGCCCCGGCCCGCGACCGCGGTCGCGCCGGGGCATCCGGCTACTGGGCCATCCGTGGGTAGAGGCGCGACTCGAGCAGGATCAGGCCGACCGTGACGGCGAGGAGGATGCCCAGGTCGACGCCGAGGGGATAGAGCCCGGTGCCGTTCGGGAGCATCAGGATCCGCAGCGCGTCCACGAGGTAGGTGAGGGGGTTGGCGTGCGCCACGAGGCGCAGCCACGGGGGCATGTCCGCGATCGGGTAGATCGCGTTGCTCGCGAAGAACAGGGGCATCGTGAGCAGCTGGCCGATCCCGAGGAACCGCTCCTGGGTCTTCACCAGGCTCGCGATGATCATCGATAGGGTCGAGAACAACGCCGAGCCGAGGACGATCGCGACGACGATCCCCACGTAGTCGAGTCCGTTCGACGTCAACCGGACCCCGAGCCCGAGGGCGATCAGCACGACGATCAGCGCCTGGGAGAGGCCCCGCATGCTCGCCGAGAACGCCCGGCCGCCCACGAGGACCGTCCGGGGCGCCGGGCTCACCAGGAACTTCGTGATGATCCCGAGCTCGCGCTCCCGGATCGAGGCGATCCCGTAGAAGATCGCGATGA
>JASHOP010000018.1 GCA_030041075.1 Thermoplasmata archaeon | reverse complement strand
CGAGCCGGAGCGTGTCGTCCCGCGCGCCGGCGCGGACGTGGGCCACGAGGCGGACCGGGTTCCCGTCCGCGGGGGGCCGGGGGCTCGCGGTCGCCGGGGTGCCGACCGGGCGCAGGATGAGATACTCGGGCCGGAGACGGAGCACCGGATCCGGGACCGGGCCGAAGCCGACCTCGGCGACCGGGATCGTCCGAACGCCGGCCCGCGCCCGGCGGGCGACCGCGTCCCGCAGCCCCTCGGAGAGCACCCAGGTCGAGCCGTCCTCGCGCACGCCCCCGACGACGACCCCGACCCAGGCGAGTCGCTGGGCGCGCGCGTTCGCGCGGAGCCGGCCGAGGTCGCCGGGGGTCGCCGGCTCGGGAAGGTGCGTGTGCATATCGCCGACGAGGTCGGATGCCGCGACGAGGCGCGGCAGCGTCCCGTCGCGCGCGGCGTCGATCTCCCCGCGGTCCTCGCGGAGCTCGGGCGGGATCCACCGCAGGCCCAGGGCGGCGTAGACCTCCTCCTCGGTCGCGCCGCCGATCCGCGCGTCGCCCCGGAAGACGCCGTACTCGTTGATCTTGAGCCCGCGCTCCCGCGCGAGCGAGCGCAGGCGGACGTTGTGGTCCTTCGAGCCGGTGAAGTAGAGGAGGGCGGCGCCGAACTCGGACGGTTCGACGACCCGCAGGTCGACCTGGAGGCCGTTCCTCAGCGTCACGGTCTCCTTCGTCCCCCCGCGCATCCGGACCTCCCCCACCTCGGGGAGCGCGGAGAAGACCTCGAAGACGCGCTCCGGCTCGTCGGAGGTGACGAGCACGTCGAGGTCGCCCACGGTCTCGCGCCCGCGGCGGAAGCTCCCCGCGATCGCCACCTCGCGGGCCGGGGAGCCCGTCCGGAGCGCGAGCGCGATCGCCTGCGCGAGGGGATAGACGGTCTCGAGAGGGAGCCGCGCGCCTCCGGCGACCGGCTCGGCGCCGGCGAGCGCGGTCCGGATCTGCTCGATCTTCCGGTCGCCGAACCCCTTCACGCCCCGGAGCCGGCCGCCGTCGATCGCCTCCCGCAGCGAGCCGGGCCCGTCGATGCCGAGCTCGACCCAGAACCGCCGGGCCGTCTTGGGGCCGAGACCGGGCCGGCGCATCAGGTCGATCAGGCCGGCAGGGACCTTCTCGCGGAGACGCTCGTAGTAGTCGAGCTTCCCCGTGCGGAGCAGCTCCTGGATCTTGCCCTCGATCGCGTCGCCCACCCCCGGTATCGCGCGCAGCTCCCCCCGCCGCGCCACGCCGTCCAGCCCCTCGGCGAGCGATTCGACCGACCGGCTGGCCCGGCGGTAAGCCTCGGGCTTGAACCGCTCGCCCAGAAGGTCGAGCAGGTCCGCGATATCCCGGAGCCGCTCGGCGACCTCCGCGTTCGACTGCGTGCGGGATCCGGTCGGGGTGTCGCCCGTCATCGTCCGTCCCCGCCGCCGGTACCGGGCGGGCCCGGGAACTCCAGCCACAGCTGGCGTCCCACCGGTCGAAACCCGAGGCTCTCGTAGAGTCGCTGGGCGGGGACCGCCTCCTCGCGAACGTAGACCCCGGCGCGCGCTCCGGCCTCCTCGGCGGCCGCGATCGCCTCCCGCACGATCGCCCGGCCGATCCCCCGCCGCCGCGCGGACGGGTCGACGTAGACGCCGGCCAGGACCCAGATCGTCGGCAGCCCCACGGACGCCGCGGCGACCCCGACCAGGTCCGGGCCCTCGAACGCTCCCCAGATCCGCTCGGCGTCGGGGTCCCCGGCGGCGTATTCGGCGACGGCCGGGTCGGCGCCGCGCCGGGCCCACGCCTCGAGGGCCGGCCGGTCCGACCGCGTCAGCCTCCGGATTTCCGTTCGGGGGCGAACGGCCGCCGGCATTCCCCGCTCCCGGAGCAGGAGGAGGACCGGCCGCGCCTCGGCCGGCCCTCGCGCCGCGAGGACCGCGGGCTCGGCGCCCACCGGGATGATCGCCACGAACGGTGGATCGGGGAGAGCGTCCGCGAGCCTCGCGGCCGCCTCCGCGGATCCGAACCAGCGGACGACCGGCCGCTCCGGACGGCCCAGCCAGATGAGGAGGTAGCCGACCGTCGCCTCGCCCCGCACCGCGGAGACGAACCGCACCCGGTCGGGGAGCCGGTCGAGGTCCCAGAGCGCGTAGGCGTGGACGAGCGGGTCGGTCCCCTGGGCCCGCTCGAGCCAACCTCGGTCGATCGTCGGCCGCAGCTCGACGGGGGCGGCGCCCACGTCCGCCCGGAGGGCGCGTCCGATAGTAAGCTCCCCGGTGGACGATCGGAGGAGGCAGCCTCGGGCAACGGTAAATCCCCGGGCCCGGTCGAGAACGATCGTGCGCTCGCACCGGCCCACCCCGGAGTTCCCCCGCCACCTCGAGGCGCTCTACGCGCGGTTCCCGTTCGAGCGTTCGGTGGCGGACGACCCGATCTCCGCGATCCGGCCGCTGGCTTGGGACGCCCGCCGGGCGGAGATCGCGGGGGTGTTCGCCTCGACGCTGGCGATCGGCAACACGACCGCGATCCGGGGCGCGATCGGCCGCCTCGCCGACGTCGCCGAGGGAGACGTGGGCCGGCTGGTCGACCCCGCCTGGGCGGAGCGCCGCCGGGCGCGGCTCGCGCCGTTCCGCCACCGGTGGATCCGGGGCGACCAGCTCGAGTTCTTGGCCCGACGGCTCGGGGCGTGCCTCGAGGAGCACGGATCGCTCGAGGCGGTGTTCCTCGCCGGCTCGGAACGGGGAGGGTTCGCGGGGGGCCTGGACGCCCTCGCGCGCGCGCTCCGCGGGGACGATCGGAACGGTGGGCGGTCGCGCGCGCCGGCCGGCTACGCCGCGCTGTTCCCGAGCCCCCTCGACCGCTCGCGGAGCCCGTCGAAGCGGCTGACGCTGTTCGTCCGGTGGATGGTGCGGGAGCGCTATCCGGATCTCGGGGTCTGGCGGCGCGTCCCCACGGGCGAGCTCCGGATACCCCTCGACCAGCACGTTCACTGGATCGCCTACCACCTCGGGCTCACCGCGCGCCGGACGCGGTCGTGGTCGGTGGTGGAGGAGGTGAGCGAGACCCTCCGCCGCATCGATCCGATCGACCCGATCCGGTTCGACTTCGTCCTCTGCCACACGGGGATCTCGGGGGACTGCCCGAAGGAGCGGGAGCTCTCCGTCTGCGGACCGTGCTCGGTGAGGCCGGATTGCCTCCTCTGGCGGCGACGGGGGACCGCCTCGTGAGCTCCCGCCCGATCGCCATCGACCCCGGCCTCCTCGAGCGGATGCGCTCGGCCGGCCGGTCGATCCGGTGGCGCGACGCCGGCGGTCCCGCAGGCCGGCCCCGGGGCCGTCGCGCGCGCATCGCGTCGCTCCACGAGGAGGAAGCGCGCGTCGAGACGTGGGGCACCGCGCGCCGGGGCGGGATCGCCGTCGACTCCGGACCGGTCGGCGCGCTCGCGCTCCTCCTCGAGACGGACCGGCGCGGGACGCCGCGGGCCCTCGGGGCCGCGAACGCCGGGCGCGACCCGGCGTTCCCCTCGGGGTCGATCGTCGCGACCTGGGGTCCGGAGCCCGCTCCCGACGACGCGCGGCCCACGTGGCACGACGTGGTCGAGCTCGCGCGCTATGCGCTCGTCTGAGCGTCGGGACCATCCCAGTGCTTATATACTCTAATAATTAGTCAATCTAATACTTAGGGAGACTCATGGTAGCGACGCCCGCCCTCGCCCCGCTCGGACCGGCGACACGCGACGCCGACCGGCTCGTCGAGTCGGTCCACGACGTGATGAAGACGGTGCTCCACCGCGTGGCTCCTGCGCTCGACGCCGAGGGGATCTCGATGGGCCAGTTCTGGTCGCTCCACCTCGTGTCGAGCCTGCGCGCGGCGTCCCTGAGCACCGTCGCGCGCCACCTCTCCGTCTCCGCACCGACGGCGTGCGCGAGCGTCGATTCGCTCGAGGCCCAGGGGCTGGTGTCGCGCCAGCGCTCGCGCGTCGACCGCCGCTCGGTCGAGCTCTCCCTGACGGCGAAGGGGCGCCGGGTCGAGTCGCGGGTCTGGGCGCACATCGGCCGGCTCATGGCCGAGGCCGCGGATGGCCTTCCCCGGGAGGACCTGGCGACGGCGCTGCGCGTCTTCCGGGAGCTGAGCCGCCGCCTCGAGACCCCTCCGCCCCGCTCCGGAGGCGCGGCGTGACCGGGGCGGGCGCGGCCCCGCCGGCCGTCTACGACCAGCGCTACGCGTGGACGGTCCTCCTGATCCTCGCCGGGATGGCGATCATGGTCACGTACGTCGAGACGATGGTGCTCCCGGCGTTCAGCAACTTCGAGTCGTTCTTCCACGTCTCGACCGCGAGCACGATCGCCTGGATCCTCGCGGCGTACCTCCTGGTCGGCGTCGTCGTGACCCCGATCTTCGGGAAGCTCGGCGACATCTACGGGAAGAAGCGGATCCTGCTCGTCGCGATGGGCGTCTACGCGGTCGCGGTCAGCGTCGCCGGGTTCACCCCCCAGATCGGCGCCGCGATCGGGCTCGACCGCCCGAACCAGATCTACGTGCTGATCGCGGTCCGGGCGGTCCAGGGGATCGGGATGGCGATGTTCCCGCTCGGGTTCGCGATGCTGCCGGAGGTGTTCCCGGCGGCGCGGGTCGCCCAGGCCCAGGGGCTCCTCTCGGGGATGTTCGCGACGGGCGCGGCCGCGGGGCTCGTCGGCGGTGGCTGGATCGCCCAGACGTACGGCTGGCAGCTGACCTACCACACGGTGATCCCGATCGCGATCGTGGTGTTCGGGCTCGCGGCCGTGTTCATCCGCGAGTCGAAGATACGGCACGCGGTGTCGATCGACCTCCCCGGGGTCGTGAGCCTGGGCGTCGCGCTCGCGCTCCTGATGCTCGGGATCACGGAGGGGGCCTACTGGGGCTGGATCGACCTCGCCGCCGTGCGCCTCGGCGGCGTCCCGTGGGGCGTTCCCGAGTTCTTCCTCGGGAGCCTCGTGGCGTTCCTGTTCTTCCTCTATTGGGAGCCCCGCGCGCGCAGCCCGGTCGTGTCGTTCGGCGCCCTCAAGGAGCGGAACATCTGGGTCTCGAACGTCAACGGCGTCCTGGTCGGGATGACGATGTTCCTCCTGTTCACCGTCCTGATCATCCTCGGGGAGTACCCGTCGCCCGGGTTCGGCCTCGGCGAGCTCAACGCGGCGCTCGTGTTCATCCCCGCCGTCCTCGGCATGATGGTCACCGGGCCGTTCCTGGGCCGGGCGATCGGCCGCTACGGCCCGAAGCCGATCATGATCCTCGGGTTCGGGCTGATCGCCGCGGGCGCCGCCGGGCTGGTCGCGTTCCACGCGACCGTCTTCGACATCTCCGCGATCGCGATCCCGATCATGGTCGGGAACGTCGCGGTCCTGGTCGCGATGACGAACGTCATCGTCCTCTCCGTCGACCCGAAGACGATGGGCGTCCAGACCGGCATGAACCAGACGTTCCGCAACCTCGGCTCCGCGATCGGGCCGGTCCTGGTCACCTCGCTGCTCGCCGAGTACGCCTTCTCGGAGCTCACCCCGTTCGGCCCGTTCCAGAACTACCGCCTCGCCGGCTACGAGGTCGTCTTCGGGCTCGTCGCGGTGATCGGGATCGTCGGGGCGCTCCTGTCGATCTCGCTCCGGAACTACCGGTTCCTCGCGGACGGCACCCGCCACGGCCACCCGAGCCCGGTCCCCGCGCCCGGGCCCGGCGACGTACCGGCGACGGCGGCGAGCCCGCCGTAGGGCGGGCCGCCCGGGGTCCCGCTCCCGCCCGGCGCCGGTTCAGGAGCAGCCGCTGGTCGACCCGCAGACCGTGCACGCGTAGCACGTTCCGGATCGCACCATCAGCCCGCCGCAGATCGCGCACGACGGCGCGTCCTCGCTCGACCCCGGCCCCCCGGCGTCGTCCGCGGCGAACGAGTCGAGGCGGCGGGTTTCGAGCTTCACGGTCTGGCTCTCCGGGCCCGGCGCGCGCGCCGGCGGAGGGGGCGCGGCGTGGCCGTTCCCGTTCCCCTCGGCCGGGTTCTCGAGCCCGATCGACCGGCGGTCGTCCTCCGTGAGGAACTCGAACGCGAGCCAGCGGGCGACGTAGTCGGGGATCGACTTCGCGAACCGGATCCGGGGGTTGTTGGTCGCCCCGGCCGGCTCGAACCGGAGGTGCGCGAGCTTCCGCACGAGGTCCTTGAGGGGGACCCCGTGCTGGAGGGCCATCGACATCGAGATCCCGAGCGAGTCCATGAGGCCGTTGACCGTGGAGCCCTCCTTCGTTACCCGGAAGAAGATCTCGCCGGGCCGGCCGTCGGGGTACAGTCCGACCGTGACGTACCCGTCGTGCCCGCCGACCTGGAAATGGTGGGTGAGCGCCTTCCGCTCGTCCGGAAGGCGTTCCCGGGCGGGTCCGCGGGGTCCGGCGAGCGGGAGCTCCGCCTTGCCCTTGCCTGTGTCGAACGGCTGGGACGCCTTGCAGCCGTCGCGGTAGAGCGCGACCGATTTGATCCCGAGCTTCCACGCCTCGAGGTAGATCTTCTCGATCTCCTCGACTGTCGCCTCGTGCGGGAGGTTGATCGTCTTCGACGCTCCGCCGGAGAGGAACGGCTGGACCGCCCCGAGCATCTTGAGGTGCCCGAGCGGCGGGATCGTGCGCGAGCCGCCGACCGGGGCGAGGGCGCAGTCGAACACGGCCAAATCCTCGGGGGCGAGGCCGGGGGCGCCCTCGATCGTCCCCGTCTTCTCGAGGTGCTGGGTGATCGCGCGGATCTCGGTCGTCGAATAGTCGAGCGCGCGGAGCCCGTCCGGGACGGTCCGGTTGACCATCCGCAGGACCCCGCCGCCGACCAGGTTCTTCGTCTTGACGAGGGAGAGCTCCGGCTCGAGCCCGAGCGTGTCGCACCCCATCAGGAGCCCGATCGTGCCGGTCGGCGCGATGACCGAGATCTGGGCGTTGCGGTAGCCCCAGAGCTCGCCCGCCTTGACGGTGTCGCGCCACCGGTCGACCGCCCCCCTCAGGAGCGGTCCGATCCGCGCGTCGTCGGTCGCGATCTTCTCGGCGGCCCCCGCGTGCTTGCCCATCACGCGGAGCATCGGCGCCCGGTTCTTCTCGAACCCGGGGAACGGTCCGACCCGCTTCGCGATCTCGCTCGACATGTGGTAGCCTTCGGCCGCGAGGAGCGCGGAGATGCCGGCGGCCAGCGCCCGGCCCGCGTCCGAGTGGTAGGCGAGCCCGTAGCGCATCAGGAGCGATCCCAAGTTGGCGTAGCCGAGGCCGAGCGGGCGGTATTCGTGCGAGTTCTGCGCGATCGAGGCGGTCGGATAGCTCGACGCGTCCACGACGATCTCCATCGCGAGGATCATCGTCCGGACCGCCTGGCGGAACTGCTCGGCGTCGAACCCGCCCTTGGGGTCCAGGAACTTGATCAGGTTGATCGACGCGAGGTTGCACGCCGTATCGTCGAGGAACAGGTACTCGCTGCACGGGTTCGAGGCGTTGATCCGTCCCGAGTTCGGGCAGGTGTGCCAGTCGTTCGTGATGTCGTCGTACTGGACGCCGGGGTCGCCGCACCGCCACGCGGCGTAGGCGAGCTTCCGCCAGAGCTCCTTCGCGCGATACGTTGCCGCGACCGCGTGGTCGGTCCGGTTGTAGGTCTTCCACTCCCGGTCGCGGACGACCGCGTCCATGAACCCGTCCGGGATCCGGACCGAGTGGTTCGCGTTCTGGTAGGCGATCGAGGCGTACGCGGAGTCGGGGTCGGTCCCGTCGAAGTTCGCCGAATAGCCCTCGTGGATGAGCGCGAGGGCCTTGTCCTCCTCCTTCACCTTGCAGTCGATGAAATCGACGATGTCCGGGTGGTCCATGTTGAGGATGACCATCTTGGCGGCGCGGCGCGTCGTGCCGCCGGACTTGATCACCCCGGCGAGCGCGTCGAACGCCCGCATGAACGAGACGGGCCCCGAGGCGATCCCGCCGCCCGCGAGCCGCTCGCGGCTGCCGCGGAGGGGCGAGAGGTTGGATCCGGTGCCGCTGCCGCCCTTGAACAGACGTCCCTCGCTCGTCGCGAGCGCGAGGATCGAGTCCATGTCGTCGGCGATCGACTGGATGAAGCACGCCGAGCACTGCGGCGGCTCCCGGACCCCGACGTTGAACCAGACGGGGCTGTTGAACGCCGCCATCTGCTGCACCATGAGGTACGCGAGGCTCTCCTCGAGCGTCGTCGCCTCGTCCGCGGTGTCGAGGTAGCCGAGGTCGACGCCCCGCTGGGCGATCCAGTGGCAGACCCGGCGGATCATCCCGTCGATCGAGACCTCGCGGTGCCCCTGGATGATTCGGAAGTACTTCGACGCGGCGATGTTGACGCTCGTCTCCGACCAGGTCGCCGGGGCGCGGATCCCCTTCTGCTCGAAGATCACCTTCCCCTCGGCGTTCTTGATCACGGCGTCGTGCGTCTTCCAGGCGACGGTGTCGAACGCGGTCTTCCCCCGCGGGACGAGGCGGGGGACCGGGATCGGTTCGGTCCCGATGCGGTTCGCCGGTCGCCCGGGGGTCTCTTGCGTCGGTACGGAGCGCTTCTTTGCGGCCGCCATGAGCCTTGATTCCTCGAGGGACGAACGTGTCGCCGCGGGCCGTACGACGAGCCGTCCGCGGTTCCTAAGCGAGCTCCCGGCGGTCGATGGAACACCCTCGAGGACGGGGCGTTTCCCTCGGGCCGGAGGCGCGGGGAGGCGCGGACAGGTGAGCGCGGGGCACTTCGAAAACCCTCCGGGGGGCGGCTACAGCGACCCGGTATAAGTGTGCTGGGTCCGACGCGAGCGACGGAGGCCGGAAAACGCGACGCGCGGAATCCTTTCCTCCGTTACCGTCGGTTCGAATCGCGTCGTCCGGCTCCCCGGCTACCGGGGGGCGGGCGCGCGAGCTCTCGGGGACGCGGGAGCCGGGAGGAGCCGCATCGTGCACGGCATCACCACCCCGCACTCGCCGCAGAACAGTCCCTCCTCCGCGACCCACAGGAACGCGCCGCACCGTTCGCATCGGCGGGGATCGTCGGGATCGTTGCGGCAGACCATCGGGGCTCCGGGAACGGTCGTGGGAACTCGCGTCGGAACGGGTCGGTCGGAGGAAAAAACGCGCCGGGGGGCCCCGGGTGGGGTCCCCCGGTAGGGGGTATCGCTCGTCCTTAGGCGTTCTTCATCCGGGCCCGGGAAACGTAGCCCTTCTTGTCGAGGAAGTACATGTACCCATCCTGGCGGGTGATCTTCTCCGTGCCGACGCGGGCCTTCCTTCCGGACTTGTTCAGCTTCGTCGGCGTCTTCCAGAGATACCCGTCCTT
>JASHOP010000017.1 GCA_030041075.1 Thermoplasmata archaeon | reverse complement strand
TTCTCGAGCTCGGGGTCGGTCGCGGTGCCGAGCAGGATCCCGTGCTGCGGGCCGGGGAGCGTCTTGTGGGTGGAGGCGGAGAGGACCTGGCAGCCCTCGTGCAGCGGGTCCTGGAACTGCCCGCCGGCGATCAGCCCGAGGACGTGCGCCCCGTCGTACCAGCCGCGGGCGCCGATCTCCTCGAGCGTCGGGCGGAGCTCGTCGAGCGGCATCGGGAACAGGAACAGCGACAGGCCGAACAGGCAGGTCTTCGGCCGGACGGCGCGGAGGATCTCCCGCGTGCGCGGCACGTCGACCGTCATCCGCTCCGGGTCCCACGCGTAGTAGACCGGCTTCACGCCGCGCAGGCCGAACGCGCCGAAGCCGGCGCTCGAGATGTGGGCCCCGTCGGCGAGCCGGCTCGTGCCGACGAGGTCGCCCGGCTCGGTGAGCGCCTTCAGCACGGCGAGGTTCGCGACCGTCCCCGACGTCGGGCGGACGTCCGCGAACGAGCACCGGAACAGCCGCTTCGCCAGCGCGAGGCAGAGCGTCTCGACCTGGTCGACCTGCTCGTTCCCCTCGTAGTACCGGTCGCCCGGGAGCCCCTCGGCGTACCGGGAATGGAGGTCGGAGATCAGGAGCTCCTTCGCGTACGGGGAGAGGAGGTTCTCGGAGGCGATCAGCGGGATCGCCCGTTCGAACCGGGTCGAGTGCTGGCGGACCAGGTCGCGGACGGTCCGGACGCTCCGCGCCATCTCCCCGGGCGCCGGGGGGTCCGCCGTCGGGAACGGCGCCCCCACCCCTCCGGTTCCACTGGAACGATCGGCGGCCACGTCCCGCGCTCCCGTGGCGCCCGCCACCCCCTCGAACGCATATAGGGAGGTCGGGCGTCCCCGACCACCCGATGGCCGAACCGACCTCCGACGCCGTCCGTCCGTGGCCGGTGCGCCGCCGGTTCTACGTCCCGTACCACGACGTCGACGTGCTGGACCACCTGAACCACGCGGCGTACTTTCCGATGATGGAGACGCTCCGGTGCGACTACTACCTGCCCCGCTCCGGTGCGATTGACCCGGCGCGGCTCGACATCATCATCGCCGAGGCGACGTGCCGCTACCTCGCCCCCGTCGGCTACGGTTCGGAACTGCTCGGCGAGGTCGCTCCGGCGCGGCCGCTCGGCCGGACCAGCTTCGGCCTGCTGTACCGGTTCGCGGACGGACGGACCGGCACGACGACGGCCCGGGGACGCACGGTCGTGGTGACGTACGACTACGCCCGCGGAGCGAAGAAGGAGATCCCGCGGCCGCTCCGGACCATCCTGGAGCGCGACCTCGTGGACCCGGCGTCCGAGGGCTGGTAGCGGCCGCGGGTTCCACGCGCAACGGGGGGGTGGGGGGGCCCCTCAGAACCCGGGATGCGCCGGCGGCTCGGCGATCAGGGGCGGGGGCCACGGGATCGCTTCGGGCCGGTCGCTCCCGTCCGGGACCGTCTCGACCCGGTAGACGACGCCGGTGCCGCGCAGCGCCTCGTGGACCTTCGCGAGGACGCTCCGGAACTCGTCGACCGTCTTCCACTCGAAGACGAGGTCGTGCGGGCCGCGGATGAACGAGAGCCCGGCCGAGCGGCGGACCCGCTCGGCGATCTCGAGGGGGGAGGTCCCCTCGGGGGAGAAGTAGAGGTCGATGTAGCTGTGCATCGGGGGACGGCAGCGGTAGAGACGCCGCGGCCCCCTACTTAATCCTCTCGCACGAACTCGGAGTGCTAGGCCGGCAGGATTGCCGTCCGGGGAAGCGGCGCGTTGCTCCCGCTGGCTCCTCGGCCCCGTCGCCCCGCCAGCGTCGACGGGTCACGGTAAGGCTGCTCCCGTCAGGACCTGACCCGGTGCCCGTGATGGATACCCGCTAGGGCGCTCCTCCGAGCGCTCGTCGCGGGACCCGCGGCCCGGCGGAACAGAGCTTCTGCGAAGCCACGCGGGACGCGCGACTCCTTAGGACGCCGCTCCTGCCTGTCACCCCCGCTAAGGACGGTTTCGGTGTGTAAGGGGACGCCCAACCCCCCGGTCTAGCCTAGCGGGCGGACCGACGGGGGACCCGTACATAGCGCTTGGCCCGTCGCGAGCGGACGGGGCCCGGCTCCCGCCGGGAGCGGCCCGCTCAGCGGATGTGCTCCAGGCTGAACGAGCCCAGGTTGAACGAGCGCTTCGTGAACGTGTAGCCGACCCAGCTCCGCGCCTGGGCCTCGCCGATCCCCCGGACCGACAGGAACGTCTTCATCTGCTCGATCTTGAGGTTGAGCGAGCCGTCGACCATGTGCTCGAGCGTCTCGAGGTCGGACTCCGAGTGCATCCCGCTCTCGAGCACGTAGTAGCCGACCGCCCCGTCGAGCTTGCGCCGCCCGATGAGCGGCTGGAGGAACCGGAACGTCGCCGAGGTGTCGAGGTAGGCGGTGAGGGTCGAGACCGACTCGAAGATGAGCCGGTACGTCGAGAACTTCTCCTTGAGCTCCTCGCCGAAGCCGTTCACGCTCTGGGTCATCTGGTCGAGCACCGCCTTCCCCGTCGACGCGAGGAACCGGACCCCCGGGACCGACGCCGTCGACCCGACCGAGACCGAGTAGAGGTCGACGAACCGGAGCATCCCCTTCTTCTCCGCGTCGGCGAACCCGGGGTAGAGCTGGGCGAGGTCCTCGCGGACCTGGCCGTGGCTCTTGTCGGTGACGACCCAGATCGACGGGATCCCCGCGCGCAGCCCCTCGGCGGAGAACAGGCGGGCGAGGACGTCCTTCCCGGTGTGGGCGGGGCCGTTCAAGAGGACCTGGGCCCCGGTCGGGAACCCCCCGAACAGGAGGTCGTCGAGCCGGCGGACCCCGCTGTGGACCTTCGGCGCCTCCGCCGCCGAGACGTTGTCCGCGTGGATCTGGTCGGCCTCCGTCTGGGCGGCCCGGTCCGCGAGCTTCTCGAGCTCGCGGGTCTTCTCCGCGATCTGCTCCTCGCGGGCGCGGAGCTCGGCCTCCCGCTTCGCGAGCTCGTGGTGGAGGTCCTCGAGGCGCGCGGCCTCGCTCGACTTCGCGACGGACGTTCCGCCGATCGCCCGGCGCTGCTCCTCGACGCGCCGGGCCTCGATGTCGAGCGCCTGGCGTCGCGTCTGGAGCTGCTGGTCGTAGACCGCGAGCTCCTTCTCCTTGAACTCGAGGGGCGCCCGGCGCCGCTCCAGCTCCTCGGTGTGGATCCGGATCTCCTCGAACTTCGCCCGGAGCTCGTTCTCGCGCGCGACCAGGTCGCGCTCGCGCTGCGCCGCCTCCTCGAGGCGGCGGGCGAGCTCCGGATCGATCGGGCCCCCGCCCCGGGCGACGAGCTCGGCGCGGCCCTCCGCCTGCTCCGCCGCGCTCGAGAGCCGGTGGACCTCGCCTTCGAGCTGTACGACGCGGCGTCGAAGCTCGGTCTCCCGCTCGATGAACTGGTGCTCGCGCTCGGCGAACTGCTCGCGCGCTCCCGAGTCGGCCTCGGGATCCGCCCGGTCCGGGGGCACGGCCTCCCCGCCCGGTCCCCCGGTCCCGCCGGGGACCGCCGCCGGTCCCGGCGGCGCCTCGGTCGAGCCGCTCAGCGCGGCGAGGCGCAGCTTGAGATCGGCGATCTCCGCGTCCTTCCCGCGGACGGCGGTGTCGCGCTCCTTCGCCTCCCGCGAACGGACGTACTTGATGACGGCGATCGAACCCCGCTTGACGTGCTCGACCTGGTCCTCGAGGAGCTTGCGCTTCGTCCGTTCGTCGAACAGCTGCCGCTGGAGCTCCTGGACCTCCTGGATCATCGACGACGGGTCGAACTGGTCGGACTTCACGCGGTCGAGGAGCCCGGTGAGCCACCGGACGACCGTCTCCTCGCGTTCGCTGACGGGCTGGACCCCCGCGGCGGGAGCGCCGCGGGCGACGGTCGCCCCCTCCTCGGGCGCGGGGGCCGTCGGCGGAGCCGGGGCGACCGGCGCGGAGGGCGGTGCGTCGGAGGAGCGGATCCAGTCCTCCATCGCGCGGTCGTCCCCGTCGACCCACCGGCGCAGCACCTCGGTCGATCCTTTCGCGGTCGGCGGAAGCTTGCGCCGTCGACCGCGGTCCGTGCGCTGGACGCTGCCGACCCACCGGTCCACGATCCGATCGGCGTCGACCGGGTCGGGGGACGCGGCCGCCGGAACGTCGTGCGCGCCGCCCCGGATCGCCTCCAGGTCGCTCGCGCCGACCCCCAGCCGGGCGAGCGACTCGGCGGACTGGGCCCGGACGGCGGCCGGGGTCGAGTAGCCGGCGTCGAGGAGGCGCTGGGCGGTCTCGGCCGGTACCCCGAGGGCGCGGCCGAGCTCGACCGCCTGCGGAGACGAACCCTCCGGAGCCGCGACCGCCCCGTCCGTCGCCCCGTCCATGGTACCGAGGACAGGACTAGCGCGGCCGGGGGGATAATGTGTATCTCCGTCAGGACGGGCTCCCCCCGGGGGGCCGGGGCCGCGCGCCCGGCCTAAATACCTCGGGGAGTGAGGGCGGAGGTGGACCTCGAGGCGCGCGTCGATCGGGTCGCCCGGCACGCCTCGGAGCTGCTCACGCGGGACGAGATCCGGGCGCTGTTCCAGCGGACCGACGCCCCCCGGGCGTACATCGGGTTCGAGCCGTCCGGCGCGTTCACGATCGCCCACCTGATCACCGTCCGCAAGGTGCTCGACCTCGCGGAGGCCGGCTGCCGCGTCACGGTGTTCCTCGCCGACTGGCACGCGTGGATCAACGACAAGCTCGGCGGCGACCTCGACCGGATCCGGGCGTGCGGCCGGTACATGCAGGCCGCGTTCACGGCGCTCGGCGCCGACCCGGACCGGATCGGGTTCCGGTGGGCGCACGAGCTGACCGGCTCGCCCGACTACTGGGCGCGGGTCGTGCGCGTCGCGAAGGCGACGAGCCTTGCCCGGACGAAGCGGGCGATGTCGATCCTGGGCCGGGGCGAGGAGGAGTCGAGCCTCGACACCGCGAAGATGTTCTACCCGTCGATGCAGGCCGCGGACATCTTCGAGCTCCCGGTCGACCTGGCCTACGGGGGGATCGACCAGCGGCGCGCGCACGTCCTCGCGCGCGAGGTCGCGCACCGCTACGGCTGGCCGGTCCCGGCCGCCGTCCACACCCCGCTGCTTTCGTCGCTCCGCGGACGCGGCCGGATGGACCCGGTCGACGGCGGCGCGGAGGGGAAGATGTCGAAGTCGGACCCGGGCTCGGGCGTCGCGATCCCGTCGGACCGAGCGACGATCGCCGCCCGGATCGGGGGGGCGTTCTGCCCGGTCAAGGAGGTGGAGGGGAACCCGGTGGTCGAGGTCGTGCGGTTCATCGCGTTGCCGTGGGAGGGCCGCCTCGCGGTCGATCGCGCCCCCCGGCACGGGGGCCCGGTCGAGTTCGCGGATGAGGCCGGGTTCCTGTCGGCGTGGTCCGAGGGGAGCCTCCACCCTCAGGACCTCAAGGACGCGGCGGTCGCGTCGCTCGACCGTCTCGTCGCGCCGGCCCGACGGTACTTCGCGGACCACCCCGAGCTGTCGCCCGAGTCGTTCCGGGCCCCGGCGTCGGGCAGGGTTAAATAGCGCGCTTCGTACGCGGGCCCTACCCGTGAGCCGAGGACCTCCCGTTCGGGGGTTCCGCTGACGCGAGGAACGATGGCGCGACCGATCTACGTACGGTTCGAGACCCCGAGCGACCTCGCCGACAAGACCCTACAGCTCGTCCAGGTGGCGAGCGAGACCGGCAAGGTCCGGGTCGGGACGAACGAGGTCACGAAGTCGAGCGAGCGCGCCGAGGCGCGCCTCATCGTGATGGCGGAGGACGTCGACCCGGTCGAGATCCTGATCCACGTCCCGATGCTCTGCGAGGAGAAGCGGATCCCGTACGTCTACGTCCCGAAGAAGCAGCGGCTCGGCCAGGCCGCCGGACTCTCGAAGTCGGCGGCGAGCGTGGCGATCGTCGAGCCGGGCGAGGCGAAGGGACTCCTCGACGAGATCGCGGCGACCGTCCCGACGCTGAAGAAGTGAGCCGCGCTCGGGCGAAAGGTCGACGATGGCGGAGGAGAAGGGCTCGCCGGCCGAGGTCGTCGAGCTCGTGGGCCGAACCGGCATGGCCGGGGAGGCGACCCAGGTGAAGGTCCGCGTCCTCGCGGGGCGCGACCGGGGGAAGATCATCACCCGCAACGTCGCCGGCCCGATCCGGCTCGGGGACGTCCTGATCCTGAGGGAGACCGCGCGCGAGGCCCGCAAGCTCTCCGTCCGCTAGGTGCGCTCCGATGGTCGTCAAGCGCCAGTGCTCGTTCTGCGCCCGGGAGATCGAGCCCGGGACCGGCTCGATGTTCGTGAAGCGCGACGGGACGGTGTTCCACTTCTGCACGTCGTCCTGCCGCAAGCAGCAGCTCGTCCTCGGGCGGGTCGGGCACCGGTTCAAGTGGACGCGGGCGTACGAGCTCAAGCGCGCCGCCGAGCACTCCGCCAGCGCGCGCGCGTCGGCGTCGGGGCCCCGCGCGTCGCGGGCCCCCGCGGAGCCGTCGAAGGCGCCCGCCCCGACGCCCG
>JASHOP010000016.1 GCA_030041075.1 Thermoplasmata archaeon | reverse complement strand
GACCGGTCCTACGCCGGAACGGTTCCGGCTGGGGTCCCCCGAACCGCACCCGCGGTCGCTCGCCCGAGGGCGGGCTCGCCCGGCTCGTCACCCGTCGGTGCCGCCCTTTAATACGGCGCTGTCGTGGATGGCTGCCCTACCGATCCGATGAGCGGCCCGCTGACGGGACGTCAGACGTTTGAGTTGGCACCCGATGCGGGGAAGGTTCAGAGCTTCTTGGACCGGCACGCGACTCGCCTCACCATCGACCCGACCGCGATCACCGTCGAGTTCGGCCCGGCCAAGTCGCGGGTCCTTCGCTGGGACGACCCGAGCCTGGCGTTCGTGTTGATCGACCTCCGGAGGGTGACGGATCCCAGCAGCCCGTTCTACTCGAAGCGGGCCGCGGCGTGGTACGCCCAGCAGCCCTACTGGTTCAAGCTCCGCGGCCCCGGGCGAGCGTTCGTCATACCGGAGGCAGCGTATCTCGCCCTCTCGGCCGCGTCCCAGGCGGCCGGTCTGCTCGTGGCCAAGGGGGCCCCGGGCCGCCGTTACTATCGCGGGACGGATATCTACGTCTACAGCCGGAAGAAGACCTGGATCTACTGAGAGGTCCCCCGGGGGAACGGCGCGGCGTCGTCTGCGGGAGGGACGGAGTTAGCCGGATCGGCCGACGTCCCTGAGCCGGCGGACCATCTTCACGACGGCCCGCACGGCGTTCCCGGCGTTCTCGATCCGGTCCTGGGCCTGGAGCCGGGTCTCGCCGGGTCCCGAGACCCCGAGGCCGACCGGCTTTCCATAGTCGACCGCGAGGTCGGTGAGCTTGCGGGCGGCCTGGTTCATCACGACCTCGTCGTGCCGGGTCTCCCCCTCGATCACGGCCCCGAGGGCGACCACGCCGTCGACGTCGCCCCGCGCGAGCAGCACCTTCGCCGCGAGCGGGAGGTCGAACACCCCGGGGGTCTTCACGACCGGACCGAGCGTCGCGCCGAGGAACGCGACCTCCTCCTTCGCGCGCTCCAGCATCAGGAGCGTCACGTCGAAGTTGAACTCGCTCGCCACGATCCCGACCCGGACCCCCTTCCCTTCGTTCGTTGTCTTCGGCATGGTTCGTGAACCCGTTCCCCCCGATCTCAGCGCGTCCGCCGGACCGGCCCCGCGTCCGGGAACCCCTGGCGGAGGCCGAGCCCGGCGTGCCGCCGGAGGTCGTCGGGACGGAACAGCATCGACCAGGCGTTCGCCGCGTGCTCCTCCGCCCGGCGCCGGGCGAGGCGCTCGAGCGCCGCCGGACCGTCCGCCTCGCCCTCGAAGACGAAGCACTCGACGATCGGCTTCGCCTCGAGGACGCTCGTGAACAGGAGACCGAGGGACGCCTCGTGCGCGCACGTCCGGTCGTACTCCGCGGCCCCGGGCATCCCGAGGGCGAGGCAGAGATCGGCCCCGTCCTCGAGGAACATCGCCCGGCAGGCGACCGGGAGGTCCTTGACGCCGGGGACCGTGCGGCGGACGATCCGGTAGCCGCTCCCGGCCGCCCCGAGCGCGCGCGTCGCGTAGCGCGCCATGTCGACGCGCGCGAACGTCGTGTCGGCGATCCCGATCCGCTTCACGCCCCGACCTCGGCCCGCTTGGTCGCCCGCTCGAGGATCCGGTCGACGATCCGTCGCGTCGCGAGCTCGTCGTGCGGCAGCGGCCCGATGCGGACGACCTTCACCGCCACGCCCCGCCGGGCGCACTCCCGCTCGACCTCCTTCTCGTTCCAGACCTGGTCATACCCGAGCGCGATGATCTGGGGCCGCTCCCGGACCACGGTCTCGTAGATGTCGGTCGTCGAGCCGAGGACCGCCCGGGCGACCGGCTTCAGCGCCTCGACCATCGCGCGGCGGATGTGCTCGGGGACGTACGGCTCGTGCTTCAGGCGCCGCGCGGTCTGGTCGCGCGCCACCACGACGACCAGCTCGTCGCCGAGCTTCCGTGCCTCGTTGAGGAAGTAGACGTGGCCCGGATGGAGGAGGTCGAAGACCCCCGTCGCCATCACGCGGACGACCATCCCCGCCACGCCTCCACGATCGTACGGCCCTCGAGGAACGGCCACCCGTGCGCCTCCGCGTACGCCCGCGCCGCGTCGGGCGCCCGGGCGCCGCCCGAGTCGCCGAGCATCTCGCAGACGGTCACCGACTCCGAGAGGCCCGCCATCCGGGCCAGCGAGACCGAAAGTTCCGTATGACCCTTCCGCTCGGAGAGGAGCCCCGGCGCGGCGTAGATCAGCGGCAGGTGGCCGGGCGCGCTGAACTCCGACACGAAACGGTTCCGCAGGGCGGCGTCGGAGAGGCCCCGCGCGTCCCGGGCGAGCTCGCCGACCGCGCGGATCGCGAGCGCCCGGTCGTGGTCGGGGATCCCCGTGTACGTCCTTCGGTGGTGGAGGTGGAGCCCGAACGGGCTGCGCCGGTCGTAGCGGAGCTCCTCGCGCGCGAGGGGGGCGAGGACCGGGAAGCCGCGGTCCGCGGCCCCGAGCAGCTCCGCGTAGAACGGGAGCCCGAGGCGGCGGCGGAGCTCGTCGGAGATCGCGGTGCAGATCCAGCCGCCCGCGTCGTGCCGGAGGAGGCGCACGAGCTCGGGCGTCGCGAGCTCGCTGAGGATCACGAGGTCGGTCTCCCCCTCCCGGTCCGCGGCGTCGAAGATCAGGACCGGCTCCCCGGCGGCGAGCGCGCGGCCGGCCGCGGCGAGCGCCGTCGGGACGCCGCGGGCCAACTGGGCAGCGACCATCGCCCCGTCGAGCGGCGCGGAGCAGATAAGTTAGGCGTAACTACTCAAAAAAGGGTTGATGGCCCGGGGGCGGAGACGATGCGGCGCGCGACGCCCGGTCGGGATACGACCCTCGAGCTCGCCGGACGAGCCGGCGTTCTAGGAGGTGATCCATCTGCAGGTTCCCCTACAGATACCTTGTTACGACTTAGTCCCCCTTGCTGAACCGAAGTTCGAGCGACCCAGATGAGCCACCCTCACTCCGACCCAACTCGGATGACTTGACGGGCGGTGTGTGCAAAGAGCAGGGGCACATTCACCGCGGGATGTTGACCCGCGATTACTACGGAATCCATT
>JASHOP010000003.1 GCA_030041075.1 Thermoplasmata archaeon | reverse complement strand
GAGCCTCGTCGACATGATCGAGAACCCCTCGCAACTGAACGTCGATCTGGCGAGCTTGAAGAACCACCTCCGCGAGGCGGGGCTCTCGACCCTCGTCACCGGTGAGTACCACATCTCCGAGCCCGAGCGGCTCGTCCACCAGGCGCTCAGCGACACGCTCCTCGACTTCCACCTCACGGAGCGGCCGTCGGCGCTGGTCCACCTGGACGGCGGGTCCAACCTGACCCTCCGCACGCTCGATCGGGTCCTACGGACGATGCGCCAGCGGCTCGGGGACCCCGAGCGGCTCGTCTTCGGGACCCGCGTGCGGCCCGAGGCCCGCGACGTCGTCCGCCTGACCGCCGTGGTGGGCGGGCTCAAGCCGCGCACGGTCCACGACGCGCTCAAACCGGGCCCGCCGCGCGGGCCGCTCTTCGCCCACTAGGCGGGGCGACGGGCCCCCCCGGCCTCCCGCTCGTCGAGCTCGTGGTGGACGAGGTCGAGCACCTGGCTCGTCCGCAGCGAGCGGGGTCCCACGGCGACGAATGGTGCTCCGCTCGCGACGGCCACCGCCCGTTCGGTCTCGGAGGGGTCGTACGGGTCGGAGACGACCGCCGCGATCTCTCCCCCGGCGCCCGCCCAGTCCCGGAGCGGGACGCCGCCCTCCGTCAGCCAGACCGCCCCCGGGCGCCGCAGGAACTCCGCGAGCAGTCCCAGGGGATCCGCCGGTCCGACCTTGAGACCGGGCGAGGCCTCGAGATCGCGGTCGAGCGTCCGGGACCGGACCAGGGCGTTCTTGAGGAGGGCGGCCGTCGATCGCTCGTCGGGATTGAGGTAGCGGAGCCGTGAGCCGTCGAGGTCGATCCGGCGGGCCGACGGCGGCGGCTCGGCGCAGCACAGCACCGTGATCTCCGTGTCGCGGCGCAGATCGTTCGACAGCGTGAACCCGGTGGAGACCGCGCGGGCGATCTCGTCCATCCGGCCCGCCCCGCCCGCGAGGTCGTTGAGGGTGAACTCCCCCGACACGGGGACCCGGTGGGCGAGGATCAGGAAGCGACGCATCCGACCGGGGGAGGCCCGGGTCGGGTTAAGCAGCCGGGGCCGGGCTCACTCGGAGTCGGGACGACGCCGGCCGCCCGACGGCGGCGTGGGGGCGGGCAGCGGGTTCTGGCGGCGCTCGAGCCACACCTCGTCGCCCAGCTCGTGGTAGACGGCGTGGTCCGCGAGCCCGGTGCCGTGCTCGCCGTGCGGCAACCGGAAGCCGACGGCCCGCTGCACGTTGGAGGAGTAGACGATCTCCTGCTCGCCGGCCTCGGCCATCGCCGCCGACTCCTCCCGGGCGAGCTCGAAGATCCGGTCCTTGCGGAACATCCAGTAGTGGATCCGCCACTCCCGGCCGTCGTAGAGGGTCGTCTCGTCGCGCTCGGTCTCGAGGATGCCGGTGTCCTCGAGCATGTAGAACGTGTCGCGGTCGTCCGGCTCGAGGACGTTGTCGATGATCCGCTCGTTGAACCCGAAGAAGTTGAGCACATGGGCCGCGATCGACCGGGCGTCCTCGGGCCGCATCCCGTCATGGCCGACCGAGCGGCGGATCGCCTTCGCCAGGGAGTCGAAGTCGACGGGACCGCTCCCGAGGGCGAGGGCGGCGTCGGTCGGGATTCCCGCGCGGGTCGTCGCGATGTCGCCGGGCGTACGGAGGGGCAGCGGGTTTCTAAGCGTGTAGCCCTTCGGAGCCGGATGCGACGGCGAGCGGCCGGTGTTCCCGCGCATGGACGAATCTATCCTTTGGGACGGTATATATAAGTTGGGAGAAAATCCTGTGGGCGTCCTTCCCGCCCAGCCTCACAGCACGACGCGGCGTCCCCGGCCGACGCGCTGGAGCGCCTCGACGCCCGGTCGCCACTCCTCGTCCTCGATGCGGTACTCGAATTCGGCGAGCTCCCGCAGGTTGTACGGGCCCGGGAGGAGCGACTTGGCGAGGTAGACGTGGGCGAACGGGGAGCCCGACGGCCCCGACCACTCCTTCCCCTTCGACAGGATCGAGCGGAACTCGTAGTACTCGGGGGCCGGCAGGAACCAGATCAAGGAGTCGTCGGTCCCCTTGACCCGCGGGCCCCTCCCGTAGACGTGGAGGCCCAGATGCTGGACCACCGGCGAGGGCAGCGTGAACAGGAGGCGCTCGCCCGGGCGGGCGCTCGCCAAAAGACGGTTCCGGACGGTCTCCACGGCGAGCGCCTCGCGCGCGGGGTGCGTGGCGATGACGCGGGCGATCCCGGCCCCTCGGGAGAGGAACGAGATCGACCGGCTCGCGGGGGTCGGGTCCGGGCCCCCCGGGGCGAACTGGATCATCTGGGCGACCTCGGTGGGAAGCTGCATCGTCAGCCACGACGGACGCGTGGCCCGGACGATCACATACTCCATCGTCGGTAGAACCGGGGCCGCTGTATAAGAAACCTGTAGGCACGGTCGAGCTCCGTTCACGCCGGGAGCCCGTCGGGAGGGTGCCGCGATGAACGGCTCACGAACGGCTTCCGATGCCCAACAGGATCCCGCCGACCCAGAGGGCGACGATCGCGCCCGCCGCCAGCGGCAGCGTCCTAGCGAGGGCGCCCGGCGAGGTCGGCAGCAGGCCCGAGACCAGCCACAGCCCGACGAACGTGAGAAGCAGCCCCAGACCGATCTTCTGGTTCTTCGAGAGCCGGGGCCGCCGCCGGGCGGCCCGTCCGGGGTCGTTCGTGGGGGAACTGGCCCCGGTCACCCGACGTGGGACGCGAGCCGAAGGATAACCGTGTCTGCCTCCCGAAGCCCGTAACTGCCCGGAGCGGGTGGGGCGGCGTATGCCCGGACCCCGGTCGGAGCGCGCGGCACGGCCCCGGACCCGGTCCTCGGCGGCCGAGGTCACCGACCGCCGCTCGAGGGGGCTCGAGGAGCCGCTCGAGGCGCGCCTCCTCGCGCGGCTCGCCTACCCCCTCCTCGAGGTCCGCAACCCGGTGCACCGCACCCGCTACCTGGTGATGCTCCCGGAGTTCCCCGCGTCGGGCTCGACGCTCTGCACGTGCACCGACTTCGCCCGCCGGGGGCTCGGTACATGCAAGCACATCATAGCCGCCGACCGCTGGCTCCGGGCGAACCCGGTGGCCCCCGAGGACGGGGTGGGACGGAACGACCGGGCGGAGCGGCCCCGGGTCGAGGAGGTCTGGCGGGCGATCGACCGGTGCCTGGCCGAGCGTACCCCCACCGGGGGCCGGGAGATCCGCGAGCTGGCCCGCCCGGGCGCCTGCCTGTTCGAACCGGAGGGCGCCGGGCCGTTGCCCGCGGACCCCGGCTGAGTCGCGCGGACGGAACCGGGTTACCGTCCGCGGTCGGGTCGATAGACCCGGGCTCAGGTCGAGGCCATGCCCGGAGCGCCCTTCAGCGCCCGGACCTTGTAGTACTCGGGGTCGACGATGACCTCGCCGTTGACGCCCATCGTCTCGATCGTCTTCAGCTGGAGCCCGCTCTGCGACTTCGCGCGCTGCCAGTCGGGGATCGGGATCGAGAACTTCCGCTCCACCTCGGTCCGGTAGATCGGGCCCGAGTTGTACGAGCAGAACGGGATCACGCGCCCGTCGGGGACCGCGTAGTGGATGTCGCAGCGCATCAGGCGCTGGATATCGTAGTCGTAGGCGTCCTGGAAGTGCATGTTGCCGATGTAGAGCGTGCGCCAGGTGAACTTCGCGAGCGCCTCCTTGTTGCCTTCCGTGAAGATCCCCGCGATCACCTTGACGCAGTTCTTCTCGTTGAGCCCCTCCGGGGACTTCGAGAAGTCGAAGTACTTCGCCACGTCGTGGAGGAGCCGGGCCCCCGCGACCGCGGTCCGGACCCGGGCGAACCGGGCGTCCCGGTATCGCTCGATCATCGACTCGACGTTCTCGAAGAACCCGTCGACGTCCATGAACCGGGGCAGCGGCGTGATCTTCTCGCCATCCTTCGAGACGAACGCGAACGTGGCGCACCCGCAACCCGGGTGCGTCGTGAGGGTCATCTTCTCCTCCCCGTGGATGATCGAGACGAGCTCCGAGATCGGGGCGACCGACGGGACGGGGAAGAAGTCCGACTTCTCGAACGGCCCCTCCGTGCACAGGATGCGGACGAGGTCCGACTGGGTGAACCGCATCTGGAACCGGTCCTTGTCGGGGATGCGCGCCGTCAGCGCGACCGGCTGGAAGTTCACGCCGCGCACGACGTCGATGTTGTCGATCGCGAACTTGACGGTCGGCCAGATCTCCTTCTCGTTGAAGCCTCCGACCAGGGTCGGGACCAGGACGACCGAGAGCGGCTTGTCCGGCTTGCCGGCCGCCAGCTCGCTGGCCGGGGAGTGGGTCTCCCGCGCGGCCTGGATCGCCTTCTGCTTGACCTTGAGGAGCGGGACGCCGCGGACCTTTCGGTAGATCTCGTCGTCCAGACCGTCGAACTGGAGGTAGAGCGTGTGGAGCCCCGAGTCCCGGCACGCCTGGGCGAAGCCGGGCTCGTTCGCGACGCGGATACCGTTCGTCGCGACCTGGACCTGCTTGAACCCGAGGTCGCGGGACATCGACACCGCGTCCAGGAACAGCGGCGACAGCGTCGGCTCCCCGCCCGAGAACTGGACGGCGACCGTTCCGACCGGCTTCTGCTCCCGGAGCGTCTTCAGCATGAAGTAGATCTGCTCTCGGGTCGGCTCGAACACGTAGCCGGCGGCGTTGGCGTTCGCGAAGCAGACCGGGCACTTGAGGTTGCACCGGTTCGTCAGGTCGACCAGGGCGAGACCCGTGTGGGACTTGTGGTGGCTGCACATCCCGCACGTGGTCGGGCAGCCGCGGAACTTGTCGTAGTACGGGTTCTCGTACCCGACCCCATCGTGGGCGTAGACCTCCATCCGCAGGTAGAAGTCGACGTCGTTCGAGATGATGTCCCAGAAGTAGCCGTGGGCCCGGCACGTCTTCTCCATGATCACGCGGCCCTCCTTCTCCCGGACGACCGCGGGGATGACCTTGATGCACTCCGGGCAGACGGAGGCCGTCTTCCGGGGAAGACCGCGGGGCGCCTGGAACTCCTTCATCACTCGTGCGGGCATCGTTTGCTACCTCGGACCTTGGCCCACCGTTCGCGGGCGGGCTTGGGAGTGCCACCTATCGCGCCCTACATAACCCATCTGTCGTCCTAGACGCTACAAAAACCGTGCACCGTGACGTATATTCGCACGGTCCGGGTCGCTACAACCGTGGACGGCCGCGCCCCTGACCCCTCCCGTGGGTCGCCGTCACGGACCGCTCCCACGCGGAGCTTATGCGCGGGAGCCCCCTCCGTCGGGTCGATGGCGACCAAGAAGCG
>JASHOP010000002.1 GCA_030041075.1 Thermoplasmata archaeon | reverse complement strand
AACGCCGTGCATCCGGGGTTCGTGGCGTCCGGGTTCGGGCGCAACAACTCGGGAGTCGTCGGGGGTACCTGGCATCTGCTGAGCGCCCTATTCGGGCGGCGCGTCCCTCACGGCGCCGACCCCGTGATCTTTGCGGCGACGGACCCGTCGCTCAAGTCGGTCACGGGCGCCTATCTCGCCCGTCGAACCGTCCGGCCAGGTTCGCCGTCCTCGCGGGACGCGGATTTGGCCCGACGACTCTACGACCTCGTGAGCCAGCTCGCCGGGACGGCCTAGCGGACCGGGGCGGGACGCTCGGCGCGAAGCCGGACCGAGGCGTCCGGGCCGGGGATTCGCCTCGAGCCGGGGCTATCGTCGGCCGGGTCGGGGAGTTACGGAAGACCGCCGGGCTGTTCGCCTGCCGCGGAGTCACCCCGAACAGGAAACTCCTATGTCATCCGCCATGATCCGGCGATCGTGCCGATCTCCGCCGGGGACCTGCGGATTCTCCGCAATGATCGGGCGCGGTTCGATCTGGATGAGTTTCTCTCCCGCCCGCTGGTAGCGCACCTGTCGACAGCGTCGGTGGACGGGACCAGGAATTCGGTCTTCTGGTTCCTCTGGGAGGAGGGGGCCCTATGGATGATCCTGGAGGAGGGTTACAACACCGTCCAGGACCGCGTGCGACGCGATTCGCGTGTTTCCGTGGGGGTCGTCGATTTCGATCCGCGGACGGGGTTCCTGCAACACGTCAGCGTCCGCGGACGAGCGACCCTGGAGCCATGGGACGACGATCGCGCCGGCCGACTGCTCGATCGGTACTATCGACGTCTGAGGGGGTACGCTGCGGCCCCCCACAGGTCCGGAGCGCGGGTAGGAGGGAGCCGCCCCATGAGCTTCCTGCGCGTGCTCCCCGAATCCGTCCTGCTGCGAGATCTCGAGTACCGGACCGCCGTGCTCGCGAAGGCGCCGCCCGCGCGCACCCCCGAACCGCGGTAGAGGCCGCGATCCGAAGGCGGCCCCTCTCGGTGGGTCGGGCCCGAGGCGGCGGCTCACCCGACTCCCGTGACGGGGTCGCATCCGCGACGGCGCGCCGACCCACCCAACGGCGGGGGCCGGCAGAGCGCATCCGCGGGCGATCCCGACCGTCGGGTCCGTCCGAGACGCTCGCGGGCGGCCGTGGGGGAGTGGAGCGGTCCTACGCCGACCGGCGAGAGACGGCGTCGGTTCCGGCGCGGGTCCGGAACCGACCGAGCCCGGGCCTTTAGCTTGGAAATGGTCGTTGGACTGGCGCGGATCGGTTGGCTCGGGCGTACGGCGTTCCGGCGCCGGGCGTCCAGGATCTCAGGGACGCGAGGGTTGATGATGGTCCCGGGGTCTCCCTTCTCGACGGTCCGGCAATGACGAACGACATGGGAGCGGTTTGGGACGAGGTCAACCGGATGTCCGACGAAACGTTCCCTGGCTGGCGAGCGGTGAACCTCCTCTATTGGGCGACTTCGCTCGCGGGGGAGGTGGGCGAGTTTTGCAACCTGGCCAAGAAGCGGGAGGAGGGGGGACCGAGAGCGCAAGGCCTGACGACCGGGAGTCTGGTGGAAGAGCTGGCGGACGTGTACATCTACCTCCAGAAGACCGCGGAGAGCCTGGGAACGAGTCAGCCACAGTTCGCCGCGGTGATTCGAGGCAAACTCGCGCAGGTCCGGGCGCGCCAGACCCCGCCGCCGGGGTAGGATCCGCCATCGAGCCTCATCAAGGTCACCCCGGTTCGGCCGCGTCGGGAGCCCGGACCGGATCGACACGTCGTCTCCCCCCACCGACGCGCAAGGTCTTTGCGGGCGATCGAATCGCGGCTCTATGGCCGTTCGTGCACCCAGCCGACACTTCCGGGTCGAGCCGATCGCTCCCGGGGTCTACGCCGCGATCGCGACGCCCACGGGCTACGGGCTCTGCAACGCCGGTATCATCGACCTCGGGGGAACGACCGTCGTGTTCGATGCCATGCTGACGCCGATGGCGGGGGCCGACCTGGCCCGGGCGGCGGAGCGACTGACCGGGCGCCGTCCGACCTGGATTGTCAACAGCCACTGGCACGGGGACCACATCTGGGGGAACTCGGCGTTCGCGGGGGGGCATGTCGTCTCCTCCGGCCGGGTCCGCACGGAGGTTCTCCGACGCAGCCGTCGCCAGTTCCGGGACTGTCGGAGGGATTTCCCGGCCGAGCTGGACCGGCTCGACGGTCCGGACTCCCGGGTGGCCGTCGCCGACCGACCCCGCGTCCGGGGCTGGTTTCGGGGGGTCCTCGAGACCCCGCGTCCGCTGCGCATCGTCCCGCCCGAGCTGACGTTCGAGGACGCGCTCGTCCTGACGGGGACGCGCCGGTCGCTCCATCTGATCACCTACGGGGGAGGTCACTCGCCGAGCGACGTCTTCGGCTACCTGCCGGACGAACGGATCGTCCTCACGGGGGATCTCGTGATGGTCGGCCTCCACCCGTCGGTCGGCGACGGCTGGCCGGATCGGTGGGAGCGGATCCTTGCCCGCATCGAGGGGCTCCGCCCGGACCGGATCGTGCCGGGCCACGGCCCAACGGCATCGGGCCGGTGGATCCACGCGGAGCGGACGTATCTGGGCGACCTCCTCAACGTTGCGCGCGGTGCGATCCGTCGGCACGAGTCGCTCCGCGAGGCGGTGCGAGCCCCGATCCCTACGCGCTACCGGGCCTGGGGATTCGCGTTCATGTTCCCCGAGAACGTGGCGCGTGCCTTCCGGTTGCTGGGTCCGAGGACGCGCGCGGGCCTCCGCTAGCCGCCCCGTGGCCACGGGCTCGCGGCGCCTTCTACCGATTCCCTTCCCAAGGACGGTGTCGATTGGCCCCGCCGACGGATCCGGCCCGTCAATCCTCCCGGACCTTGCGCGCGAGCGCGGCCAGCTCCGATGCCGCCGGGGAGGACGTCTTCGTCTGCCACCAGTCGTTCCATCGGAGGTCGTCGTCGCGCTTCCGGGGGATCACGTGCACGTGAAGGTGGAACACGCTCTGTTCCGAGCCGGGCCCGCTCGCGACCATCAGGTTCTCTCCGTCGGTACCGAGCTTCCTACGCAGGCGGGCGGCGACGTCCCGGACGAGGCGGCTCACCGCGATCCAGTCGTCCGGCGTGACGTCGGAAAGGTCGGTAGCGTGATGCCGGGGGATCACCAGCGCATGGCCGACCCGAATCGGACGGATGTCGAGGAACGCGAACGCCCGGTCGGACCGGGCGATCCAGTGCGGCGACGGTACCGACCCGGACACCATCCCGCAGAACACGCAGTCCTCCGGCATCTCCGGCGGAGTCCCCCGCCCCCTATTACCCTCAGCGGGCGCTCGAAGCGGCTCGCCCCGCTCGGTCCGAACGGCACTTCTACGGGCCGGCGTACCGGTGCGGAGTGCCCCCCGTCCGTTCCCCGCGTGTCGCCGAGTCCCTCCCGCGCGTGATCTTCTTCGACTTCGGCGGGACGCTCGTCCGGACCTCGAGCTCCGAAACCACCGGGGGTGACCTCCCGGGAGCGATATGGGAGACGGTGCTGAGAGGCCAGGACCGAGCCTCGGCCGCCGGCGAGATCGCCCGCGCCCTGGCCCGGACCGAGCGGGAGCTGGGGCACCGGATCTACGATTACGTCGGCCGGGTCGATGCGTTCTGGCGGTTGTACGACGACCGGGTGCTGGATCGATTGGGCATCGGCGGAGACCGCACGGCCGTGCACCGGGCGCTGGCGACGGCGTTCTGGAACGCGTCGGCCGGCACGCCGTTCCCCGAAACGGAGGAGGTGCTGCGGACCCTGCGGTCGCGGGGGCACTACCTCGGCGTGATCTCGAACCATAACGATGCGTTGCTGGAGATCCTGGACCACCATCGGCTGCGAAGCTACTTCTCGGGCGTCACCTACTCCCAGGAGGCGGGCGCCGACAAGCCGGATCCCCGGATCTTCCGGCTGGCGCTGCGTCGTGCCGGCGTTCGCCCCTCGGAAGCGATCCACGTCGGCGACTCATGGGGCGCGGACGTCGAGGGGGCGAGGGGGGTTGGGATGCGAGCGGTCTGGCTGGACCGCGAGGGCCGCGGCGCGCATCCGGGAGCGCCCCGGGTGTCGAGCCTCCGCGAGCTCGCGTCGTGGAGCGACCCCGACGCTCGGACCGCGTGACGCCGGTTGGCGCCGAACGTGGGGGCCGACCCTACTCCTCGCCGACCAGCCCTCCGGCCTCCGCGATGGCGTACTTGTGGACCACGTCCACGAACGTCGAGTGCGACCAGGTCAGCGGCGTCGCGCTCTTCGGCTCGCCGGAGTTCCGGTCGACCTGCTCCGGAAGGAGCCGGGTTGGCGTCGCGTGCGTCACCACCCAGTCGATCAGCTCCCGGCTGCGGGCCCGGTCGCCGAGGCCGAGGCGCGCCTCGGCGAGCCACAGGGTGCAGACGATCCACGGGTTCTCGTGCCCGTAGTACTCGTCGCCTTCGTACCGCGCGAGGCCCCCCCCGCCGGCGACCCACAGGCGCGATTCGATCGCGTCGACCACGCGCCGGGCCCTCCGGTCGTTCCACGGGAGGAGGCCGAGCTTGAGGGCGAGCAGGACCGACGCGTCGACCTTCTCGTCTCGGGGGGACGCCGAGCGCACGAACCGGTCGAGCGAGTCGTCCCACAGGTGCTCGAGCGCGGCGCGCTGGATCTCCTGGGACGCGGCGCGCCACGCCGTCGGGTCCTTGCCGATCTCCGTCGCGATGCGGGCGGCGCGCTCCAGCGCGTGGGCGACCGCGGCGGTCGAATAGGTGTGGATCCCCATCCGCTCCTCCCAGAGGTCGAAGCTCGGGGCCGGGAGTCCCGTGGCGGAATCACGGAACGAGGCGAGGAAGTTCGCCGCGCCCTTGACGAGGGGCCACAGGCTGACGAGGACGTCGGGGTCGCCGCCCCGCTTGAAGTGGTGCCACGCGGCGGCGACGACGCTCGCGGTCTGGTCGATCTGGAGGAACGGGGGCGGGTGCCACGTCGAGCCGATCGCCCCGTCGGGGAAGTGGCGGTGGAAGAACGAGCCGTCCGGATTCTGGCACTGCATCGCGAACTCGAGAAACCGGGAGGAGTTCTCGTACAGGCCGGCCTCGTCCATCGCCTTGGAGACGTAGCCGCCGTCCCGCCACCAGCAGTAGTTGTAGGTGTCCCCCGCGGCGACGAGCGAGCGCGTGTCGGGCGATGCGATCACCGAGCCGTTCGTTCCGGTCGCGTGCCGCATGAGCAGGACGCTCGCCCGGTACACCTCCCGGCCGTGGTCGCTGAGTCCCTTCGGCGGTCGGGGAAGGCGGCGGGCGACCCACGACTCCCAGAACTTCTCCGACTCCTGGACGAACCGCGCGGGGCCGCCCGTGCGGACGTAGTTCCGCACCTCGTGGACCCCCGGCAGCGAGCGCCCCGCGGCGAGGAAGAGCCGGATCTCGGTCTCCGGGCCCGTCGACGGCTCGAGGTCCCACTGCATCACGCTGTCGGCCGCCCCGTGGGCGACCGCGCGCCCCTCGAGGCGGCCGTCTTCCGCGTCGACGTACGTCCCCTGGAGCCCCTTCAGCGTGTGCTCGCCGCAGACCGCTCGGCCGAACACCGGATCGGAGAAGAACTCGAAGAAGTAGCCGCGCTTGTAATGGACGAGCGACTGGGCCTCGGCGTCGACGTAGGCCGTGTCCTGGTACATCGACTCCGCGATCTGGAACGCGTGGTAGGCGAACAGACGGACCGGGCGCGGGGGATCGGTCCGGACCCGGAACACGCGGGCGATGAGATCGTGGTTGGGGTGGACGTGGTCCCGGACCGAGATCCGGACGCCGTGGCCGCTCCAGACCGATTGCGGCAGGTGCCCGACCCCATGGGGGCGCTGCTCGATCGCGTAGCCGTTGCCCCGGCGCAGCCACGAGAACCGGCTCGCCTGAACGTCGAACAGCCCGAGGCGCGCCTCGCGCAGCTGCTGGAACTGGCCCGGGTACGGGTAGAACAGCTCGTTCCAGTCGCCGTTCTCGTTGACGGTGAGCAGGATGCGACCGTTCCCGGCGACCTGGGTGATCATGCCCTGAGCGCACCGCCCCGAATCCGCACGCTCGACCGCACCCCGTCCGGCGGGGGATTCCTGGTGCCGCCCACCCTTAACGGTTCGGTTCGACTGCCAGGCCGCTGCACCGGTTCGGGGCCCGCCGACCCCCCTATACGCCCGGCGGCCCGGCTAGGCTCGAGCGTCAGAAGCGCAGGTCGGAGAGCTCGTCGGCGATCTCGTCGAGCGGCTTGGGCGGCCGGGGCGCCTTCGTCGGTCGAGGAAGCCGACGTCGGACGAGGAGGAGGAGGACGCCCGGGACGATCCCGCTGAACAGGAGGGCCACGATCGCCACCCGGAGGGAGTTGAGCTGAACCAGCCGCCGATAGTGCCCGTACCGGAGCGTCTTTCGCATCCGGTCTACCCAGAGGACGACGAGGACCGTCGGCGCGGCGGGAGCGAGCAGCAGGAGCACGCCCGGCCCCACCCCCGGCAGGACGACGAACAGCCACCGGTCCATCAGGAAGATCACGACGCTCACAAGGTAGAACGCGAGCACGAGCATGGCCGACAGGTGGGCAAGGAGCAGGTAGGTTCGAACTCGGCCGAGCCCGGGAATATACTGGCCCGTACCGCGCACTGGGCCCGTCAACCGCTCCCGCCAAATCAAAGTTGGTATCCGGCGGGTCCCGCGGGCCCGGTGTCGCTCGAGCCGGGGTCGGGGCTGGTGGGGCCCTACTTGAGCGTCGGCACGCCCAGCCGATCGAGCGCGCGGCGGCGCAGGTCGGTCATCGCGTTCATGTAGTTGGCATAGGCGTCGTACGGGCTCTCGTAGCTCGAGAAGTACTGGTGGACCCCCTGGTCGGCGCCGTGCCCGCTCACGTACATGTAGTAGAAGTGATCCGACGTGAGGAGCCGACGCCAGTCGGAGAGGATCGCCGCGTCGTTCGCCTGCCGCGCGAGGACCCCGACCTTCTTCGCGGCCTCGAACGCGGAGCGCTGGAGATCGTTCCCCAGCCACGCGCCCAGGTCGCGGTTCTGGTCGGCCCAGCTCATGGTGTACGGCACGCCGAGCGGAGCCCGCGGGGGGCCGTCCACCGCCTCCTCGACCGTCGCCCACTCGAGGCCGCCGTGCCGGCGGAACTCCCCGGGCAGTGCCGAGAGGAACTCGAGGATGCCGGTGCGGGCCGGATGATGCTCGCCGAACGTCTCGAAGTCCATGAACAGGCCGACGAACTCCCCCGGCGTCGCCGCGATCCAGCGGGCGTACTTGTCGGCCGTGAGCGGGTACTCGCTCCACCCGATCGAGGAGAACCGGAACCCTACGTCGTCGCTGAGCGGGTAGTGGCGGAGCAGCAGCCGTACCGTCGGCGCCGAGGCCGCGCAGTACCGGTAGGTCGGTGGCTCACCCTTGAGCACGCCCTCCCAGCCTTCCGCGAGCATCCCGCGGAACCGCTGCGACTCCGCGAAGCGGGCGAGGTCGTCCGAGTACGCGAGCTCCGTGATCCGAAGGACGGTCGGCTCGGCGCCGAACTCGGTCCGGAGGGCGGCCCGGTGCAGGGCGACCTCCTCGGCGAGCTCGGGCGGCGGGACGAGAAACGCGAGCGAATGATAGTACGTTTCCGCGAGAAGCGCGACCCGACCGGTGCGGTGGAGCGCCTTCAGCCGGTCGATCACGTCCGGCGCCGCGAGGCGGGCCTGCTCGAGGAACGTCCCGGTGACCGAGAGGCTCAGCCGGAACTCGGGATGCTCCTCGAGGCCCCGCAGGAGCCGGTCCATCGCCGGTCGGTAGCAGCGATCCGCGATCCCCCGGAAGATGCCGAGGTTGCGCTCGACATCGAAGTACGATCGGCCGGATCCTAGGTCGAGGAAACGGAACCGCGCGAGCCGCCACGGCTGGTGGAGGTGGAGATAGAGTACGACCTTCAGATGGGCACCCCCGTCGCACGCATCGCTTCGAGGTAGACCGCGACCGTCTCGCGCGCGCGCTCGGGCCACCCTTCGCGCAGCGCCTCCCACCGCCCCTCCTCGCCCATCGTCCGGCGGAGCGTGGGATACTCGAGGAGCTCGGCGATCCGGCTCGCGAACTCGTCCACGTCCCAGAAGTCGACCCGGAACGTTCCCGAGCTGATCTCGGCCACCCCGCTCGTCTTCGAGACGATCGTCGGGACCCCGGCCGCCATCGCCTCGAGCGCCGCGATGCCGAACGGCTCGACCACGCTCGGGAGGACGAAGACCGACGCCCCGGAGAGCAGGGTCTCCCGCTCCTCGTCGGAGACGTGGCCTAGGAACATCGCGCGGTCGCCGACCCCGAGCTCCGCCGCCATGCGAACGAGGCGCGGATACTCCGGACCCTCGCCGGCGATCACGAACAGCACGTCGGGGAAGTCGGGACGCACCTTCGCGGCGGCCCGAAGGAACGTGTCGACGCCCTTCATCGCCGCTAGGCGGCCCACGTACAGCACGATCCGCTTCGTCGGGTCGATCTGCTCGAGGCGCTCGCTGGGCCGCACGGCGTTGTAGATGACCCGGACCTTGCTCGGGTCCGCCGAGTACCGGTCGATCAACTGCTGGCGGAGATGCCGGCTGACCGCGATCACGCGGACGGCGGCGTCGATCCCCGCCTGCTCCCGGCGCCGGAGATGCTCCCACGGGTGGCCGAGCGAGCGGTCGTACTCCGTCGAATGGACCGTCATCACCAGAGGCCGGGCCAGGCGTCTCGACAGCTCGGCCCCCCCGAGCGTCCCGAACCAGTCGTGGACGTGGACCACGTCAACCGGCCCGGGGTCCGCGAGCCCGCCGAGCCAGACGTTGTAACCGTCGATCGAATCGACGAACGGGCTATCCGGCGTGCTCCCCGCCCAGTACGCGGGCGGGAACTGGGCTCCGGGCGCCTCCGAACGTTCGCCCGGGAACCGGAACCTCAGGCCCGGGACCGCCGAGAACGGCCCGGAGAACGGGGTCAGGAACGTGATCCGATGTCCCAGGCGCGCCAGCTCCCGACAGAGCTCGAACGAATGCACGCCGAGCCCGCCGGTATGGTGGGGAGGGAATTCCCAGCCGACCATCAGAACGTGGAGGGGGCGCGGGGACTCGGGAGGGCGCGTCGCGAGGGCGCTGGGGGGTCGCTCGGCAGCGGCCGCCCGCCGGGTCCCGTCGTCGAGCGGTCGCCCCGGGACCGATGCCGTGCGGGGACTCACGCGGACCCTCGGCGTACCGCGGCCACGGCTCGACGCCCGGCCCCGTCGGTTGGGAGATGACCGGCGACGGCGAGGACTCCGGGCGCGCGCGGTGGTCGACATCGTCGTCTTCCCGGTCCTCCCACCCTCGGGCACGATGACGACCCACTTGAAGGCGCTCCCGCCGCTTCGCTCCGGGCGAGCGGGACGGTCCTCCGTGTCGTCCCTACGCGGGGCACTGAGGACACGATAGCCTCCGCTCGAGGCGCGGCCAGCCCCATCTGCGGCCCCCCTTGACCTCCCGTCGGGACCGACGCATGAAGGCAGAGAAGTGGGTAGATGGCCATCGAGTCCGCGTCGTTCTGTGACGGGCTTCTCCCATTCCGGGGAGAGTCGAGCCCTCGATCATCGAGGTGAGATACCTTTCCGCCCCGCGGATGCGCAACAGAATCCGCCCGCGGAAAACTACTAAGCGGCCGGGAACTCGAGACCGGCGATCATGATCATCACGCGCACGCCGCTCCGCATCAGCTTCGCCGGCGGAGGGACGGATCTCCCCTCGTACTTCCGCGAGTACGGCGGAGGAGCCGTCACGAGTGCGGCGATCGACCGGTACATCCACGTGCTCGTGAACCCGAAGTTCGACCGGTCGATCCGGGTCGCCTACTCGCGGACGGAGAACGTCGAGCGGCTCGAGCACCTCCAGCACGGGTTGGTCCGCGAGACGATGCGCTCCACGGGAGCGCACGAGGCGTTGGAGGTCCATACGATCGCCGACATCCCGTCCGAAGGCACCGGACTCGGCTCCTCCTCCACGCTCACGGTGGGTCTCCTGAACGCGCTGTGGGCGTATCGGGGCGTTCTCAAGGATCCGGCGGAGCTCGCCGAGGAGGCGTGCCGTATCGAGATCGACCGGCTCGGGGGGACGCTGGGGAAGCAGGACCAGTACATCGCGGCGTTCGGCGGAGTCCAGCACTTCGAGTTCCGGCCCGACGACTCGGTCCGCACGTCGCCTATTCCGCTGCGCACCCTCGACCGCGAGGCACTGAGCGACCACCTCTCGCTGTTCTATACCGGCATCACGCGGAAGGCCGAGGCGATCCTCCAGCAACAGAGCGCCCGGACCCAGGTGAACCAGGACTCGCTCCTGCGACTTCGCGATTTGGCGGGGGAAGCCCGCTCCGCCATCGCCGCGCTCGACTGGGCGCGACTCGGGGCGCTGCTGGACGAGGGCTGGCAGCTCAAGCGGGGCCTCTCGGCGGGAATCTCGAGCGAGGAAATCGATGAGCGCTACCGGGCTGCCCGGTCGGCGGGCGCCTACGGAGGGAAGATCACCGGCGCTGGCGGCGGAGGGTTCCTCCTCTTGATGCACCCTCCGGAGCGGGCGAGGAGTGTCGCCACCGCCCTCGCTCCGCTCGAACGGCTGCCCGTGCGGATCACGACGGAGGGATCGCGGATCCTCTTCGTCGGGCGATGACGGTTTCCGGGGTCGTCCGCGACGCGTTCGAAGGCGAACCGCCGCGCAGGCTCATGTCCTCCTTTCGCGCGACAGCGCCGATGGCCCGAGACTTGCGGCCTCTCGGGTCGGCGCTCGAGGAGCGAGTCGGCATCGGCCGTGCCTCGGGTTCCTAGCAGGAGACGGGCAGGGCTCGGCGAAGCTCCCGTCGGATGGGTGCGCGGACCGTTCAAAACCCCGCGAGCAGCTCGCCAATCGCTTCTTGCGGGTCCCTGGCGCGGGTGACCGCGCTCGCGACGAGGATCCCCTGGCTCCCGAGCTCGAGGGCCCGGGCTACGTCGCGTCGGTCGTGAACCCCGGCGCCGCAGAGGACCCGGGAGGTCGGGGAGACCGCACGCACGGCCTCCACTGTCTCCGAGATCACCTCCGGCCTCGCCGTGGACACCGCACGATCCCCTCCGATCAGGTCGGGAGGCTCCACCGCGAGGTACGCGGGTCGAGCGGCGGCAAGTCGGCGAGCGAGGACGGCATCCGGGACGCAGACGACCGCGACCAGACCGAGCGCGGAGAGCCGCTCCGCGACGTCCGACACCTGGGACGGAGGCAGCGGGTGCTCGGAATGGTTCACCAGGCTCCCCCGCCCCCCGGCCGCGCGGACTGCTTCCGCCGGGACAAACCCGGTCCGGGGACCCGCTTCCCCGGGGTCCGTGTGCTGCGCGAGCACGGGGATCCGGAGCGCGGAGGCGACCGCTCCGAGGTCCGCCATCGCCGGGGCGATCGCCACCGGGACTCCGGCCGACCGGCCGAGCCGCTCCAGATGCTTTCCGAGGGTTATCGCACCGGGTCCCAAGCAGGCAGGGTACGCCTTCAGGTTCAGGACGAGCAACGGCGCGCCGAGCGACGTGGGCTCAGCGGGCGGTGGCCGGCTTCTCTCGTTTCGGGCGGGAGCAGATCGCGTACTCGTCTCCGTCGAAGAACACCTCCCGGTCCGGGTGCTTGCGCTGGAGCTCGGAGATCCTGGCGAGGACATCCTCGAGGGTGGTCGACTCGTCATTCGGATCGATCCTCAGGTGCACCGTCTTCTCGGACCGCTCGGGGGTATGACCCGTTCCGGGCATGGTGCTACGAGAGGAGGGGGAACACCGACGGGGCATTAAAGGTTCGAACGCGCCCGGGCAGGGGTCGGGGACCGCGCAAGGTCGGCTGGAGATACGCCGGAGCGGAGCGCTTCGGCCGACATCCCGAAGCGCCGCCCGAAGGAGAGTGACCGAGAGAGGACTCGCCCCCCAGGGGCTGCCGCTCGGGGGTCGGGCGGACGTGCCAAGGCCTGTCCCCGGAACGCCTCCCCGGGCGACAGGTCGACATGGACCTCGCAACCCGTATATCGAACGGTCCGCTCGGACCGGTCCGGGCGCGCTCGATGCCAAGATCGCGTTCTCCCCCGTCGGTCGATCCCTCCGACACCTCCGAGGCCGAGATCGCGGTCCACTGGAAGGAGGAGGAGTACTACGTGCCACCGCCCGAGTTCGCGGCCCAGGCGAACCTGACCGACGCCGCGATCGACCGCCGGTTTGCTCTCGACCGGTTCCCCGACTGCTTCCGAGAGTACGCCGAGCTCCTCGCCTGGGACGTGCCCTGGCATACGACACTCGACACGAGCCGGGCGCCGTTCTACCGATGGTTTGTGGGGGGGAAGCTCAACGCGTCGACTAACTGCCTGGACCGCCACCTCGCGGCCCGGGGCGACCAGCCGGCGTTCGTCTTCCAGGCGGAGCCGGAGGACGAGCCCCCGGTCCGGATCACCTACCGCGAGCTCGCGGTCCGCGTGAACGAGTTCGCCTCCGTGCTGCGCGACTCGTGCGGCGTGTCGCCCGGCGACCGCGTGACGGTCCATCTACCGATGGTGCCCGAGCTCCCCGTAACGATGCTGGCCTGCGCCCGCATCGGCGCGATCCACTCCGTGGTCTTCGGGGGGTTCAGCGGTGTCGCCGCGGGCCTGCGGGCCGCGGACTCGGGAAGCCGGGTTCTCGTCACGATCGACGGCTACTGGCGGAACGGCAAGGTCGTCGATCACCTGGCGAACCTGACGGCCGCGGTCGATTCGTCCCGGGGGGCCGGGGAGGGAATCGAGCGGGTCCTCATCTGGAGACGATGCCCGGACCGGTCG
>JASHOP010000015.1 GCA_030041075.1 Thermoplasmata archaeon | reverse complement strand
CGCCCGGGCGATCGCGACCCGCTGCTCCTCGCCGCCCGAGAGCCGGTGGGGGTACGCCCGCTCCCGCCCGGCGAGGCCGACGACGCCGAGCAGCTCCGAGGCCCGTCGCCGCCGCTCGGCCCGGGGGACCCGGAGCGCGGCCATCGGGAGTTCGACGTTCTCCACGGCGGTGAGCATCGGGAGGAGGTAGAACCGCTGGAAGATGAACCCGACCTCCTCGAGGCGCAACCTCGCCCGCTCGCGGTCGGTCCTTCGGCCCACCGGCACGCCGTCCCACCGCACCTCCCCCCGGGTGGGGGCGTCGAGCAGCCCGAGGAGGTTGAGGAGGGTGGTCTTCCCGCACCCGCTCGGTCCCTCCACGGAGACGAACTCCCCCGACGCGAGCCGGACCGAGGCGCCCCGGAGCGCCCGTACCTCCTCGGGCGTCCCCTCGCCGTACGTCCGCGTGACGTCGACCAGGTCGATCGCGGGCGCGCGGTCCCGGGTCACCGCAGCGCCTCCAGCATCTCGACGCGCAGCGCCGCCCGGACCGCGACCGCGCTCGCGACCAGCGACAGCGCGACGAGCCCCAGCGCGATCGCCGCCAGCTCGACCGGGTCGAATACCGCGAGATCCGCGGCCGCCCGGACCGTCGCGCTGCCCCAGCGGCTGAGGAGCTCGACCAGGACGTACCCGGCGGCGACGCCCAGCCCCGCCCCGGAGGCGGAAAGGGCGAGTCCGTCGCGCAGGAGGCCGGCGGCGATCCGTCCCGCGGGGACGCCGAGCGCACGCCGGATGCCGATCGAGCGGCGACCGGCCTCGACCCGCCGCAGCAGCACGAGCGCGAGGAACAGGACGCCGACGGCGAGTCCGACGGACGAGAGCGCGAGGTAAAAGCCGGTGAGCACGTCGTCGGCCGCCTTGAGCTGCGACGCCTCCTGGGAGAGGGTCGTGACCGTGTAGTACGGCATGTGCGCCTGGATCTCGGCGGCGACCTGGGCGAGCGCGGCCGGGTCCGCCGAGACCGCGCCCGAGACCGCGTACTCGATCGAGTCCGCCGCGTCGGGGACGATCGTCCCGGAGCCGTTCGCATAGTGGGTCATCACCTGGAGGTCGGAGAGCGGCAGGAGAACCGCATAGGCTCCCTCCGGCTCCCCGAACAGGATCGAGACGCCGAAGTAGCCGGTCACGTTGAACTCCGTCCCCGCGGACTCGTTCGTCGTCGGCGAGAGGACGATCGTCGAGCCTTCCACGACGTCGAACGCCGCAGCGTAGGTGGTCGAGACGAGCACGTCGTACGTCGCCGGGCCGGTGTAGCTCCCGTTGGCGAAATGGTCCGAGTCGTTCGGATCGCCGAGCGGCAACGGGTCGGGGAACAGCCCGGCCTGGGTCGGTCCTAAGGTCGCGGTGAACTCCCGCGGGACCACCCCCTCGGCGAGGACCGAGGAGTTGGCCCCGGAGGCGTTGTACGAGACGACCGCGACGCTGAGGACGGGCGAGGCGGCGGTGACGGACGGTACGTGGTCGAGCGCCCACTGCGCCTCGGCGTGCGCGCCTTCGATGCCGTGAGAGCCCGACGTGCTGGCGACGATCTGATAGCCTTCGTTCTCGAGAACGGAGAGCTCGTGGGCGGCGACGCCCCCGCCGACGCTGACGAGCACGACGGGGAGCGCGACCGACGCCGCGATCGCGGCGATCGCGAGGACCGCCTGCCATCGGGCGTGGCGGAGCGCGCTCCCCCGTCCCTCCCGGCTCATGGGGCCCTCAGCTCCTCGGCGACCGGCAGCAGCATCGCGCGGGCCGCCGGAGCGGCCGCCGCCAGCAGCCCGACCGCCGCGACCGCCCCGGCCCCGGCCAGGATCACCGGGGCGTCGAACGACACGAAGGAGAACCCTGCCGGGAGGTCTCCGACCGTGCGGATCAGGAACGCGTTGATCGCCGTGCCCGCGCCCCAGGCTACGGGAAGGCCGACACCGAGCCCGAACGCCGAGAGGAGGAGCGCCTCCTCCGCCACCAGGACGCCGATCCGCGCCCGGGGGTAGCCCACGGCCCGAAGGAGGGCGAGCTCCCGGCTGCGATCGTCCACCGACATCTGGAGGATCGTGGTCGTAAGCAGCGCGGCCACGGCGAGCCCGATCGCGCCGATCAGGACGCCGAACGTGCGGTAGACGCTCACCTCGTGCTGGATCTCGGTCAGGATCTCCGCCAGCGTGACCACCAGGAGCTCCGGGAACGCCCGGTGGATCGTCGCCTGGTCGCTCGACGGGTCGGTCGGGTCCTGGAGGTGGATGAGGATCAACGTGCTGTAGTCGGTCGACGGGTTCGCGGCGTCGTAGACCGACTGGAGTTCGGAGAGATAGACGAACGCCAGGAGGGCCGACGGCACGAGCCAGAACGGCCCCGAGATCCCGACGACGTCGAACTCGGTGGCGTTCGCATACCATCCGGCGAGCGTGGCGTTGGACGACGTCGAGGACGGCTCGGCCCAGACCGTTCCTCCCACGCCGACCCCGAGGACCCCGGCGAGCGCCTGGTCGAGGACGATCTGATGGGTCAGCCGCCCGTCGTATGAGCCGTTCGCGTAGTGAGGGTCCCCGGGGTAGGTGAACCCGGTGCCGTCGTACAGCACCGGCGTCTCGATCCCCGAGTTGTCCGAGGGGATCCAGCCGACAGCGCCCGACTGGGTCGGTCCCCAGCCGGACGGGACCGAGGCGTTGAGCGCATCGGACCGAAGCGACCCGTTCCCGAACACCAGGTCCTGGATGTACCACGGGCTGGCGGAGACGACGTTCGGATCCACGGCCGGTATCTCGGTCGCGAGGGCGTGGGAGTCCGGGATCGGGGGGAGGTCGCCGGTGAGGAGGCCGGAGGTGCCGGACGCGTTGCTGGTCGCGAGGAGGTCGACGCCGCTCGCGTAGGCGAGCGTCGCCGCGCTCGTCTGCACGCCCGCCGAGAGCGCGAGGAGAAGGACGACCAGCCCGGTCGCGAGCCCGATCCCGAGCCCGGTGAGCGCCGAGCGGCCGGGCCGGCGACGGATCGCGTCCCAGGCGTAGCGCACGGCCGCCCTCCGGGAACCGTCAGCGCTCCGGCGTCGCGCGCAGCTCGCCGAACGATATCCGGTGCGACGCCTCGACGTTGTACTTGTGGATCGACTCCTCGCTCACGGTCGACGCCCGGACCCGGGTCGCGTCCGAGGCGTGGGGGAACCGCTCGGGGAGGCTCGCGAGCAGGTCGCGCAGGACGTCCTCGACGAACTTCGGGTGGCGGTGGGCGTCGAGCACCACCTGGCCCTCATCGCCGCGTTTCAGGATCGCGTACGTCGGGCTCGACTGGGCCGCCTCCACCGCCGCGATCACGTCGTCCGCCTCGACCGTCGTCGTGCCGTCGAGCTCGAAGACGAGCCGGGTTCGGTTGCGCTGGTTGTGGGAGATCATCGGCATCGTCGCGAACTGCGGGTCGGCGAGGAGGGGGAACTCGCGGGTCAGGGCCTCCCGGCACGTCTCCATCGCGCACGGGCACGCGGTCATGCCGACGGCTTCCGCGCCGACCGCGCGGGCCACCGAGACCGACCCGCTCTCTCCGCGTGTCCCCCGCGCCTCGGCCAGGAGCGTGTAGTCCTCGAAGCTCCGCTTCCCCTCGGAGATCCCCTGGCGCAGGAAGTACTCGGCCGACGCTTCGACCAGGGCCTCCGTCGCGTACGGGTGGCGCACGAGGAGCTCCCGTGCGATGCTCGAGCACGCGGACTCGAGGCTGTCGGCCGGCCGGGTCGCGGTCTGGTCGACGACCTCCGCGAGGATCTCGGCGTTGCGCGACAGGTCCGAGCCTTTCCGGTCGGACGGAAGGTCTACGGCGACCCGGAACGTCACGGCGAGGTTGTTCGCCCGTCCCCCCCGCTGGACGGTGAGGGGCTTGCGGATCCCCGAGAGTCCTACGGAGCGCAGGCGCATTCGCCCTCGACTCGGGGACCTCGCGTGGACATCCGGGGGCTCGGCCATACGACCGAGCTATAGGGGGCGCCTTTAACGGGTTGTGGGGGGGCGGCGCGCCCGGGGGGAGCGGTCCGCTCGGACACCGTTATACGCGCACGGACGCTCCACGGGGCGATGGGCGAGACGGCGGCCGCCACCCCGACAGCGGGGTCCGGGCCCGGCGCGGGCGGCGGGGGACCGTACGCGGAGCGCGAGCGGCTCATCACCCTCAACCTGAAGCAGATCTACGACCCCGAGATCCCGATGAACATCGTCGACCTGGGGTTGATCTACGGCTTCGAGTGGAACGGGGACGACGTCACCCTCAAGATGACCCTCACCGCCCCCGGGTGCCCGGTCGCCGGTATCCTCGCAGAGGAGGTCAAGGCGGCGATCGAGAAGGTCCCCAACGTACATGCCGCGACGGTCGACATGGTCTGGGAGCCCCCGTGGACGCCCGACAAGATGAGCGACTTCGCCAAGCACCAGTTCGGCTACGCCTGACTCGGACGCGGCCGATCGGTCCGGCGTCGGCCCCTCGCGTTCGTGGGCGTCACCGGGTGTCGGCACCGCGGCATCTCGGCGGCCGATGCGGAACGTCCCAACGAGGCGGCGCCGGCACCGCCGAGCCGGGGAGCGAGGCCGCGGTGCTGCGGGAGAGCGGTATTCCGAGCGTCGCGGGGGGAGACGGGGATTGGTCCCGATCGCGTCGACCCCGGTCGGAGTCGCGCGCCGGTCGCAACGCTTTGTAGGGTGCGCGGCTGCGGGCCGCGGTGACCGCTCCCCCGAGCTCCGACGTCGTCGACGCGGTTGTCTTCCTCGCCCTCATCGTCGTGCTGTTCGCCCGACGAACGTACCGCATGGTGCGGGGAGCGCCGTACTCGACGGGACGCCTGTTCGTCTTCTCCGGCTTCTACGTCTTCCTCTTCGCGGTCCTGGCGTTCGCGACGCTGTACGCCGCCTACGGAACGTGGGGGCCGCGGACCTGGGCCCTGCTCGTCCCGTACGTCGGCGTTCCGGTCGCGGCGGCGCTCGTCGCGACGCCGTACGTCCGCCGGATCGTCCGGTTCGATCGGCACGACGACGGCACGTGGTACTACCGGCTCCCGTGGCTCGTGCCCGTCGTGTTCCTGACGCTGTTCGTCGCGCGGTTCGCTCTCGAGATCGCCATCTTCGGGTTCGCCTACGTCACCTCGTTCCTCCTCCCGTCGTCGCTTCCGACCGATCTTCTCGTGATCCTGATCGTCCTCGATCTTCTGTTCGGGTTCAGCCTGGGGCTCCTGGTCGGTCGCTCGCTCGGCGTCTACGGGGCGTACCGGGCGATGGCGGCGTCCTCCGGGGCCGGGCCGCTGCCGCCGGGTCCCCCGGCCTGATCCCGGGAGCCCCGCCGGTCGCCCGGGCCCGTACCGAACGGTGCCCGCCGAAATGTTAAGCGGCGGGAAAGTTGGGCGAGGCGATGGCCAAACGGGACCCCTGGCGCGCCGAGCTCGAGGTCGAGCGGTCGATGAAGAACGAGTTCATGGCGCGGCACCCTGAGTCGCCGTTCGTCGCCGCGAGGGTCCCGTTCCACGATCTGGTCTACTTCCCACCCGACCGGACGTTCCGCGTGCGGGCGACCCTCGACCGCGCCCCGACCCCGACCGAGGCCTTTCTTCGGACCAACCGCGACAACCAGGCGGTCATGCGCTACCTCGGGGACCTACGGTTCCGCCTGGAGAGCCGGGCGCTGAAGCTCCGGGTCTACCACGCGGGCGAGGGCGTCGGCACCGCGGTGTTCGTCCCGTTCCGCGACACGACCAGCGGTCGGGAGAGCTACGGACCCGGCCGCTACGTGACCCTCGAGCTCAACGAGGCGGACGAGTACGACCTCGACTTCAACCGCGCCTTCAACCCGTACTGCGCCTACACCGAGGAGTACGAGTGCAGCTTCCCCCCGGCCGAGAACGACCTCCCCGTCCCCGTGCGCGCGGGGGAGAAGGTCTGGGCCGAGGACCGTAACCCCCGCACGCCGTCGAGCCTCGTCCTCGCTCGACGCCCGGGACGCGCCCGATCGTCGAAGGGACCCCCATCGCGGCGCGCGGGGTCCGGTCCGAAGCGGTCTAGAGGTGGGGGACGGCCGCCAGGAGCCCGTTGAGCACGAACTGCACGCCCAGCGCCGCCAGGATGAGCCCGAGCACGCGCGTCATCGCCATCACGCCGACCCGGCCGAGCTTCCGCAGGATCTTCTGGCCGTAGCGGAAGATCAGGAACGTGGCGACGGCGGTGATGAGGATCGCGACGAAGGTCGCCACGATCACGAGCGGGTCGCTGCCCGAGCTTCCCTCGAAGATCATCACGGTCGAGATCGCGCCCGGCCCGGCCAGGAGCGGGATACCGAGCGGGACGACCGCCACCTCGTCCCGGCGCTGAACGGCCTCGTCGCGGTCCTGCGTCGAGATCTTCGTTCGGGTGACCTGGCCCTGCAGCATGTCGTACGCCACCAGGAACAACAGGATCCCGCCGGCGATCTCGAACGCCCCGAGCGTGAACCCGAACACCGCGAACAGGAAGCGTCCGAGCAGGGCGAACACGGCCAGGACGACCCCCATCACCAGGACCGCGCGGCGCAGGACCACGTTGCGGTCGACGTCGTCGAAGCTCTCCGTCAGCGCGACGAAGAACGGCAGCGTCCCGATCGGGTCCACGATCGCGAACACGGTGACGATGATCGCCCCGTAGAGCGCGAGCTGGAACATCCGGCCCTCCCTCGATCGCTCCGCCGGGAACGTGACGGGCTTTCAGTTCTTCGGCCGGGCGCGGTCGGCGGGCGGAAACGGCGAGCCGGGGCCGGTGGGCGCCCGCGCGGACGCTCGGACCGCAGCCCGGCTCCGCGCACCGCGCCGTCGTCCCGCGG
>JASHOP010000014.1 GCA_030041075.1 Thermoplasmata archaeon | reverse complement strand
TCGATCGCCGTCACGACCGGGGCGCGGCAGGCGGGGCACGGCGGCTGGTCCTTGTCGAGACGTCCCCGTTGCGGCAGCGGGTACGTCACCCGGCACTTCGGATAGCCCGTGCATCCGACGAACCGGTTTCCGGCGAACGAGTACCGTATCTGGAGCGGGCTCCCGCAGTTCGGGCAGACCCCGATCCGGAACGCCTTGTGGTGCTCGGCGCACTCCGGATTGATGCAGTAGAGCTCCGGACGCTGCCCCCGGAACGTGATCTTCACCCGGGGGACCTTGCAGGTCCCGCACAGGAACTCGGGCGCCGGCTCGATGAAACCGGCCGACGGGAGGGCGTAGTTGGCCGTGCAGGAGCCCGGGTTGTTCACGCACTGGACCCACCGGGAGCCGCGGGGGCTCCGTGCGAGACGGAGGGCGCCGCCGCATTTCGCGCACGGTCCGACGAAGTGCTGGCGGTCGAGCGCCCCGGTGAGGGTCTCCTTCACGCCCGCGGCGTTCGCCGACAGGAGGGCGTACGCCTCCCGAAGCATGTCGCGCGACTCGGCGAGCACCTCCTCCTTCGGCTTCTTCGACTCGGCGACCAGCTCCATGTCCTCCTCGAGCCGGTGGGTCATCTCGGGCCGGGTGATCACCGGAGCGTGCGCGCGCAGCGCCTCGGTGACCGCGATCCCCGTGGACGTCGGCTCGAGCTGCCGCTGGCTCACGTAATGTCGATCGAACAGCTTCTGGAGGACGTCGTGGCGCGTGCTCTTGGTACCGAGCCCGAGCCGCTCCATCTCCTGGATGAGCGTCCCCTGCGTGTAGCGTCGGGGCGGCCGGGTCTGGTCCTCGCGCAGGTCGATCGAGTCGATCGCGACCGGCTCGCCCACGACCAGTGGCGGCATCGCGGACTCCTCGGGCTGGGAGTACGGATAGACCCGGTACCATCCCGGCTCGAGAATCTTCTGGCCCTTGCCCTCGAACCGCTCGCCGCGAACCTCGACCGCGACGGTCCGGCTCCGGCCGACGGCGTCGGGCGCGACGGTCGCGAGGAATCTCCGCACGACGAGTTCGTACACCTTCGCCGCGTCGGGCCGCAGCTTCTTCGGATCGACGACCCCGGTCGGGTAGATCGGGGGGTGGTCGGTCGTCTCGGAACGGCCGCGCGTCGCGCGGAGCGACGGCTGGGCGAGCACGAGTTCGGCCGCCTCCGCGAACGGCCCTTCGCGGAACTTCTCGACGAGGGTCCTCAGTCCGAGCCCGCGCGGGTAGACGGTGTTGTCGGTCCGCGGGTAGCTGATGAGGCCCCGGGTGTACAGGTCCTCGGCGATCCGCATCGCCATCGCCGCGCCGAGCCCCAGGCGGACCGCCTCGGCGACGAACTGGGTCGTCGAGAACGGGATCGGGGGCCGTCGTCGCGTCTCCTCCTCCTGGAACTCGCGGACCACGCCGTCCCGGGCGCCCGTGAGCCTTCGGAAAACCAGCTCGGCGTCCGCCTTCCGCTCCCAGATCCCGTGGGCGTGCCGCAGCGAGAACGGCTCGGGCCCCTTCGATGCCTGGGCCGTGATCTCCCAGAACGGGGTGGGCACGAACTCCTTGATCGCCTGGTCGCGCTCGACCAGGAGCGCGAGCGTCGGGGTCTGCACCCGGCCCACCGACAGGAACCCCCGGCCGCGCTGGTCGGCGGTCAGCGAGAGGTACCGGGTCAGCACCGCGCCCCAGACGAGGTCGATCTCCTGCCGGGCCTCCGCGGCGGCCGCGAGCGCCCGGTCGACCTCCGCCGTGTGCCCGAAGCTCTGCTCGATCTCGTCGCGGGTGAGCGCGCTGTAGCGGGCCCGCTTCACTTCGATCGACGGGTGGACCGGGAGCAGCAGCTCGAGGCATTCCTGCCCGATGAGCTCGCCTTCCCGGTCGAAGTCGGTCGCGATGATCACGCGGTCGAATCCCCGGACGATCGACTGGAGGGTCGCGACGATCCCCTCCTCCGTGACGCGCTTGGACGGCCTCGTCTCGAGCAGGCGCGGCAGCGTCGCGAGCGACCACTCGGAGAACTCCTTCGGGTAGTCGAGTTCGACGATGTGCCCCCGAAGGCCTACGACGGCGAACGGCCCGTCGGGCCGCTCGAACTCGAAGACGTTCGTCCCGCCCGCCCTCGAGCGCTTCATCCGCCCGTCGGACAGGACGACGGCGATCCTCAGCGCCGTGTTGAACTTCTCGGCCACGACCAGCGTGCGGGTCACGGAGAGGGAACGAGGTGGGCCGGCGTAGATAAAGGAACGGGACGACCGGGGTCGGAGACCGCCCCCGAACGTGGGCGCGCGCGTTCGGTCGGGGCCCGGCACCGTGGACCTCCCGACGTCCCGGCCGGGGGTCCGGTGCCGCGCTAGCCTCTTATCGTCGGTGTCGATAGTGCGGCGTCGATGGACGGGGTCGCGGCCGGCCGAGCCTCCGTGACGCGCGCGGGGCGGACCCGTGGCTTCGGACGGGATCGACCCGAGGGGGTGCGGCGTGTTCGCGCGTGATGCCGTGGTGTCGAAGACCCCGTTCCGCGTCACGTTCGCGGGCGGGGGGACCGACCTGCCGGCGTACTACCGGGAGCACGGCCCCGGCGCGTGCGTCGCGGGGGCGATCAACAAGGGGATCTACGTGATGGTGGTCGAGAACTTCAGCCCGGCCGAGATCCGCGTCAGCTACCGCGTCACCGAGGACGCGAAGCGGAGCCTCGACGAGATCGCCCACGGCGTGATCCGCGAGGCGATGCGGTTCCTGCGGATCCCGAGCGGGCTCCAGGTGATCACCGCGACGCAGATGCCGTCGCGGGGGACCGGTATCGGCTCGAGCAGCAGCTGCGCGGTCGGGGTGCTCCACGCCCTCCACACGTGGCGTGGCGACCGGGTCGGCCCGCGCCAGCTCGCGCGGGAGGCGGTGATGATCGAGCGCGAGATCCTGAAGGAGCCCGGAGGGATCCAGGACCAGTACGTCGCCGCCTACGGCGGGCTCAACCTGATCCGGGTCGAGAAGGACGACTCGGTCTCGGTCCAGAGCCTCAGCATCGACCACGACGGGCTCGACGCGCTCAACCGGCACCTGATGCTGTTCTTCACCGGGGTCGAGCGCTCGTCCGCGGCGATCCACGCCCGCCAGCAGGACACGGTCGCCGACCGCGTGCCGGCCTACGACCGGATGCGCGCGATCGCGCTCGAGACCGCGCGGGCGCTCGAGCGGCTCGACTACGCCGAGATCGGCCGGCTGATGGACGAGAACTGGGAGCTCAAGCAAACGCTCGCGGAGGGGGTGAGCGACGCGAGGGTCGCGCGATGGTACGCGCGCGCCAAGAAGGAGGGCGCTCTCGGCGGGAAGCTGATGGGTGCCGGGGGCGGCGGATTCCTCTTCTTCGTGGTCCCCCCCGAGCGCCGGGAGGACGTGACGCGGGGGCTCGAGGCGATGGGCCTCGCCCCGAAACCGATCCGGATCGAGATCGACGGGAGCGCGATCATCCACACCGCCTGATCGACCCGGGCGGGGCGCGCGCTAGCGGTCCGTCCCCACGCGTCGGGCTCGATTTCCGGACGACCCTTTATAACGGCCGGCGGGTCCGGTCGCCCGGCGCCGCGGTAACTCAGTTTGGGAGAGTGCAAGACTGAAGATCTTGAAGCCGCCGGTTCAAGCCCGGCCCGCGGCACCTCCCCCCGCGGGTCCGTGGCCCGCGCTTTCGTGCGCCGCACGCCCTCCCACACCCCCCACGAACCGATACCGGCCCGCCCGACGGCGAGAGGGCGCGCGGTCCGTCGTGGCGGTTTCCGATGGCGGCCCCCGCCGCTCGGCAAGGGCGGTCGCTACGGCTGCGCGGGTACGAACCAGACGTCGGTGATCCGGTAACGCGGCGGTTCCGCGAACCGCGCCTCGACCGGCATCCCGACGTAGAGGTCCGGCTCGGCCGCGTCCTTGAGACGCGCGAGCAGGAGGCTGTTCGCGCCCTCGAACTCGACCAGCGCCAGGTTGTACGGGGTCTCCTTGAGGAACGCCTCGCTGCCGAAATGGCACGTCGTCCACGAGTGGATCCGGCCCCGGTTCGGCAGGTCGGTCCACTCGGTCGGCCGCCCGCACACCATGCAGTGCGAGCGCGGCGTCGCGAAGACGAACCGGCACCGGGGACCCGTGCACCGCGACCCGACGAGGCGGTGCTCGGCGAGCGCGAGGAAGAACGGGGAGTCCTCGGCGTAGCTGTGGATGTATCGGATCGAGTACGGGTCGTCGATCACGAGGCTCTCGACGCCTGCCTTGTCGCGGAAGATCGCGCTGCCGCTGCGGGCGAGCTCCTCCTGGACCTCCCGGAACTGATCGAACGCCCTCGGGCGCGGCACCGTCACCACCCCCGCTCGAGGATCGAGACGGTCACCGACGAGCCGGTGCCCGCGTGGCTATGGATCGCGCCGCGTCGGGCGTCCCGGATCTGGAGCGTCCCGTCGCCGAAGTGGCGCCGGATCGCGCCCTGAATCTGCCAGAATGCGAAGACCCCCTGCATCAGACCGGTCGCCCCGACCGGGTGCCCGCACGCGATCAGGCCGCCCGACGGGTTCACGGGGATCCTCCCCGCCTCCGGTACCTCGAGGCCGTAGTCGATCCCCCTCAGGAACGGCGCGCCGGAGAGGGTGAAGTCGTAGCCCTCGCCGTACTTGCAGAGCCCGAGGTCCTCGTAGGTCTGGATCTCGCTGGAGGCGTAGGCGTCGTGGAGTTCGATGAAGTCGAGGTCGGTCCTCGGGTCGGAGATGCCGGCCATCCGGTACGCCTCGATCCCGGCGGCCCGACCCGCGCGGAACGAGTGGACGCCCGGATAGGGGAGGTTCGCGTAGTCGCTGGCCTTCTCGTGGGGGTGGAGGGGGACCTTACCGAACGGACGGTCGGCCAGGCGCATCGTGTCGGTCCCGCACCCGACCCCCGCGATGCGGACCGGCTTGTCCGAGAACTCGCGCGCTCGCGACTCGTCGCACAGGACCGCCACCGCCGCCCCGTCGGACATCGTGCAGATCTGCTCCCGCGTGAGCGGGTAGGAGATCATCTCGGAGGCGAGGACGGCGTCGACCGTGAGCCGCTTCGGATACTGGGCGTACGGGTTGTGGAGCGCGTTCCGGTGGTTCTTGACGGACACCCAGCTCATGATCCGCTGTCCCTCGGCGACCGCGAGCCGCTGGGCCTCGCGCTCGTCCTTCACGTTCGCGAACTTCCCGAGGCGCAGGTACTCGTAGATGTGGCGGACGACCATCAGGGCGTAGTACCCCGTGTAGAACCCGCCGAGCGGGAAGTCGAAGTTCGTGTCGGAGGCGAGCGCGATGAACTCGTTCCCCTTCCAGGTCGCGACGCGGCTCATCGTCTCGTAGCCCGCGGCGAGGCAGACGTCCATGCGGCCGCTCGCGACCGCCTCGTAGGCGGCCTGAAAGCACTCGCCGCCCGTCGCCCCGCCCCACTCGATCCGCACGGACCCTTTCGGGTTCATGCCTAGGTAATCCTGCACCATGCTCGCCGCCTTCAGCTGGCGCGAGAAGTGGTCGGAGAAGTACGAGATCCGGGTGCCGTCGATCCGGTCCTTCGTCAGGTTCGGGATCCCCTTCAGCGCGTAGTCGTACGCCCGCTTGACCATCAGCCGGAAGTCCATCGCGGGATGGGCCTTCGCGAACTTCGTCACGCCGCCGGTCACCATGTAAACCTTCCGCCCTCGCGACGACCTCGGCGGGGTCGCGCGGCGGGTCGGTCGGCGGCGGGCGCTTCGTCGGGAGCGGGCCGGCATTTCGATTCCTCGCGCCGCGCAGCCGGGCCCGGGTCTTAAGGTTCCGCCGCTCTCGCGCGGGGCCGGCAGGGAGCAGGCTTTTCCCCCCGACGGTTTCCCGTTCGAAGGATGCCCCCGGCCCGGGTGAAGCGCGACCTCGTTTCCCTCGCCGACGTCGCCTCGGACCTCGACGACCTGCTCGCGCACGCCGCCCGACTCAAGAACGAGCGCCGGCGGGTCCGGACCCGGCCGACGCTCCGGGGGCGGAACCTCGCGATGATCTTCGAGAAGCCCTCGACGCGCACGCGGGCCTCGTTCGAGGTCGCGATGAACGACCTCGGGGGCCGCGCCCTCTTCCTCTCGTCGGGCGACCTCCAGCTCGGCCGGGGCGAGACGATCGCGGACACCGCGCGCGTGCTCTCCCGGTTCGTCGACGCAATCTGCTACCGCGCGTTCCGCCACGCCGCGGTCGTGGAGCTCGCGCGGTGGGCGACCGTCCCCGTGATCAACGCCCTGGACGACGAGGAACACCCGTGCCAGATCGTCGCGGACCTCCTGACGATGCGGGAGCGGTGGAAAGGCCGGTTCTCGGACCGCCGCCTCGCGTGGGTCGGGGACGGGAACAACGTCTTCCGGTCGCTGGCGATCGGAGCCGCGGCGGTGGGACTCGACCTGTCGGCCGCGATCCCGAGACGCTACCGCCCGCCGGAGGAGGTACTGGCCGTGTCGCGCTCGATCGCGGCCCGGACGGGAGCGAAGCTCGCGTTCGTCGATTCGCCCGATGCGGCCGCGACCGGCGCCGACGCGCTGTACACCGACGTGTGGGTGTCGATGGGCGATGAGGCCGAGCAGTCCGTACGCGAGAGCGCGTTCCGGGGCTACCAGATCAACGAACGGCTGCTCGAGCGAGCGGCGCCGGACGCGTTCGTGCTGCACGATCTGCCGGCGCACCGGGGCCAGGAGATCACCGACGGGGTCCTGGACGGCCCGCGCTCGGCGGTGTGGGACCAGGCCGAGAACCGCCTGCACGCCCAGAAGGCGATCCTCGAGCGGCTCCTCGTACCGCGCTGACGTCCGCGCCCCGCGGTCGCGAGAACGCCTGACGGCGGCCGTCCGAGCGGCCGAACGCTCCCCGGCCCTCCGCGCCCGTCGTGCGTCGGTTCGCGGGGAGCGGAGGCGGGAATCACTCCGCCGCCGGTGGTTCCGGCGAGGCCCTCAGGCGGACCTTGAGCAGGTGCTCCAGCTTGCGAACCAGCGCGTCGGGAGGATGGAGCGTGCCGGACTCGATCTTGAGGACAACCGACTTCTTCTCGTTGAGGCGCTTTCCTAACTCCTCGGGGTTCCACCCGAGCGCTTCCCGGGCGACGCGGACCTTGCGCCCCCAGTCGGGTGCGAGCTCGAGCTCGCCGATCTCCTGGTAGAGGTCCCGCTCTTCGAGCCGGCGGGGCCGCCCGGCGGGACGCGTCGCCGAGACCACGGGGGTCGCCGGGCGGCGCGCCGGTCCGGGGCTCGGCTCCGCCTCCCCCGACGGGGACGGCGGAGGGTCGATCGGCGTGCCGAACCGGGCGCACTCGGGGCAGAGCGACAGGACCGTCCTCTCGAGGCGCACGCGGCTCGTCACCGCGACCTCCCTTCCGCACATTTCGCACAGCATCGGTACCGCCTACGGTCTCCGCCGCGTCCGCCGCCGAGCCTCCGTTCGCTGCCGTCCCTCTTCGAAGCGCTCGCGGTCCTCGGCGGTCACGAGGGCGAGCGGTGGGACCGGGACCGGACGGCCGGACGCGTCGACGGCGACCATGGTGACGAACGCCTCGACCGCTAGGCGGGCGGGTCCCCCCAGGACCTCCTCGGCGGTCACCCGGACCCAGACCTCCATGGAGGTCCGACCCACGTACGTCAGCTGGGCCGTGAAATCGACCACCTCGCCGACGCGGACCGGGCGGATGAAGTCGACCCGGTCGAACGATGCGGTCACGCAGGTCGCCTTCGCGTGCCGGCTCGCGGTGATGTAGGCGACGCGGTCGACCTCCGAGAGGATCGCTCCGCCGAAGACGGCTCCGGTAAAGTTGGCGTCGGTGGGAACCATCAGTCGCACGACGGACGCGCGGCTGGCGTCCACGGTACCGGCGGGGGAGTCGTTCACGCGGAGCGACCTTCCGGAGCTGGGGCCAACGCATGGGACGCCGTCCTAAAGCGGTTTGGGAGCGGGTGACCCCGGGTGGAACGGCCCCCGCCGGACCGTTGCTCGACCCGAGCCGGCCCCTCATGAACCCGACCTCCCATCGAGGTGGCGGGAACCCATGTCCGCCGAGAAATCACACCGGGGCCCGTCGGACCGGAGGTCGCCGTCCGCGAGGAGGCCGTCCCGACCGAACTTCCGAAGCGTCGCGGTCGTCGTCTCCGACCGGACCCGGTCCCAGGACTGGTACACCCAGCGGCTGGGACTCGACCTGATCGCCTCGGACGACCACTGGGTCGCGGTCGGCCGCAAGGGAGAGGGGGGAGCTATCCACCTGTGCCGCACGTTGGACTACGACCCGAGCGGGGCCCTCGAGCCGGGAAACTCCGGCATAGCGCTCGGCCTCGCGGGCGACTTCGAGGCGGCGTGCGCGGTCCTGCGCGAACGGGGCGTCGACTTCTCCCAGCCGCCGACGAAGAAGCCCTGGGGCTGGTACGCGTGCGTACGCGACCCGGACGGCAACGAGATCTGGCTGGTCGCGGACCGCTAACCTTCCGACCCCGCAGGGGCCGGCGCCCCACCCCGGAGGCGGCGTGCCCGAGTCCGATCGGCCACGGAGCGGCGTTCTCTCGGCGGCGCGGCGCGACAATGCCTAAATAGGGGCACCTTTTGGGCGCGCCCGGAGCCGCACCCCAATGGCACAGAAGCCCCACCTCAACGTCGTCTTCATCGGCCACGTCGATCACGGTAAGTCGACGACCGTCGGCCGCATCCTGCTCGACACCGGAAACATCCGCCAGGAAGAGATCGACAAGTACCGCGCCGAGGCGGAGTCGAAGGGGAAGGCGACGTTCGAGTTCGCCTGGGTGATGGACGAGCTCAAGGAGGAACGGGAGCGCGGGGTCACGATCGACATCGCGCACCGCCGCTTCGACACCCAGAAGTACTACTTCACGATCATCGACGCGCCCGGCCACCGCGACTTCGTCAAGAACATGATCACGGGGACGAGCCAGGCCGACGCGGCTGTGCTCGTCTGCTCGGCGGCGGAGGGGATCCAGGAGCAGACGCGGGAGCACATCTTCCTCGCGAGGACCCTCGGGGTCACGCAGCTGATCTGCGCGATCAACAAGATGGACCGCCAGGAGGTCGCCTACTCGGAGGCGAAGTACAACGCGGTCAAGGAGGAGCTGACGAAGCTCCTCAAGAACGTCGGGTTCAAGGTCGCGGAGCAGGTCGTCTTCGTCCCGATCTCCGCGTTCAAGGACGACAACATCAACAAGGCGAGCCCGAACATGGCCTGGTTCAAGGGCCCGAACCTCCTCCAGGCGCTCGACAACCTCAAGGTCCCGGAGAAGCCGACGGGCAAGGCGCTCCGGCTTCCCGTCCAGGACGTCTACACGATCACCGGCATCGGCACCGTCCCGGTCGGGCGGGTCGAGACCGGGACCCTCAAGGTCGGCGACAAGATCTCGTTCCAGCCGAGCGGGAAGTCGGGCGAGGTGAAGTCGATCGAGATGCACCACGAGGCGGTGACCGAGGCGACGCCCGGGGACAACATCGGCTTCAACATCCGCGGGATCGACAAGAACGACATCCGTCGCGGCGACGTCGCCGGCCCGGCGTCGGCCCCCCCGACCGTGGTCGAGAGCTTCATCGCGAACGTCCAGGTGCTGAACCACCCGAGCGTCATCACCGTCGGCTACACCCCGGTCTTCCACTGCCACACGGCCCAGGTGGCGTGCGAGTTCACGGAGCTCCAGAAGCGGCTCGACCCGAAGACGGGCCAGACCGCCGAGGAGAACCCCCAGACCCTCAAGACCGGCGACGCGGCGGTCGTGAAGATCACGCCGAAGCGGCCCCTCGTCCTCGAGAAGTACAAGGAGTTCCCCCAGCTCGGGCGGTTCGCGGTCCGCGACATGGGGCAGACGGTCGCCGCCGGCGTCGTCGTCGACGTCAAGAAGCGCGAGTAGGCCCGGGGCGGGCGTCGGTCGGTCCGGCGGGGTGGGCTATCGATGGCGCAGAAGGCCCGGATCTCGCTGAGCGGGACCGACGCGCAGAAGGTCGACTCGATCTGCAAGATGATCCGCGAGATATCCTCGAAAACGGGGGTCCAGATCGCGGGTCCGATCCCGCTCCCGACCAAGCGGCTCCGCGTCCCGGTACGCAAGGGCCCGGACGGCGGCGGAACGAGCACGATCGACCACTGGGAGATGCGGATCCACAAGCGCCTCATCGACCTCGACGCGGACGAGCGGGCGCTCCGTCAGGTGATGCGGATCCAGGTCCCCGACGGCGTCAACATCGAGATCGTGCTCACGGGGTGAGCGGGTGCTCGCCCCGGGGGCGCTCCGGCTCATCGGGCCGGTCGTCGCCGTCCTCGCGGCCGTCCTCCTCGCCGTGGGCCTCGGCGGGTGGCCGCTCGGGGTGGCGCCGGCCCTCGCCGCGGCCGGGCTGGCCGGGGTTGCGACGTTCCTCGTCGTGTTCTTCCGCGATCCCGAGCGGACCGTCGGGGAGGGGATCGTCTCGGCCGCGGACGGCCGGGTACGCGCGGTCGAGCGGATCGACGGCACGTGGCGGATCTCCGTGTTCATGAACGTCACGAACGTCCACGTCAACCGGCTTCCTCTCGACGGGGAGGTCGAGGCGATCGAGGGGAGTGGGTCGGGGTTCGCCCCGGCCTACCACCCCGCCGCAGATCGCAACGTCCAGCGCCGCTACCGGCTCCGGACCGCGCTCGGAGCGGTCGAGGTCGTCCAGATCACGGGCGTGGTGGCACGCCGGCTCGTCTCGTTCGTCGGCGTCGGCTGGACCGGCCGCAAGGGCGATCGCTTCGGGATGATCGTCCTGGGCTCCCGGGTCGACGTGCTCCTTCCGGCTGCCCGGGCCCGGCCGGTCGTCGAGGTCGGGACGCGGGTCCGGGCCGGTCGGTCGACGATCGCCCGCGAGATCCCGTGACGGACCGGTGGCGCGTCGGCGCGAACCTGGCGACGCTCGCCAACGGGCTCCTCGGCGTCGGCGCGATCCTCTACACGCTCGCCGGCAACCCGGTCTGGGCGATGCTGCTCATCGCCGGCGCGATCGGGTTCGACGGGCTCGACGGTATCCTGTCGCGCCGCAGCCCCGCGCCGGCCGCCCGCTTCGGCCGGGTCGCCGACTCCGTCGCCGACGGGGTCACGTTCGGCCTCGCCCCCGCGTTCCTGATCGCCGTCCACCCGGCGAGCGCCGCTGCCTGGACGCCGTGGGAGCCGCTCGCCGTCGCGCTCGCGGCGGCGTACTTCGTGTCGGCCACCGCGCGCCTCACCTACTTCACGGCGAGGGCGCACGAGCTGCCGCACTTCCGGGGCGTGCCGACGCCCGAGAGCGCGCTCGCCCTCATCGTGGTCCTCCTGTTCCACGACGTGCCGGCGTTCCAGTCGGTGCAGCCGATCGCCGTCCTCACGGGCGTGGCGATCCTGACGGTCATGATGGTCGTCCCGGTCCCGTACCCCAAGGTCCGCCGGGGATCGTCGTTCCGGCCCGTCGCGGTCGCGACGGGCGTCCTCGCCGGGCTCGCGCTCGTCCCCCTCCAGTTCCGGCCGGCCCCGGGCACCGCGCTCTACCAGCTCGCGGACGCCGCCTCGCTGGGCCTCCTCGTCGGCGTCGCGAGCTACTATCTCCTCGGGCCATTCTGGACCCGGGCGCCACGGCCGCGGGCGGAGTGAGCGATGCCACGAACGCGAGCGGGGAGGCGGCCCGCGACGCTCTCCCCGCGCGAGAACCTCCTGTTCGAGGCCGGCATCAAGCTCGGGGGTGTTTTCCACCAGTACCTCGGGATTCCCGTTTCGGGACGCAGCGCTCCGGCCCTCGCCCGGACGATCGAGGAGGCGGTCGGCCTCCAGCCGTTCGTCCGTGCGGTGCGTGTCGTGATCCGACCGGACCGAGGGCCGCCGCTGGGCCGGGGACGCTACGCCTACCGGTACCTCGCCCCCGAGATGCTCGACGTGACCGTGGAGCTCGCGGACGGGGGCTCGGCCGTGACCGCCCGGCTCGAGCATCGCCCCGACCTGCGCTACACCCTGATGAGCGTGGTTGGAGCCGCGACCCGGGGCCGACGACGCCGGGTCCGGTGACCCGACCGGGGACGGCGGCCCGGACGGTTATCGACCCGGCCGAGTGACCTCGGGATCCTCGAGGAAAGCGGGCGCGGATGCCCGGCGTGACCACCGCCGGGACGATCGCGCGCCACGAGAGGCGGTGGGTCCGGTCGGGGAGGGTCGGTTGCCGACTCGAACGAACCACGACCGGCGCGTCGGAAGCGGCTCGGCGACTCCGACCTCAGCGACCTCCGACGCGGGATGGGAGCGAGTCCGATCCGGGCTCCGGCGGTGTCGGCGTTCCTTCGTCGCAACGCCGCTAGGTCCTGCCGCCGATCGGCACGTAGGTGAGGTCGGTCGCCCCGACGTACTTCGCCATCGGCCGGATCAGCCGGAGATCGTCGTACTCCTCGAGGACGTGGGCCGTCCACCCCGCGACCCGGCTCGACGCGAACAGCGGGGTGAACAGGTCGTGCGGGATCCCGAGGAGCGAGTAGACCGAGCCAGAGTACAGGTCGACGTTCGGATAGAGCCCCTTCTCGCGGTGGACGACCTCCTCGACCTTTCGGAGGAGGGCGTAGTCGTTGAGGTTACCCCGCTCCTCCCCGACCTTGCGCGACCATTCGCGCAGGATCGTCGCCCGGGGGTCCTCGACCTTGTAGACCCGGTGGCCGAACCCCATGATCCGCTCGTGGCGGGCGAGCTTCGCCTTCACGACCTCCTCCGCGCGGTCGGGCGTCCCGATCTCGGCGAGGAGCTCCATCACGCGCTCGTTGGCGCCGCCGTGAAGCGGTCCCTTCAGCGTGCCGATCGCGCTCGTGATCGCGCTGTAGAGGTCGCTCAGGGTCGATGCGGTGACGCGCGCGGCGAACGTGGAGGCGTTGAGCTCGTGGTCCGCGTGGAGGATGAGCGCCACGTCCATCGCCCGGGCGTCCAGTTCGCTCGGCTCGCGGTCCAAGAGGGCGTACAGTGTGTAGGCGGCCTGGGAGAGGTCGGGCCGCGCGGCGACCGGCCGGGCCCCGGACCGGCGGCGCTGGATCCACCCGAGGATCGTCGGGAGGACCGCGGTCAGGCGCTGCGCCCCCCCGATCGAGCTCGCGCCCGGCTTCGTCTCCTCCGGCTCGAGCAGCGCCAGCGCGCTCACCGCGGTGCGCAGGACGTCCATCGGCAGCGCCGCCGACGGCAGCGAGTCGATCGTCCGGGCGAGCGCATCGGGCAGGACGCGCAGCTCGGCCATCCTCCGCTTGAGGTCGGCGAGCTGCCCGGCGGACGGAAGGCGGCTGTACCAGAGGAGGTAGGCGACCTCCTCGAACGTGGATCGGGAGGCGAGCTCCCGGATGTCGTAGCCGCGGTAAAGGAGCCGCCCCTGCTGCCCGTCGATGAAGCAGATGCGGGACTCGAGCGCGACCACGTCCTCGAGCCCCCGCTGCACGTCCGACGGTTCCATCGCCCCTCGGCGCGGGGCACCGACGGGAGGATTAATGCGCTTTCGTGGGCGACGCCGGCTCGCCTAGCGCAGCTCCCGGGCGCCCGTCGCCGACGACTCCGGACGGCGAGGAGACGGACCGGCGCCGGGCGTACGCCACCGAGGCGGCCGCCCAGAGCGGGAGGGAGGCGAGGAGGACGCCGCCCGAGACGAGGAAGACGAGCCGGAAGCTCCCGAAGATCGACAGCGCGGCCGCCAGGCCGGCGCCGAGAACGGCCGCTCCGCCGCCGAGCGCGCTGTTGACGCCGAGCAGGCTGCCGGCGTCACGGCCCGCGAGGCCACGGAACAGCATCAGCGAGCTCGCCGGCGTGTAGACGGCGATCGCTCCCCCGAGCAGCGCGTAGACGGCCAGGTTCGCCCCGAACGTCGACCCGCGCGCCAGCGCGTAGAGCGTGAACCCGGCGGTCGCGAGGTATCCGACCGACCGGACGTAGGTCGCCCGCACGACGAGGCGGTCGGCGCCGACGCGATTCGCGAGACCGCCCGAGATCGGGAACACCATCGTCTGCGCGACGTTGTTCGAGAGGTTGACGAGGAAGATCGACGCCGTGGCGAGGCCCGCGGCGTAGAGGTACGGCGTGTAGGAGATGTTGAACAGGTTCGCCGAGAGGTTGAACAGGAACGAGCCGACCATGATGAGCGGGAGCTCGTGGTGGAGCTCCTCCCGGGCCCAGCGCCGGAACCGAGCGATCGGGGCGGGCCGCAGGCTCGGCCGCTTCGGGAAGAACGGGATCGCGAGGTGGAACGAGAGCACAGGCCGGAGCCGGGAGAACAGGCTCTCGGGGTGGCGCGCGACGGCGGCGGTCGTGGCCGCGCGGGGGGGGTCCCGGATCCCGAACCAGATCGCGACCGCGCTGGCGAAGGCAAGGCCGGCGAGGAGGTAGAGGAGCGAGAGGAGCGTGTCGTTCGCGAGCGTCCAGAAGTAGCCGACGAGCAGGCCGAGCACCGAGCCGATCATGCTCATCTCCTGGAACGACGCGAACGCGTTCGCCCGCTCCGCCTCGGTGAACTTCTCGAGGATGAGCAGGTTGGACGCGCTCGCGCCCGCGGGCGCGACGGCGCCGATCACCGCGTACGCCGCGAACAGCTCGGGAATCGACCCGACCTGCGACAGGACGGCGTAGAGGCCGGCGTAGCCGGCGTAGTTGACCACGAGGAACACCCGCCGCTGGGGGTAGCGGTCGGCGAGGTGGCCCCAGGCGACGGACGAGAGGATCACGGCCGAGTTGAACAGCGTCGCCGCGATCGCGACGTCACCCCACGACCCGTGGAGCGGGATCAGGATGAGGAGCGGAAGGACGACGCCGAACCCGGCGGTGGCCGCGTTGATCGGAACGAACCCGAGGAGCCACGGACGCGCCAGGAGCCGGGCCGGCCACGTTCGGAACGGGACGTTCATGCGGTCGGGCCCGGCCTAGGGGGCCCTTACTTAAGCGGCCACGATTCCACTCGCTACCGGGCGAGGCCGGAACGGCGCGCGCTCCCGGAACGCGCCGCGCTTCTCGACACGCTTATTAAGGGGGTACCGTGTCGCGGGCCGTCAAGAGGGTGCGCTGCGCTTGGCGATCGGATTCGTCTTGATCAGCACGGCCCCGGCCAAGGAGCACGAGGTGTACACCGAACTTCTGCGGGTGAAGGGGATCGTCGAGCTGCACCCGCTGTTCGGGGAGTACGACCTGATCGCGAAGGTCGAGGCCGAGGATTTCAACGCGCTCGGCCTCCTGGTCGTGGACAAGATCCGATCCGTCCCCGGCGTCATCGACACCAAGACCCTCACGGGAATCAAATTCTGAAAGGAGAAGCATGATGGAGATCGTAGGTACGTCGCTGACCGTCGGTGCGTGGCAGTTTCTGGCGATCCTCCTCCTGGTGTTCGCGCTCTTCCTCATCCTGGCCGGGATCTTCACGTCGTACTTCGGCAGCGGGAAGAGCCGCATGGTCGGGGTCGGGCTCCTGGTCGCGGGCCTCGTCGTGGGTCTCCTGGTCGGGTACTCGTACTCGGCCGGCTGGCTGGGGACGCACAAGGGCGAGCTCGGGGCTCTCGTCTGGGAGTCGTTCCTCGTGATCCTGGCGGCGGTCATCGGGGCCCTGGTCGCGGTGGGGATCTTCCTCGTCGCGATCATGAAGTCGTAGGCCGCGGCCCCGGGCCGCCCCACGATGACGCGCCGGGGGCGCGGTCGCGCCCTCATCACGCTTTCGAGCGATGTCGGCGCCGCGTACGCCGCCCAGATGAAGGCGGTCCTCGCACGCTCGATCGAGCCCGGACGGGTGGTCGACCTGGTCCACGAACTCCCGCGGCACGGGGTGGCGGAGGCGGCCTTCGTGGTCCGGGCCGTCGCCGCCGGTTTTCCGCCCGGCACGATCCACGTCGTGGTGGTCGACCCCGGCGTCGGGGGGAGCCGCGCGTCGATCGCCATCGTCTGCCGGGACGGCTCCCGCCTTGTCGGGCCGGACAACGGGGTGCTCTTCCCGCTCGCGGAGGCGCTCGGGGGGACGGCGGCGACGTTCCGCATCGACCCGGGTCGGTCCACGGCGGCGCCCCGCGTGGGGACCACCTTCGACGGTCGCGATGTCTTCGCACCGGCGGCGGTGCGCCTCGCGGGCGGGACCGCGCCGTCCCGCCTGGGCCCGCGGGTCCACCCGTCCGAGTACCGCGTCCCGGCGCCCGCCCGTCGCCCTGGGGCCGCCGTCGGCCAGGTCGTGCACGTCGACCGGTTCGGCAACCTGATCACGAACATCCCGACCGACTGGGCGCCCCCGACGATCCGCCGCGTCGGCCTCCGCGTCGGACGGCGGGCCCGGCTCGTTCCGTGGACGCGGAGCTACGCGTCGCTCCGCGACGCGGGGCTCGGTGCGCTCGGGTCCAGCTTCGGGACGATCGAGATCGCGGTGCGCGAGGGCGATGCTGCCGCCCGACTCGGCGCCCGGACCGGAACGCCGGTCGTCCTTCGGTGGAGCGGCGTGGACCGACGGGCCGCGAAAAGGTAAGTAGCGACCGACCTAGATGCAGCGCGGGACTCCCCCGCACCCTCCGATGCCGAAGCGCGACTACTACGACGTCCTGGGGGTCCGCCGGACCGCGAGCGCGGACGAGATCAAGTCCGCCTACCGCCGCCTCGCCCGGCAGTACCACCCCGACGTCTCGAAGGAGACGAAGAAGGTCGCGGAGGAGAAGTTCAAGGAGATCTCGGAGGCCTACGAGGTCCTCGCGGACGAGGCGAAGCGGCGTCGGTACGACCAGTTGGGATTTTCGGGCGTCGAATCCGACTTCGGACCGGGCGGGTTCACGTGGCAGAACTTCACGCACGTCGGGGACCTCGAGGACCTCCTCGGGTCCTCCCCGATCTTCCGCCAGTTCTTCGGAGGCATGGGCTCGCCGTTCGGCGTCGGATCGAGGCGGGTGGAGGCCCGAGGACAGGACGTCGAGCTGTCGGTACGCCTGCCGCTCGTGGCGGCGGTCACGGGCGCCCGACCGACGATCGAAGTCCCGCGGACGACCGCGTGCGCCGACTGCCGGGGGACCGGGGCGAAGGACGGCACGGCCCTCGAGACCTGTCCGGAGTGCGGCGGGAACGGCCAGGTCCGACGGGTGCAGAACCGAGGGTTCGCGCAGCTGATCTCGATCGGCGAGTGCCCGCGGTGCCGTGGCACGGGCCGTGCGATCCTCGAACGGTGCCCGACGTGCGGGGGGGCCGGGCAGATCCGCTCGACCGCGCGGATCGAGCTCAACGTCCCGCCGGGGATCGACGACGGCGCGGTGCTCCGGGTGCCGGGCCAGGGGATGGGGGGTCGGGCGGGCATCCGCTCCGGCGACCTGTACGTCCAGATCGTCCTCGAGCCGGCGGCCCACCTTCGCCGGGAGGGAGCGGATGCCTACTCCGAGGCGACCGCGCCGCTCGCGACCGCGCTCCTGGGCGGCGAGATCACGATCCCGACCCTCGAGGCCCAGGCGTCGCTCAAGGTCCCGGCCGGTACGCAACCCGAGACCCAGTTCCGGCTTCGCGGGAAAGGGTTCCCCCGGCTGCCGGGGTCCGGGCGGGGCGACCTCATCGTCACCCTCCACGTCGAGCTGCCGCGCTCGCTAGGGTCTCGGGAACGGGAGCTGGTCCGCGACGCGCTCGGCGCTTCGCCGGCCGCGCCGTCCGGACGGCGCGAGCCGATCTGGCGACGGCGATCGACGTGAGCGACGACGAGGACGGGCCCTCCGGCGAGCCGTACTTCGCGGAGCGTCCGAGGTCGGCGACGGCACCGCGGGAGCTCCGGTTCCTGTATCGCGGCGAGCTCGTCTCGTTCCGCGTGGACGCGGGCGTCTTCGCCGCCCATGGGCTCGATCCGGGGACCGCGCTCCTGATCGAGAACCTCGCGCTCCGCCCGACCGACCGGGTGCTCGACCTGGGATGCGGCTGGGGACCGGTCGGGGTCGCCGCCGCCAAGGCCGCGCGGGACGGCCGGGTGACGCTGACGGAGGTCAACCGGCGCGCGGCGCGTCTCGCCCGGGACAACCTCGCGCGCAACGGGGTCCGGAACGCCGAGGTGCGCGTCGGACGCCTCTTCGAGCCGGTCGCGGGGGAGTCGTTCGATGTCGTCGCGACGAACCCGCCGTACCGTGCGGGCCGGGATCTCGTCCTCGAGCTCCTGCGCACCGCCCCCGCGCACCTGACCCCGGGCGGAAGGCTGGTGATGGTCGGCAAGGGGAGCCAGGGGATCCGGTTCTACCAGGCGTGGCTCGGCGCGAACTGGGAGGGGTCGGTCTCCGTCCTGGCCCGCGGCTCGGGCTACCGGGTCCTGGAGGCGCGCCGGCCGGGGGCGGCGCCTCCGCGAGCCCGACGCTCCTCGGCAGCCGGTTGAGCGAGCCGATTCCTCCGAAGCCGTTAAAAGCGGGGGGTTTCTCGGCGGCCGCTCCACCGTTCGAGGGGACGGACGGCCCGCTCGGCCTCTCGTTCGGCCCTCTTCGAACGGGGGTGCCCAACCGAGGGGAGTGAGGATCGCGCCCAAAGAGTCGAAGGAGCCGAAGGAGGCTCCGAAGGACGGGGCGGCCGCCGCCGAGCCGACGGAGCCCCCGGTCGAGAAGGGCGCGAAGAAAGAGAAGTCCGGCGCCCCGAAGGGGAAGGACGGCAAGGAGCCGAAGGAAGGCGGCAAGTCGAAGGCGAAGGCGGGACCCCCGACGCGGGCACCGAAGTTCGTTTCGACCAACCCCAACTTCCGCTACATCGTCCGCGTCGCGAACTCGGACCTCGACGGCACGCGTCCGACCGCGCTCGCCCTGACGACCGTGCCGGGGGTCGGGCTGCGGGTCGCGGAGACCGCCTGCCACCTCGCGCGGGTCGACCCGACCGAGAGGATCGGAGAGCTTCCCGAGCCGACCGTCGAGGGGATCGAAGCGACGCTCACGACGCTCAACGCCAAGGTCCCGGCCTGGATGGTCAACCACCGGACCGAGCCGGTCCTGGGCACGACCGTCCACTACGTCGGCGTCGAGCTGGAGACGCGCCGCCGCGACGACGTCAACCAGATGCGGATGATCCGAAGCTACCGGGGCGTTCGCCACGAGCGCGGGCAGAAGGTCCGGGGCCAGCGCACGCGCTCCAACGGCCGGACCGGCATGGCCGCCGGGGTCCTCAAGAAGACCGCCAAGGAGGCCGCGGCGGCCGCCGCCAAGGAGGAGGGCGGAGGCTCCGGCCGATCGGCGCCGGCGCCCGCGGCCGCTTCGCCGGCGAAGCCGGCGGCCGGCGGGGCCAAGAAGGAGTAGGCGCGATGGGCGACCCGAAGTTCCTGCGGCGCCTCTACGACACGCCGAAGCACCCGTGGGAGGCGAGTCGGATGGAGGAGGAGCGCAAGCTCCTCGATCGCTACGGCCTCAAGAACAAGCGCGAGCTCTGGAAGGCCCAGTCGATCCTCCGCGGGATCCGCCAGCAGGCCCGCGAGCTCCAGGCGAAGTTGCGCGCCGGCGGGCCCCAGGCCCGACGCGAGACCGACCAGTTGCTCGGCCGGCTCGCGCGCCTCGGGGTCCTTCCGGTCGGCTCGCCGACGCTGGACGACGTGCTCGCGCTCACGACCGAGGACATCCTCAAGCGACGGCTCCAGTGGATCGCGTTCACCCGCGGGCTCGCCCCGACCGTGAAGGGGGCCCGCAAATGGATCGTGCAGGGGCACTTCGCGATCGGGGACCACCGCGTCACGCGCCCCGGTTATCTCGTGCCGTTCGCCGACGAGGCCCGTCTCGGCTACTCGCCGACGAGCCCCCTCGCGAACGACGACCACAGCGCGAGGGTCCTGATGCGCGAGCGCGCGGAGAGCCGGGCCGCCCCGGCGCCGCCGCCGTCCGCGCCGGAGGAAGCGTAGTCGATGGCGAAGATCGGGATCGCGCACATCTTCGCGAGCTACAACAACATCCACATCACCGTCACCGACATCACGGGAGCGGAGACGCTCGCGAAGGCGACCGGCGGGATGGTCGTGAAGGCCGCGCGGGACGAGTCGAGCCCGTACGCGGCGATGAAGGCGGCCGACCAGGTCGCCGCGCTCATCAAGGAGAAAGGCTACGACACGCTCCATGTCCGCGTCCGCGCTCCGGGCGGCAACCGCTCGCGCTCGCCCGGCCCGGGGGCCCAGGCCGCGATCCGCGCGCTCGCGCGGGCCGGCGTGAAGATCCAGCGGATCGAGGACGTGACCCCGGTCCCGCACGACGGGACGAAGCCGAAGGGGGGCCGCCGCGGGCGGAGGGTGTAGCCGTGCCCGCCACGATCGAGCTCCTCCAGCCGCGCGCGGCGTCGCTCGAGATCGAGGGTGCCTCGGCGTCGCAGGTCAACGCGATCCGCCGCACGCTGCTCGCCGACCTGCCGCGGCTCGCGATCGACGAGGTCGAGTTCCACCTGGGTCCGATCCGGGACGAGGCGACCGGGAAGGACTACGACTCGTCGACCAGCATGTTCGACGAGGGGGTCGCGCTGAGGCTCGGCCTCCTTCCGATCCCGACCGACCTGTCCCAGTTCCGCCGCAAGTCGGAGTGCGCGTGCGGCGGCACGGGATGCCCGCACTGCCAGGTGATGTACTCGGTCGACCGGAAGGGACCGTGCACCGTCTACGCGAAGGACGTCGTCCCGATCGCGGACCCGACGCTCGCCATCCTCGAGCCCGACGTGCCGATCGTCCGCCTCGGCGCCCGGCAGGCGCTGCTCGCGTACGCGACCGCGGTCGTCGGCTCGGCGCGCGACCACGGGAAGTGGCAGGTCGCCCACGGCGTCGCGTCGTTCCCCCGCCCCCACGTCCGGATCGCGAAGAAGGAAGGCTGCTCCGAGGCGTGCTTGAAGCGCACGGCCGCGTCCTGCCCGGTCCGCATCCTCGAGTTCGCCCAGGGGAAGCTCGGCGTCTCCGACGAGACCAAATGCATCGACTGCGGGGCGTGCGAGGCGACGTGCGAGCACGGCTCGATCCGCATCGAGCCCGATCCCGAGCGGTTCTTCCTCCGCTTCGAGACCGACGGCTCGCTGACCGCGCGCGAGGCGCTCCGCTACGCGCTCAAGGATCTCAAGCGCCGCTTCGAGGAGCTGCGCGAGGCGATCCAGGCGATCCCGTAGCGCGTCCCGCGCTCGTCCAGTCGTACCGCAGGACGGCAGCGATCCCGCCCAGCGCCTGGAGCTTCTTCCCGGCGTCCCCGTCCGCGCGCACGAGGAAGACCCGCCCCCGCGCCGCCCGGGCGCGGTCGAGGAGCGACGCCACCTCGGGATCGCCAAGGAGCGCGTCCGACACGAGCAGGGTCTCGACGGCGCCTCCGTCGATCGCCTCGGCGACCTCCGCGCGGCCCACGGCGGCCCGCCGCCCGGTCGCGAGGGCCCGCACGAGCTGTTCGACGATCCCCGCCTCCTCCGCCGCGACGCTCGCCGCGAGCACCTCGCTCGCGCGACCCGAGCGCAGGAGCTCGTCGACGCCGGCGCGTCCCGACTCGGACGTCGGATAGACCCGGGTCCGCTTCGCCAGCGCCGGGGCGCTCTCCTGGACCCGGCGGACGAGCTGCTCCTTGAGGAACCCCGGCCCGGCGATCACGAGCGCGTTCGCGGCTTCGCCCTCCCGCACGACCACCGCGTAGAGATCGTCCAGGTACGCCGCCCGGTCTCGCTCGACGGGGCCGACCCCGAACTGCTTGCCCGCGATCGTCCTCCGGACGTCGGCGACGGGCTCGATCGCCCTCCCGCGGACGCGCACGACGGACGAGTCGCCCCAGTCGACGGACGCCACCACGATCGTCGGCTCGCCCCGGCCCGAGAGGCCTTCGTCGAGGAGCGCCCGGTCGCCCGCCCCGAGCGTCGGCTTGAGGACGGCGATCTCGTCGCCTTCGGTGAGGTCGAGGGTGTGGTGGCGGCCGACGTCGAACGGTCCCTCCACGATCGGTCCCGTGAAACGAACGTGACCCGAGAACCCGTGGAACTCGACCTGCTCGGTCCGGATCGTGAGGAAAACGCGCCGGCGGGAGCGCTCCGCCCCGGGCACGTCCTCGGGCGCTTCGGGGTCGCGACGGGTCGTCGAGGCTCCGACCCGGTCGCCCGGCCGCACCAGCCGGGCGATCCGCCAGAGGTCGCTCGGGGTCTCGAGGCGGAGCCGGTGGAGCCCCGTGGCCGGATCGCGCGAGAGGAGACGCACCGAAGGCTCCCGGGCCCGGCGGACGGAGGAGGCGTACATGCGGGTTTCGCACCCGCCCGGGAGCGACGTTTCGGGGCCGACGATACCCTTATCGAGCCCGGCCCGGGTGGGGCCCGACTTGACCGAACTGCCCCGCGGTCGGTACGGCGAGCTGTTCCGCCAGCCCTCGTTCGTGCCGCTGCTCCTGGCCGGGGCGCTCCAGTTCGCGGCCCCGTCCACCGCGCTCGTCATCCTCCTCTATCGGATCGCGTTCGCCTTCCCGAGGTCCGACCCGACCTCGTACGTCGCCCTCGCCCTCACCCTGTTCGGACTGTCGTCCGCGCTCCCGACGCTCGCCGGGGCTCTCTTCTCGGGCCCGCTCGCCGATCGGCACGATCGGGGCCGGCTCATGCGGATCGCGAACTTCGCGTCGATCGTCGCGACGGCGGGCCTCGCGGCCGACCTGTTCGTCAGCCCGGCCCGCCCCCTCGATCTCCCCGGCCCCGCCGGGTTCTACCTCCCGCTCTGGGTGGCGCTCGCGCTGCCGGGCTGGGCGCTCCTCGCATCGAGCTCGACGATCTTCCGGCCGGCGTTCAACACCGTCGTGCCGCGGTTCGTCGGGACGCCCGATCTCGGCCGCGCGAACGGCGCGATCTACGCGAGCGCGGCGGCCGCGAGCGGCCTCGGGACGGTCGCCAGCGGGATCGCCCTCTCGCTGGGAGCCGGGGCCTACGCGTTCGCGATCCCGCTCCTCCTGTTCGTGGGAGCCCAGGCGAGCCTCCTCGGCCTCCGCGGCAACCTCGCCGTCGACCGGCGCGGGCCGACGCGGTCGGTCCGGGCCGAGATGGCCGAGGGGTTCCGCTACCTCGTCCACCGCGTCGCGCTGTTCGAGATGACCCTCGGGGCGCTCGTGATCAATTTCCTGACGGCGGTAGCCCTCGTCGAGCTCGCGCTCTACCTGATGAGCTGGCTCTCCGTCTCCACCGGCTTCTGGTACGGCGCGATGGTCGCGACCGCGACCGCCGGCTCGGCGTGCGGACTGGTCGCCGCCTCCCACCTTCGGTTCGAGGAGCGCGCGGGCCGGCTCATAATCGCCCTCGTGTTCGTCACCGGCCTCGCGATCGCCGCGCTCGCCCTGGTGCGGACGATCTACCTCGCCCTCCCGATCATCTTCGTCTACGGCTTCGCCCCCGGGGCGATCACGACCGTGTTCCTCTCGGTCGTCCAGGCGACCGTGCCGGACGAGAAGATGGGCCGGGTATTCGCCGCGGACGAGGTCGGGAGCCTAGCGCTCGTTCCGTTCGGCCAGATCGCCGGCGGAGTGCTCACGATCGTCGTCGGGGTCCGGGGCACCTATCTGCTCGCGGGGACCGGGATCGTGATCTTCGGCGTCGTCATGCTCACGATGTTCGCCGCCCTCCGGCGTCTCGGCTACCGGCCCGGTAAGCCCGAGCCGCCCCCGGGCCACGGTCCGGCGGACCCCGGAAGCGGCGATGGGGATCCGGGCGGCGTGGTACCAGTCGCGCGTCGGACCGAGGGAACGAGCGAACCCGACCCGCCGATAGAGGCGCTCGGCGGCCTCGTTCCCCTCCGTGACGTTGAGGAACACCTCGCGCTCGCCGGCGGCCCGCAACGCGCGTAGGCTGGCGAGAAGGCACGCCCGGCCGAGTCCGAGGCCCCGGTGGTCCGGGTCGACCATCACGTCGACGATCAGGACCCCGGATCCGCTCCGAACGCTAAGGACGGCGCCCACGAGCCGGCCGGCGTCCTCGGCGACCCACGAGCCGTCGGGCACGAACGGCCCCCACCGGCCCGCCATCACCCCGTCGAGCTGGTCGACGGCGTCACGCTCGTCGTCCGGGTCGGACCAGAACAGGTAGCGGTCGAGGGTCCCGCGGTACGCCCGGGCGTGCAGCCGCGCGAGCGACGGCGGGTCCCCGGACTCGACCCCGCGGAGACGGACCGCGGACGGCACCGCAGGCTCGGGGAGCGGCGCGGTCGGCCGGAGCCGCATCTCGCTCCGTCCGAACGGCGCGTACCCGAGGCCGGTCATCAGCGCCTCCTCCGCGGCCGGATCGAGGCCCGCGAGGGGGCCGCCGACGAACGCCAAGGGACCGGCCAGCCGCCCGATCTCGGCGAGGAGATCCCGATACGTGCCGACCGTCGCCGCCGGCGAGGTCAGGTACAGGAGCTCGACCGTCGTGCCCAGCGAGCTCGGCTCGTCCCACACCGCGATTCCCGACGGGATCCCTTCATGCCGTACCAACCGTCCGAGAAGGGTGTCCGCCCGAAGGGACGCCTCCAGGAGCGCGGTCGACCGTGCGGCCTCCTCTCCCGGCCCGTCCCGGGCGACGACCGCCGCTCGAACGAGGTCGAGCGAGGCCCCCCGGTCGTGTCCGAGCGGCTCCAACGTGATCGCCACGGCGCGCCGAACCGTCCGCGAGGATAAGCTGGCCGAGCGAGCGCCAGTCCGGGACGGGCGGCCGCCGGACCGGACGGGGGGCCGGAGAGGCGTTCCGAGCGGACCGAGACCACGATCCGGAGGGGCGGGCCGCAAAGACGTATAACAGGGTCACGTTTGGCCGATCCATGCAGCGTGCGCGAGCCATCCTCGTTGCCGGCCTCGTCGCCCTGGTCCTGACGGTGTCCGGGGTCGCCGTAGCGTCCGCATCCCACCTTTCGTACGGAACCGGCGATCCCCACGACACGGGCCCGGGATACACCGTGACGTTCTCAGAGACGGGCCTGCCCGGGGGCACGAACTGGTCGGTCCGCGTCGCCGGCGTATGGGGCGGCTGGATTTGGCACCGCGGAGAGACGAACTCGTCGGTCGGCTCCGCGATCACCTTCTCCCTACCCAACGGTACGTACCGCTACTTCGCCGACTCTCCGCCGGGATTCGCCACCAGCGACGGTCGGGGATCGTTCAACGTCACCGGAGGCTCGCCCCCGGCGATCGGCATCTCCTACACTACCCTCACGACCTACTCCGTGACGTTCCATGAGTCCGGGCTCGCTCCGGGAACCGACTGGACGGTGACCGTGCACGGACCCAGCCGCCGGTCCATGCGAAGCGAGACCTCCGAGACCCCAACCATCACCTTCCAGCTCACGAACGGCTCGTACCGCTACCAGATCGGACGCGAAGCCGGGTACGCCGCGACCCCCGCGCGGGGAGATGTCGTCGTCGCGGGCTCGGCACCCAACGCAACCAACGTGACGTTCACGCCGCTCGCGTACTACGAGGCGACGTTCTCCGAGAGCGGCCTCCCGACCGGGACGAACTGGAGCGTGGCGATCGTTGGGTTCGCCTGGGGCGTCGGCTTCGTGGCCCAGCGTGCCACCACGACCGGCACGACGATCGCGTTCAACCTCACCAACGGTTCCTACCTCTACTTCATCGGGCCGGTTCCCGGCTGGCAGGTGACCGGTAGCGAGCCGTTCGGCGCGATCTCCGTAGACGGCGCCTCGCCGCCGGCGGTCAGTGTGACGTTCGGGCCGGTCGCGACGCATCCTCACTAGGCGGGTCGCCCCGTCGGGGCGGCCCCTCCGCCCGAGCCGGACGAGATCGATCGCCCCGGTGCCTCTCGCTCTCGGCCGGTGGCCGCGGGGCGGCTTTGGGAATCAACTTGGCCCGCGAAGCGTTCTGGGAATCAAGTCCCACCCATGGGAAAATAAGCCCAACGCGTCCAGCCAACCCGGGTGGAAGCTAACCTGTGCTGACAACTAAGGTTCACCCATCAAGAGACCCGCCCTTCAGAAGGTCTTCGAGCCCATTCCATTGGGTTACGGC
>JASHOP010000013.1 GCA_030041075.1 Thermoplasmata archaeon | reverse complement strand
ACCCGCTCGGCCTCTACGACTGCTGCCCGGTGAGCGACGGCGCCGCGGCCGTCCTCCTCGCGTCCCCCGAGATCGCCGGGCGGTACACCGACACGCCCGTTTACGTCGACGGAATCGGGGCCGCGTCCGACCGGCTGGCGATCCAGGAGCGCGACGATCTTACCCGGTTCGAGGCGACCCGACGCGCCTCCGACGCGGCGTTCCGTTCCGCGGCCGTGGAGCGCTCGGCGATCTCGTTCCTGGAGGTCCACGACTGCTTCACCATCGCCGAGCTGCTCGGGCTCGAGGACCTGGGGTTCGCCGGCCGGGGGGAGGCGGGCGCCCTGACGCTCTCGGGCGCTACCGCCCGCGACGGACGGCTTCCCGTCAACCCGGACGGCGGGCTCAAGGCGAAGGGCCACCCGATCGGGGCGACCGGGGTTTCGCAGGCGTACGAGGTGTTCCTCCAGCTTCGCGGCGAGGCCGGGGCGAGGCAGGTCCCGGCGCCCCGCCGGGCGCTCGCGCAGAACGTCGGGGGCGCTGGCGCCACCGCCTCCGTGACGATCTTCTCGGCGGGATGAGTCCGTGCGGGGGATCATGAGGGCCGGGGCGTACGTTCCCGGGTGGACCGATGGTCTCCGCCGGGTCCGCGGGCCGGACGAGGACGCGTTCACGATGGCGGCGACCGCCATCGAGCGGGTCGTTCGCTCGGAGCCCGGACCGGGGCCACCGTGGACCGTCCGCGTCGTGGGGTCGCGGCCGCCGCTGGACCGCGAGAAGCTGGAGGGGGTGATGGGAAGCCCTGTCGCCGTTCGGGAGGGGCCCCCCGGCCTCCCCGGCCTGGGAGCGGCGATCGCGGAGGCCGTCGCGGGGAGCGGCCGTGAGCTCGTGATCGCGGTCGACCTCGAGCCCGATGCCGCGGGCGGAACCTCGCGCACGGGGGATGTCCCGGCCGAGGGAGCCGTTACGCTCTGGGTCGACACCGTGGCGGACGGGCACGGCCCGCCGATCGATCTGGGCACCCTCCCCTCCGGCCCGCACGTACTCCCGTGGTTCCTCGGTCGCTACCGGGCCGAAGGCGTCGGGAACCCGTCGAGCTGGGTGGGGGACTCGACGATCGATCCGCTGGCCGGTCGCCCGCTTTCCGGAGCCGTGAAGCGCACCCCCGATCGGCCCCCGACACACCTGTCCGAGGGTGCCTACGTCCCTACCCCGCGATACCTCGAGGGCCTCCCCAGCCGCTGGCGGTTCGTCGCCGATCGCTGCTCGGCGTGCGGTCGGACCACGTTCCCGGCCCGGGGAAGCTGCCGCCACTGCGGCCGGGAAGATCAGCTGGTGCCCCGGTTCGTCCCGTTCGACGGAGGCCGGGTCCTGGCCGCGACCTGGATCGGTCGCGGGGGCCAACCGACCGAGTTCGACGTCCAGGTCGAGGCGAGCGGGCCGTACGGAGTCGTGATCGCGGAGCTCGAGCCCGGCGTGCGCGCTACGCTGCCGGTGGCCGACGCGGCGCCCGGGGAACTGCACCTCGACGCCCCGATCGGGACCCGGATGCGTCGGCTCTACCCGATCGACGGAGCGTGGCGGTACGGCCGCAAGGCCGTGCCCCTCGCGCCGCGGGCAGGCGGACCTACGTCGACGCCCGCGTGACCGCCGGGATCCGAGTCCGGGGCCGGACCGGCTCCGAGCTGAGGTCGGGCGACCGCGCCGACCTCAGCCGAACCCCGGCAGGTCCCTCGATGCGGCGGTCGGCTCCCGGCGAGCGTACGGCTCCGACGCGATTCCGAGGTGCGTCGCCAGCGTCCGGAACGTCGTGACGAGCTGGTTGATCGCGTTCGCCATCTCCCGTTGCTCGTGCCGGATCTCCTTGAGGTCCTCGCGGAGGGCCCGGAGCTCGGCCTCCCATCGGTCTCCTTCGTGCGGAAGCGGCATGATGTCACCGCTCCGCGGCATCGCCCCGGGGTAGATTACACCCCTCTCGTCCTTCCGATGTCCTCGACCAGGCCCCCGGAGAGCGTCCTAGGGCGTTCGGGAGTATCGCCTCCCGGCGGGCGCCCTCCAGCACCGGTGCAGGGTCGAACTTATATCGAATAACCGATATCGGAATATCGATGTCGCACTGGGGAACGCCGTGGGTATCGCATCATCGACGCGGGCTGAGGACGGCCGTTCTTCACCTCCTATCGAGCGGGCCGAAGAGCGGTGCAGAGATCATGGACGATATGGAGCAGATGACCCGGGGGTGGTGGAGGCCGTCCCCCGGCTCGGTCTATCCGTTGCTGGAGGAGATGGCGACCGAGGGCACCGTCTCCCGTAACGCCGACGGCCGGTACGCCCTCACCGACGCCGCCCGGGCCCAGGCCGGCGGTCCGTTCGGACGGTTCGGTCCCCGGAACGCCCAGGAGGCCGCCCGAGAGCTGACGAGCCTCATCGCCTTCCTCGAAGATCTTCGCACGTCCCGGGCCCAGGAGTTCGAGTCGGCGAAGCCCGCGGTGAGGACGGCCGCTCAGCGGCTTGATAAGCTCCTGACGTAGGCGGGTCCGAACCCGAGGCTTTGATGGCGACCCCGACCGGCAAGGGCACGATCGTCGCGGCCGAGCTGACCAAGGTCTACAACGGCAAGGTTCGAGCCGTCGACGGCGTCTCGTTCGAGGTCGCCCAGGGTGAGGTGTACGGCTTCCTCGGTCCGAACGGCGCCGGCAAGACGACGACCGTCGCGGTGCTGACCGCGGGACTCAGCGCCACCTCGGGTCAGGCGACCGTCGACGGGATCGACGTCCTGCGCCACCCCGAGGACGTGAAACGTCGCATCGGGATCGTCTTCCAGGAGATGACCTCGGACGGCGACCTGACCGGTCGCGAGAACCTCGAGCTGGCCGCGGCGCTCTACGGGGTCCCGCGGAGCGAGGTCGCGAGCCGCGTGAACGGGCTCCTCGAGCGGATGCAGGTCGCCGACGCGGCGGACCGTCTCGCGAAGACCTACTCGGGCGGCATGCGGCGCCGTCTCGAGCTCGCGGTCGGCACGGTGCACTCCCCCGGGGTGCTGTTCCTGGACGAGCCGACGCTCGGGCTTGACCCCCAGGGCCGCGCGGGGTTCTGGAAGTACGTCCAGGAGCTCCGCCGGGAGCACGGCATGACGGTGTTCGTCACGACCCATTACCTCGAGGAGGCGGACGGGATGTGCGACCGGATCGCGATCATCGACCACGGTCGCATCGTGGCGAGCGGGACCCCGGCCGAGCTCAAGGACCGGCTGGGCGGCGATATCGTGACCGTCCGCCCGCTGGCGGCAGGTCCGGACCTGACCCCGCTCCTGAAGGCGGTCCCCGGGGTGCTGACAGTGACGGCCCAGGACGGCAGCTACCGCGTCAAGTGCCCGAACGGCGAGGGGCTCGTCCCGAAGCTCGTCGAGGCGTGCGCCCGGTCGAACGTCAGCCTCGCCGGCGTATCGCTGAAGCGCCCCAGCCTCGACGAGGTGTTCCTCGAGTTCACGGGGCGAGAGTTCCGCGAGGACGAGGGGTTCAGCGCGACCGACCGCGCGGTGATGCTCGGGCGGGTCCAGAACCAGCTCGGGGGCCGGCGATGATCCGCGAGGTCGGCGCGCTCACCCGGCGCGAGCTGAAGCGCCTCGCCCGGAATCCGCAGGCGATCGTGACGTCGCTGCTCCTCCCGATCCTCTATCTCCTCCTGTTCGGGCAGGCGTTCAACCTGGGCGCGGCGGTTTCGCCGTCGGTCCTGAAGGAGCTCGTCCGGGGGGCTCCGACGTACTTCTCCTACTTCGCGGCCGGCATGGCCGGCTTCGTGGCCGTGACCGCGACGCTGTTCCTAGGGGCGAACGTGATCTTCGACCGGCTGTTCGGGGTCCTGAAGCGGACCTCCTCGACCCCGGCGGGGGCGACGGCGATCTTCGGTTCCCGGCTCCTTGCCGGCATCCTCCAGCCGGTCGGCCTCGCGTTCCTGGTCCTGGGCCTCGCCGTCGGCCTCGGCAAGGCGGGACTGAGCGGCCTCACCGTGACGGCTCCCGTTTCGTTCGTCGGGGCGGGGGAGGTCGTCCTCGCGATCGTGATCCTCTCCGTGATGTTCGCCTCGCTGTTCCTCGCGATCGGGTTCACGATCGAGCAGCCCCAGTCGTACTTCGCGGTGGTGAACGCGATCAACCTTCCCGTGCTCCTGACCTCCGCGGCGCTGTTCCCGTGGGGGTTGATGCCGGTCTGGTTCCGGAACGTGGCCTCGTTCAACCCGATCACCCTGGCGGTGAACGTCATCCGCGAGAACCTGTTCGCGGGGGCGACCGCGTACTACCCGTACGACGCGTCGGTCTACCTCCTCGGGCTCGCGGCCTGGGCCGCGGCGATCATCGTCGTGGCGATCGTCCTGGCCCGGCGGGCGCTCGCCCCCCGGTCGTGATCGTCCCCGGGGGACCCTTACTCCGGCGGGCCGGACGGTCCGAACGGGGAGTTCGAGGGTCCCTTCTCGACGAACCGCACCCACGTCTGCTTCTCGGGCGAGTAGTCGACCCGCTCGAGTTCGACGACGAACTCCTTGAGCAGCTCGTTCGGGGCCGGCCGGATCGTGATCGCGTAGACGTAGATCCCGAACCCCATGAAGTCGGTGACCCGCCGGAGGACCTCCGGGAGGCTATCCCGGGGCACGTTCACCCTCACGGACGTCCCGCCGAGGAGGGTCGAGAACTCGTCGGCGTCGAACGGACGGTCGAGCCGGATCAGGGGGCCCGAGGGGGGGGTCCCGCGGCCCGTCGCGCCCG
>JASHOP010000012.1 GCA_030041075.1 Thermoplasmata archaeon | reverse complement strand
CCCGTTACGCCGCGGGCCGTCGTGTCGTGGGGTTCCGGGAGCCACGACGCGTCGCCACGGGGCGACCGATCCGTCGGCTCTGTGCGGGCCCGCGCCCCGACGGCGCGGAGGCGATCCCGCGCCGTCACCGACCCTTGGGTTCCAAGCGACGCGCGCCCGGGGCGTCCGTCGCAGGGCCACCGGACGCGCGCGCACGGGATGTCCGGTGGGGCGCAAGGGTAATCTCCGAAGGAGAACCCGGGCCCGCCGTGCCCCCTCGAGACCTCCCCGGTTACGTTCGGATGCGGGCGCTCGCGGAGGAGCTGCCCGGCTCGCTGGAGCAGGGGTTCCGCTGGGGCCGCGAGCTCGCGCTGCCGAACGGCGAGCGACCGGCCCGGGTCTACGCGATCGGCATGGGGGGCTCGGCGATCGCCGCCGACCTCGCCCGCGGCCTCGTCGAGTCCGAGACCGAGCGCTCGCTCGAGGTCGTCCGAGCCCCGGAGCTGCCGAGGTCGGTCGACGCGCGGTCGCAGGCGATCTTCCTGAGCTATTCGGGCAACACATGGGAGACCGTCCGCGCCTACGATCTCGCGCGCCGCGCCGGCGCCGCCCGGACCGTCATCGCGTCCGGGGGGGCGCTCGCCGAGCGAGCCGACTCCGACGGGGTCCCGGTCGTGCGCGTCCCGCCCGGGCTGCCCCCGCGCGCCGCTGTCGGCTACTTCCTGGGCGGCGTGCTCGGCCTCCTCGATCCGGCGTTCCCCGAGTCGAACGAGAACCGGGTCGTCCGCGTTGCCGAGCGAACCCGTTCCCGGATCGGCGAATACGTCCGCGCCGGCAGCGCGCCGGCGGCCCTCGCCGACGGGATCGGCGACCGCCTTCCGTTCGTGTACGCCGCGTCCGGCTGGGGAGCGCTCGCCCGGCGATGGACGACGCAGATCGAGGAGAACGCGAAGCGCCTCGCGGTCTTCGACGAAGCGCCCGAGCTCTTCCATAACGCCGTCGTCGGATGGGACGCGCTGCGCCGGGCCGAGGCGGCCCGTCTGGCGGTCGTCCTCCTCGCATGGTCGCGGTCGGACCCGACGATCGTCGCCGGCTTGCGGTACCTCGAGCGCGTCCTGCGCGCCCGCTCCGTGAAGGTCGTCCGAGCCCCGCTCGTCTCCGAGGACCGGCTCGAGGCGATCGTGGACGGTGTGGCGCTCGGCGACTTCGTGAGCCTGTTCCTCGCGCGGCGGCGGCACGTCGACCCTGCCCCGATCGACGCCCTAACCCGGATGAAGGACGCCGTCACACCGCCGGGGCGATCCCCGGGACCGGGTCACGCGACGCGGCCGCGCGCGAACGGCACGCGCCGGGGATAGGGCCGGGGGGCCGAGCGGTGCGCGGCGGCCCGGTCGCGCGGTCCGGAGCGGGCGGCAAACATCTAAGAGGCCCGTCCCGTCCCCGGCAGGGGTGCTGAGGTAGCCTAGCTCGGCCAAGGCGCCAGATTCGAGATCTGGTGATGCGTATGCATCGCGGGAGTTCAAAGGGTGGGCGAGGAAGGTCCGCGCCACCGGAGACTCTCCCCCTCAGCGCTCCTCCCGGGCGCGTCGACGTGACGGTCGAGATCGGCCGCGCGGCCCGGACGGTGCGACGGACCGTCTCCCTGGCGTGCGGCCGGCCGGTGCGCGACGCGGTGCGCGAGGTGGGGGAGGCGCCGGAGGGATGCGTCGTCCTCGTGGACGGCGTGTCGATCCCCCTCGACACGCCGGTCGATGCGCCGCTAACGATCACGGTGGTGCCGGTGTTCTCGGGCGGGTGAGCTCGCGCGGTGCCGGTCCCGCGACGCGGGCGAGGGGTTAAGGACGGTCGGTTCGTCTCTGCCTTTGTCCAGAGGGCGCCGTGGCCGAGACGTGTCCGGTCTGCGATCAGACGATCCCGCCGGCCGCCGCCCGGTGCCCGACGTGCGGATTGCCGGTCGCGCTGATGACGCCGGACCTCGGCCCGTTCCCCGCCGTCGACGACGGCGGCTCGGAGGCGGCGTCGGCGACCCCGCCCGAGGGTGGGCCCGCGCCGGCTCGCCCGCCTCCGCCGCCCGAGTCCCCGCTCAACGGGGCCCTGGGGCGCGCGCTCGCGGTCCGGATGGAGCTGCTCCAGCCGGTGGCGCGCGACCCCCCCGACATCACCAGCGAGCTATGCCAGGCCGCGCTGAGCGAAGCGTCCGGCCGGGACACCGAGGCGCTCGCGATCCTGCGTTCCGCGCAGAGCCGCCTCGAGCAGGAGAGCGACCGGACGATCGGGCGACTCCTCGCCCGCCTCGAGGAGCGGCGCGCGACGCTGGAGCGTTCCGGGCTCCGAGTCGACCTCGTCGGAGTCCCTCGCGCGGCCGACGGGGTCGATCTGCGGGCGGTCGAGGAGCTGCTCCCGTCGATCCACGAGGCGGACGAACGCCTGGGGCGCCTCGAGTCGGACTGGAAGGGGATCCGGGGACTGCTCGAACAGATCGACACCCTACGGACGGAGGCCGAGACGATCGGGGTACCGCTCGGCGACGTCCCGGATCGTGTCCAGGCGGTGCGCGCGGCGCTCGGGTCCACGGGGGTCAGCGAGGAGGAACTCGACTCGGTCGTCCTCGAGGCGTCGCGGATCCTCATGGAGCTTCACGAAGCGGTCCCGGCGGCGCTGGGCGAGGAGCTCGCGCGCCACGCGGAGACCCTGGGACGGCTCCCCGCGGACCACCCGGGGGCCGACACGGTGCGCCGCGCTCACAGCCGGGCCGCCCAGCAGCTCCAGGAGGGGCGGTTCACCGAGTCGATCGGGGGCATCCGAGAACTGCGCCACATGATCGAGTCGCTGCAGCCGATCCCCGGCGGGACCGGCGGCGCGCCGCGACCGACCGGGGCCCACCTCACGCCGGACGAGGAGGCCCTGCTCGTGACCCTGCTGAGCAAGTCCCGGAGCCTGGCCGCGCGGGTCCGCAAGCTGCCCGCCGAGAGCCGGGAGGCGACGGAGGCCGCGGCTCAGATCCGGGAAGCGACGGCGCTCCTCCGGGCCCGACGCCTGACCGAGGCCGACCTCGCCCTCACCCGCCTTATGCGGTCGCTCGCCTATTCGGAGACACCGGCCTGAACCCGATGCCCGCGTCGTCCCCGTTCAAGGAGCTGCGCCACCGGCTCGAGCCGGTCGAGGCCCGCGGGCTCGAGCTCCAGGCGGAGGGGCTGCCGTTCCCGTCGATCCAGGTCCGCGACGCGTTCGAGTCCGCGGTGCGGGCCGGGTCGGTCGAGGAGGCGACCCAGGTCGTCAAGCGGGCCGAGACGCTCCTCACGCGGGCGACCCGCGACTGGGTCTGGATCCGCGAGCTGCTCCAGCACGTCGACGAGCTGCGTTCGATCGCCGAGACGATCGGCGTCGACCTCGCGCACATGGACCTCCGCGTCGGGAACCCCCGTGAGCAGCTGATGGGCGAGCCGCTCAGCGTCACCTCGCTCCAGAAGACCGCCGCCGCGGCGACCCTCGCGCTCGCGGTCCTCAGCGACGCGGTGCCGAAGTTCTGCGTCCACGAGGCCGAGGCGCTGGGGGTCTCGATCCGTCGCGCCCGGGACCGGGGGGAGGAGGTCGCCTCCGCCGTCGCGGCGTTCTCGCGGCTGCTTCGGTCCCTGCAGGAGGACAACCTCCCGATGGCCGCGCAGCGGCTCGCGGACGCCCGACGGGAGGTCGCCCGCATCCCCCGGGCGCCGGCCGTTCCATCGATGTCGACCGAGGAGGAGGAGGAGATCCTCCTCGAGGCGCGCAACCTGGCGCGCCACCTGCACCGGATCAAGGGCCGAGCCCGGGACGCGTCGACCGCCGCCCGCTTGATGACCCAGGTGCGGCACGCCCTGAGCGAGGAGCGCCGGACCGGCTCGCCCGAGGAGGAGATCGAGGAGCTCTGGAACGAGGTCGCCCGCCTGACCCGCGAGAAGAAGCTCGCGGGCTCCGGGCCGCCGCTCCAGCCGGGTGCGGAACCGCCCGAGGACGAGCCGGAGATCGGCCCCGACGACGGCGACGAGGAACCGGCGGACGACGCCGAGCCGCTCGAGGAGACGACGGAGACCCCGGGGGGCGGGGACGCGATCGCCGAGCCGGGCCCGTCGCTCACGGTCGAGGAGGAGCCGGCCCCGGTCGGGGAGCCGACGTCCGGACCGGAGGCCCCGCCGGACCCGTCGCTCGATGCGAACGCGGAGAAGGAGACCGCGGAGAAGCCCGCCGAGAAGACCCCCGAGCAGATCGAGGACGAGCGGGCCGCCGCCCGGGTCGCGTTCTACGCCGCGTACGTGCCGCCCGATCCCGACGCGCCGCTCCTCGGCGCCAACCCGTCGGCCGCGACCCCCGCCCAGCAGCGGCGGACGCGCTCGAAACACCACCAGTAAGCCGACGAAACGCCTTAATACGTTCCGCAAGTGGCTTATAGGACTTGTCGCGGGGACCGGCCCGTGGAATCTCGAGAACCGTCGGGACCGTGGTGGCCCTCACGCCGTCGGGCCTCGTCACCGCCCGGGCGCACGGGCGCGAGATCGTTCCCGAGGGAACCCGCGTCGCGGACGCCCGGGGGGTCGTGCGGGGGCGGGTCGTCCGCGTGTTCGGCCCGGTCGCCCGTCCGTACTTCAGCGTCCGCCCGGAGCGCGTCCCGTCGCCGGCGGAGGGCGCGGCCCTCCTCGGCGCTGGGCTCGCGGTCGAGTGAGCCATGAAGGAGACGTCGGACGCCCCGGCCGAGACGCCCCCGGCCCCGGACGAGCCCCCGAAGTCCCCCGGCGACCTGGTCGTCTCGACCCGGTGCACGAGCTGCGGCTCGGCCCACCTCACCCGCGACTACGAGCGCGGCGAGCTCGTCTGCGACGAGTGCGGCCTCGTGCTCGAGGAGGCGATGATCGACCAGGGGCCGGACTGGCGGGCGTTCGACGCCGAGCAGGGGGAGAAGCGGGCCCGCACGGGCGCCCCGTCGACGCTCACGATCCACGACAAGGGCCTCTCGACCGAGATCGGCTGGAAGAACCGCGACCCGTACGGGAAGTCGATCCCGACGCGCAACCGCGCGCAGCTCTACCGGCTGCGGAAGTGGCAGCGCCGGATCCGGGTCTCCAACGCCACCGAGCGGAACCTCGCGTTCGCCCTCGCGGAGCTCGACCGGATCGCCTCCGGCATGGCGCTCCCACGGAACGTCCGCGAAACCGCCGCGATGATCTACCGCAAGGCGGTCGGCCGCAACCTGATCCGGGGCCGGTCGATCGAGGGGGTCGTGGCGGCGTCGCTCTACGGCAGCTGCCGGCAGTGCAACGTCCCGCGAACGCTCGATGAGATCGCGTCCAAGTCGCGGATCGGCCGCAAGGAGATTGGGAGGACGTACCGGTTCATGACCCGCGAGCTGAGGCTGCGCCTCATGCCGACCCGGCCCCAGGACTACATCCAGCGGTTCTGCTCGGAATTGAAGCTGAAGGGCGAGATCCAGTCGCGCGCGAACGAGATCCTGAAGGAGGCCACCGACCGGGAGCTGACGAGCGGCCGCGGGCCGACGGGGGTCGCGGCGGCCGCGATCTACATCTCGAGCGTCCAGTGCGGCGAGCGCCGGACCCAGCGCGAGGTCGCCGAGGTCGCCGGCGTGACCGAGGTCACGATCCGCAACCGCTACAAGGAGCTCACCGAGAAGCTCAATTTGCGCGTCGTGCTCTGAACGTGACGCGGCCGCTCCCGATCGCCGTCCTCGTCTCGGGCGAGGGCACGACCCTCGAGGGGCTCGTGGAGAAGATCGCCCGGGACGGGCTCCCCGCCCGGATTGTCGTTACCGTAGCGGACCGCGCGAGCGCCCCGGCGATCGGACGGGCGCAACGCGGAGGGATCCCGGTGGTCGTGCTGCCGTCGAAGGGCGTCGACCCGGTCGCCTGGTCCGAGCGGCTCTCCGGCGAGCTCGAGTCCCGCGGGACGGAGCTGGTCGTGCTTGCCGGGTTCCTCACGATCCTTCCCGCCGCATGGGTCGACCGCTGGGCGGGCCGCGCGATCAACCTCCACCCGTCGCTCCTGCCGCGGCACGGCGGTCCCGGACTCTACGGGGAACGCGTCCACCGGGCGGTCCTCGCGGCGGGGGACCGGGAGACCGGGGCGACCGTTCACCTCGTGACCCGCGACGTCGACCGCGGACCGACGATCGCCCAGGCGCGCCTCGACGTCCTCCCCGGGGATACGGAGCGCTCGCTGCGCGCCCGGCTCCACCCGGTCGAGGTCGAGCTCCTCGCCGCGACGATCCGCCGGTTCGCGGAACGGTCGCTCCCGCTGCCGTACCCCGTCCGGCCGGCGGCGGCCCCCGGCGGCCCGCAGCGTCCCGACGCCGGCGGCTGAGCCCCGGGTCAGGCGAGGAGCTGGGCGAGCGGCGTCGAGCGCGCCGGGAGCTCGACCGTGATCCGGTGGCGAGTCGTCTTCGGCGGGAACGGCCGGCCCTCCGACCCGCGGCGGACCACCTCCGACTTCGGGATCGGGTGGCCACGGCGCCAGTGCGTCACATGGACGATGTCCGAGTGGTAATCGAACACCCACGCCGGGACCCGCTTCGCGCCGAGCCGGCGGAGGGCCTCGACGCGATGGTGGCCGTTCAGGATCACCCACGAGTCGCGCGAGACCCAGATCGGGTCGCTGAACACGCCCGACTTGAGGATCGCGTCCGCGAGCGCGCGGACGTCCGAGCCGTCGACCTTTTCGTGGATCCGGAGCTGCCCGATCGGCACGAGCCGGAACTCGAACGAAGGGGTCATCCGGCGCGGCCCTCCTTCGCGTCGGCGAGCGCGCGGCCGACGCGCCCCCGGCCGCACGCCGGGGGAAGGTCGAGGATCGGCGGCGCGCCCCGGGCGATCGGGCCCGTCACGGGAGATCCCCCCGGGACCGGAACTCCTCGAGCGCCGACCGGTAGCTCTCGGGCGTGTCCCGATCGGCGACGACGCCGGGGTCGTCGACCGCGACCCTCCGTACCTGGGGACCGAACTCCGGAAGCAGGGCCTGGATCGGGGCGTCCGGACGGAGCTCGAGAAGGTCCGCCCGGACCGAGGGCCGCCAGAGGACGGGGTGTCCGCCTTGCCCCTCGTAGGTGGGAATAAACCAGACGCCGAGGAGGTCCGAGTCCCGCACCGCGAGGAGCGTGTCGAGCGTCCGCGGAGCGACGAACGAGTGGTCGACCGGCCAGAACAGGATGTCGCGGTCGTCCGGGATCGAGGCGAGCCCGGCTTGCATCGAGGCGGTCCGGCCCTCCCGCCAGTCGCCGGCCTCGACGACGGATACATCGAGCCCCCGGAGCTCGTGGGCTATCGCCGCGGCGTGAGCTTCGACGACTACGACGACGGGGTCGAACCCATCGACCAAGCAGATCTCGGCCAGTCGACGGACCGCGGTCCGCTCGCCCGCCGGCCGCAGCGCCCTCGGGTAGCCGCCGAGTCGGCTCGACTCGCCTCCGCTGACGATCAGTGCCGCGGTCGTCATCGCCCGATCCGCGCTCAGTCCCGGGCGCTCCGGGCCACCGGGTCCGCTCCGCGGAGCCGTAGAGGGCGTCTCGCCACGCACCACCCGCGAGGCCATCGATCGGGCGCTACCGCCCACCGGTCGAGCCCCATCGACCCCACCAGTCCCCTGACGCGCTTTAGGGCTTCGAACGGACGGTCGAGGGAGGCGACTCCACGGCGAGCTCGGTTCGGTCGGCGACCGTCGGAGCCTGCCGCGCAAGTATTACCTCCGGTGGTATCCCCGCCCGCATGACCGCCTCTCTGCCATGGTCCCCCAGCCCGTCGAGCCCGCCGTCGAACGACACCTCCGCGGTGCTCCAGCGGATCGAGCGCAACACGCAGAACACGCTCCACTGGGTGAGGATCCTTCTCGTAGTGGTCATCGTTCTGGGCATCGCGATCCTGATCCTGGGGTAGACGGGCGGTCTCGGGCGATGGAGACGTGCCTGGCAGGGCCGGGGGCTCGCCGCACCCGGCTCCGGCGACGTGGGAGCCGGGAGCTTTGAACGGACGCGTCCTCCTCCACGGCACCGCGTCGCACCCCGGTTCCGCCGGCCGACGATGTGGAATCGGGGCGCCCAGGGCCCGGAAGGTCCGGGATGTCACTCCGCGCTAACCCGACGAACGCGGTCGAGGACCCGACCGCCCCGATCGTCCGGAGGCCGTGGTCGCCATGGTGCCCGTTCCTCGACAAGAAGGGGCTCTTCCCGAGACCGGAGACGGCGTCCGGCGCCATACCGTACGAGTCGCCCGGGAGCGCCCGACCCGCGATCTACGAACTGGCCCGGCAGAAGGCGGCGGGTGGCCCCCGCGAGATCCTCTATGTGGGGAAGACGGTCGGGCGATCGCAGGGGATCCGCAACCGGCTCTTGGATCACCACACGCTCAACGACCTTCTTTACGACCGGATCGTGGAGTCGCTGATCAAGCGCTACGAGCTCTGGGTCCGATTCATCCAGCTGGGACCGGACGAGGCTCCCGAGGCCGACCGTCTGGAGCGGGAACTGCGACTCCGCCTCCCCCCGGCCCGATACCCATGGAACGCGCGCTAGGACCGCCGGGGGCCCGCACGAGAGGATTCCCGACCAAGTCCGCGCACCGCGAGCGGGTGCCGGACCGCTCCCAGGGCGAAGCGTCATGACCACCGAACCGGTCGATCCCCCGGGTGTCGATCGTGCGCGATCTCCGGGCGGGGGCGTACGTGGGGGCCGCGATCTTCCGGGACGACCGGCTCCTGCTCCTCCGCCGGGTGGTGGGCGACGGGTACGGATCGGGCCGGTGGGAGCTCCCGGGGGGCTCGGTGGAGCCCGGGGAGTCGATGGAGCGTGCGCTCCGGCGAGAGGTCCGGGAAGAGACCGGGTTCACGATCCGGATCGTTCGACCGTTCTCGGCGTCGATCTTCCGGGCCCGCTCGAGTCGAGGACGGCCCGTCGCGGTAGTCGCGGTCCGCTACGTCTGCCGCGCGCCGGCCGTCGGCCGTCCACGACTCGCGGTGGACGAGCACGACGCCTACCGATGGGTCGGCCCGGGCGAGTACCCGAGAGCGCCCACCGTGGTGGGAACGGCGAGAGCGGTCCGCGAGGCGTTCGGGGCACGGTAGACCGGAGCGTCGCAGGCCTCGCCCCCGCGGGAAGGACACGTCGCTCGACCGATCCGGCCTGGACCGATAGGGCTGTGGCCGTCCCGGGCACGGACCCGTCCTAAGCCGCCGGCGCGGGTCCTCGACGGCCCGACCGACCTTCCGTCCCGGACCTACGAGGGACGGGGAGGCCGATCGACGGGCAATCCGATCCCGCCGGACCGTGCGTCCCCTCGAACTGGCAGGGGCGCTCCACTTCCGGTTCGAGCGCATTCACCGGGTCGGCGACGGTAACGGACGGTTGGGCCGGCTCGCCACGAGGAAGATGTTGACCCAGTCGGGCGTTCCTCCTCGGAGCATCCGATACGACCGTAGGCAAGGCCACTACGCCGCGTTGGAGGCGACGAGCCCTGCGCGCGGGGCCGGCCGTTTCTGCACGGGTTCCGTTTCCGGTACGGCCGTGAGAACCGGGTCTGCCTCGAACATCCTGACCCAACCGACGAAGCGTCTCTACGGTTTCGGGTGGAAGCCGAGCCGTAACCGGAACCGTTCCCGGCCACGACCTCCTCAGAAGCCTCCTCTGGCGCGCTCATGGCACTGTGAATCTTACATCCGATCCGCCTTTTTTAATCTCGTGATTCGACGTTCATCCGTCGGTAAATCCTTCCAGGTGTCGGCAAATCAGGGCCCGACTGGAAATGGGGAGACAGAACCGTTTCTCTCGTATCATCTTAAATAGGACGTCCGGGTGGGCGCGCCGCCCGATGACCCATCCCAACGACGTCCCGACGTCCGCGCTTCTACCGAAGCTGGCGGCCGAGCTCAAGAACCGGAACGCCGTCGCGCCGCCCCCCTGGGCCGACTTCGTGAAGACCGGGGTCCACAAGGAGCGCGCGCCCCAGGCCGAGGACTGGTGGTATCTGCGCAGCGCCTCCGTCCTGAGGAAGATCTACCTCAAGGGCCACATCGGGGTGACGCGCCTGAGCGCCGAGTACGGCGGCAAGCGGGATCGCGGCAGCGCCCCGTACCATGCCCGGTCGGGCTCGGGGTCGGTCGCCCGGGAGATCGTGCAGCAGCTCGAGAAGTCCGGTCTCATCCAGCGGTTCAAGACGCACGGCCGCCGCGTGAGCCCCGAGGGCCAGAAGCTGCTCGACACGGTGAGCCGGGACCTTTTGCGCGCCCTCGCGGCCGAGCGGCCCGCACTCGCCAAGTACTTGTAACGCTCCGGGCGGTGGACGGGAGGTCGAACCGTTGGCGTATTCGGACGACGCCGAGCTCGCGGAGCTCCGGAGGCGGCGGACCCGCCAGCTCCAGGAGATGCAGGCGGCCGAGAGCCTGAACGCCCAGGCCGCCTACGCCCAGCAGGAGTCCGAGGCCCAGCGTCGGGACGCGGAGCGGGCCGAGATCCTCCGACGGGTCCTCACGCCCGAGGCCCGCGAGCGGCTCGGGCGCATCCGGCTGGCGAAGCCGGAGGTCGCGATGTCGGTCGAGCAGCAGCTCGTCGCGCTCGCGGCGAGCGGCCGGATCCAGCGGCCGATCGACGACGCCACCCTGCGGGCCCTCCTCGAGAAGATCGCCCCGGAGCGCCGGGAGATCCGGATCACGCGACGGTAGGCAGGACGAACGATGGCGAACCGGAGAAAGAGCCACGCGCGCAAGGTGCGCCTCTTCCGCGTCGTGAAGGGCAACCGGCGCGTGCCGGCCTGGGTCATCCAGCGGACGAGCCGACGGGTCGTCCGCCACCCGAAGCGGCGCAGCTGGAAGCGCGGGCACCTGCACCGGTAGGAGGCGAACGCCGATGGCGAAGAAGGAGAGCCCGGGGAACGTCGAGGAGCTCGAGCGCGAGTATACGATCCCCCTGCGGGCGAGCCGGCACCAGCCGTCGCGCCGGCGCCGCGCCGGCCACGCCCTGCTCACGATCCAGCGGTTCGTCGTCCGGCACATGAAGGGAAAGCCCGAGAACGTCTGGATCGACCCGAGGCTGAACGAGGAGATCTGGGAGCGCGGCGCCCAGAGCATCCCGAGCAAGGTCCGGGTCAAGGCGATCCGGTTCGAGGACGGCCTGATCGAGGTCGACCTCCTCGAAACGGAGTGACGCGGTCGGGGGCCCTCTCGCGTGCCGGTCGGTCGCACGCTCTTCGGCGGGAGCCCCTATCTCGGCGTCTTCGTTCGCGTGGGGGAGCGCGCCGCGATAGCGCCCCCGTCGATCTCCGCGGCCCTCGAGCACGAGCTCCGGCACAGCCTAGGGGTGCCGACGGTCCGCACGACCGTCGACGACAGCGAGGTCGTGGGCGCGCTCGTCGCCGGGAACTCCCGGGGCCTCGTCGTCGGCGATGCGCTCGACGCCGCGGAGGAGAAGGTCCTCGAGGGCGTCGCCCGGGTGACGGTCGTGCGGCACCGGCTCAACGCGATGGGCAACAACGTCCTCGCGAACGACTCGGGGGCGGTGGTCCACCCCGAGTTCTCGAACGAGGTCCTCGACTCGATCGCCCGGGCGCTCGACGTCCCCGTCGAGCGCGGCACGGTCGCCGGCCTCGGGACGGTCGGGATGGCGGGGATCGCCACGAACAAGGGTGTCGTCCTCCACCCGAAGGCGACCGAGGGGGAGGCGGCGAAGGTCCGCGAGCTCCTCGGCGTGCCCGTCCACCGCTCGAGCGCGAACTTCGGGGTCCCGATCGTCGGGGCGTGCCTCGTCGCGAACTCCCGCGGCGTGCTCGTCGGGCGCCCGACGACCCCCGTCGAGATCGCGCACATCCAGGAAGGGCTCGCGATCTTCGACTAGCCCGGACCCGGCGCGGGCCCGAGGGCCCTACGTGCCGCGCTTGCGCTTGACGTAGCGCGTCGCGTATCCCGCGATACGGTTTGCGAGCTTCTTGTGGGTCACGGTGAGCTTTCCGTCCACCACGACGCCGAGGTCCGTGAGCTCCAGGACCTTCCGCTTGTTCTGGGTGAAATCACCGCCGAAATCGTTGGGGTAGTGGCGGATCAGCTCGATCGCGACCCGCTTGATGTACGTTTGGCGGATATTGCCCATGCGGGCGTGCGCGACCCGGGGTGGCTTTATAACCGTTGCCGCAGGCGGAAGGCGCGCGACGCGCGCGGTTCCTCCGCCGGTGGGCCGGAGCCGGAATGGGTCGGAAGCCACAAATACCCTTCCCGGGGTTAAAGCCACCGTGGACCGTGGGGGGACCGGCCGGGGTTACGCCGGGGCTTGACCTCGCGGCACCGGGTTCGGGGACGCGGGCCGGTACTTGATGCAGCAGACGAGCGAGCCGGCCCCCGCGCCGGTCGTGCGGGAGCGCAACGTCCTCCTCCTCGACCTGTCGAAGAGCATGCTCGCCCCGCTCCCCGACCCTCAGGGGGCCAGGGGGGAGCGCCAGAAGATCGAGGTCGCCCGCACCGCCGTCTACCGCATCCTGCACGACGGCGCCCGGTCCGCGTCGCCGTTCGGGCTCGTCACGTTCACGAACGCCGTCCGCGTGGCGGTCCCGGTCGGGCCGGTGGAGGCCGACCACCTGCCGTACATCGAGAACCTGATCTCGCTCCTGACCCCGAGCGGCCGCTCGGCGATCTGGGACGCGATCGGCGTCGGAGCCGACCTGCTGAGGTCCGCCGACGGGGCGGTACGGGGCAACCTCGTCCTCGTGACCGACGGATGGGACAACGCCTCGGTGCGATTCGGCGTCCGAAACCCGCCCGGCGCGCCGCTCGCGGACGGCCGCCAGGACCTGGTCCCCCACCTCCTGCCCGAGCGGTCGGCGGTCAACCTCCGGATCATCGGCATCGGCGAGGGCTCTGAGAAGGACAAGGGGGTCGACGGCGGGAGCATGAACGCCTTCCTCGCCCAGCTGTCGAGCCGGTGCCAGGCGCTCGGGATGACCGGGACGTTCACGTTCCAGGAGGTGCGCACCGGATCGGAGCTGTTCGCCCAGATGGTCCAGGCGTTCCTCGACATCGGCTACGGCGACGACCAGGCGATCGAGGAGCTGCACCCGGAGGAGCTCGCCCGGCGCGCGGCGTCCGCCGCGATGGCGCTCAAGGCCCCCGCCCAGCACGCGACCCTCGCGCGCCTCCGCAGCGAGCGCGCCCCCGCCCTGGCGCCGGGGACCGCGGCGGCCGCACCCCCGCCCGGGACCCCCGAGCTCGAGATCGGGGTCCTCTCCACGGCCGGCGGAGCTCCGGCGTACCTCCGGGACCGGTACGGCCCGCTCGGGGAGATCGTCGAGGCGTACATCGCGGGCCGCTACGACGACGCCCTCCGGCTCCTCGTCACCGGCGCTCGTTCCCTGCCTCCGGTGAGCCGGCTCTACTGGGAGGCCCGGGTGCAGCTCGCCCGGGGCGCGGCGGCCGAGTCGGCCCAGGCCCTCCTCGGGGCGTGGGCCGAGGCGGAGAAGCTCCCGCCGGACTCCCAGGCGCCGATCGTCCGCCGGCTGGCGCTCCTCCAGGCCCGCGTCCAGAACGACAAGGAGACGGAGACGCTCGTCCGGTTCCTCGACGACTCCGAGCAGCGGCTCAGCGGGGCGAAGCCGGCCGTGCGCGCGCGGATCCGGGACCTGTTCGGCCGGCTGATGGAGCTGCGGGGGACCTACCAGCTGACCCG
>JASHOP010000011.1 GCA_030041075.1 Thermoplasmata archaeon | reverse complement strand
CTCCCTTCATCGCGCCGGCTTCTCCTTGCGCCCGCGTACGAGCTCGTCGAGCGAGACCCCGTTGACCTGGATGACCTTGTAGCGGACCCCCGGGATGTCCCCGTACGATCGGCCCATGCGCCCGCCGATCCCCTCGACCAGCACCTCGTCGTGCTCGTCGATGAAGTTGATCGCGCCGTCCCCCACCGCGAACGCGGTCACCTGGCGGCCGTTCTTGATCAACTGGACCTTGATGCACTTGCGGATCGCCGAGTTCGGCTGCTTCGCCTCGACGCCGACCTTGGCGATCACGATCCCCCGGGCCTGGGGCGCGCCCTCGAGGGGGTCGGACCGCTCCTTGAGGTGGAGCGTCCGCCGCTTGTAGTACCGATCCGACCAGCGTCGCCGCTGTCGGAGTCGGGCCAAGCGGCCCGCCGTGTGGAGACCGGAGGGGGGTGGCATTTCCGGGGTGCGGGGCCGAGCCACAAGGACGCCCTATTTAAGGTCCGACCCGTGATTTCCCCTCGACCGCGAGCCCCCGGCTCCGCGGGCCCACGATGGCCGCGACACCACCGACTCCTCCCGCGACGGATCGTCGACGTGCGACACCGGGTCCCGACCGGTCGCTGGGCAAGGTCCGGCGGGAGTTCGACGCCCTCACGGCGGAGATCGTCGGCTGCCGGCGCTGCCCGCTCGGGCACCTCCGAACAAACGCGGTCGTCTACCGGGGAGGCCGCACTCCCCGCGTCGTCTTCGTCGGGGAGGCCCCCGGCGCCGAGGAGGACCGGCTCGGGATACCGTTCGTCGGCCGGTCCGGGCGGGTGCTCGACGCGGCGGTCGCTTCGCTCGCTATCGCCCCGGAGGACGTGGGGATGCTGAACGTTCTCAAGTGCCGGCCTCCCGGGAACCGGTTCGACCGCTCGGCGGCCGCGACGTGCCGCCCCTATCTCGATCGCCAGCTCGCGCTCCTCCGGCCGGCGATGCTGGTCACGCTCGGAGCCTGGGCGCTGCGCGCGCTGGACCCCACCGCGCCGCCGGTGCTGCGGTCGGCCGGATGGGCCCGCACGGTGCCGGCGGGGACGCTGTTCCCGCTCGTTCACCCGGCCGCGACGCTACGGTCCCGCCGGATGAGGGACCGCTGGGAGCAGGACCTGCGGAGGCTCGCGGAGCGACTCCGGGACCCCGCCGGCTAAACGACTATAACTCGCCCGGGGCTCTTCGCGGCGTGCGAACGCTCGAGCTGTTCCTCCTCGGCGGTTCCTACCAGGCGGTCGACGACGGGGTCGTGGTCGAACTGTACGGCCGGACCCGCGACGGCGCGGCCACGGTCGCCCGGTACTACGGGTTCCGCCCGTACTTCGTCCTGACCGAGCCCACGCCCGAGGTCCGCGAGCGGCTCTCGCGCGACGTCGAGGTGGTCGGGGTCGACGACCGTACGACCTGGGTCGGCGGGCAGGACCGGCCCGCGATCCGCGTCACCCTCCATCGACCGTGGCTCGTCCCACAGTACCGCGACGCCTACCGTCGCCGGGAGAGCGAGCCCTCGATCCTCTCGTGCGACATCCCGTTCGTCCATCGGTTTCTCTACGACAAGCATCTCGGGCTGGTCGTGGCGTTCGAGGCGGAGGATGAGCCGGACGACGTCCGGGCCCGCTATACGATCCCCCACGTGGTCCGCGTGGTCACGGCCGAGGGCCACGACATCCGACCGGCCGAGCCGTTCCGGCCGTCGTTGCGGGTTCTCTCCTTCGACATCGAGAACGCGATCCGGGATCGCACGATCTTCACGATCTGCGGGGTTGCGGAGGGCGCGGGCCGCGAGCGGCGCACGTTCCGGCTCCACGATGCCGACGAGAAGCGGATCCTCGAGGCGTTCGTCGCGTTCGTCGTCGACGACGACCCGGACGTCATCACCGGCTACAACATCGGAGGGTACGACTTCCCCCTCCTGGTCGAGCGCGCGAAGCACCTCGGCCTCCCGCCGCTGGCGCTCGGCCGCGAGCGGTCGGAACCCCGCGAGATGGGCGAGCGGCTCTGGAAGATCGCGGGGCGGGTCGTCGCCGACGCCTGGTGGTCGGCCCGCCGGGACCTTCGGCCGAAACAGGAGACCCTCCAGTTCGTCGCGCGCACCCTGCTCGGCGACTCGAAGCTCGCGGTCGACCGGCGGAACATGGACCAGGAGTGGGCCCGCGACCCCGACGCCGTCATGGAGTACTGCGAGCACGATGCCGAGCTCGCGCTCCGCATCCTCGAGCGACTGCGCACGATGGCGAAGGCCGCCGACCTGGCGACCGTCGCGCACCTCCCGGTCGAGGAGGCCCTGAACGGACGGACCTCCCTGTTCATCGACGCGATGCTGATCCCGAGGGCCGACGCGCGGGGCGTCGGGGTCCCGCCCAACCACTACGCCGGTCGGGAGACCCCGATCGAAGGCGGCTACGTGCACGCGATCCGACCGGGGCTCTACCCGTGGGTCGTGGTCCTCGACTTCAAGTCGATGTACCCGTCGATCATCATCGCGCGGAACCTCTGCTTCACGACCCTCGCCCCGGACGGCACGACGGTCGCGCCGAACGGCGCCCGGTTCCTCGCCCCTACCGTGCGCCGCGGGATCATCCCCGAGATCCTGGCCGAGCTCCTCGCCGATCGCACGCGGTTCCGGGACGCCGGCCGGAGGGCGCCCGACCCCGAGACGACGCGGTACTACGACGGCCTCCAGGAGGCGGTCAAGGTGCTGATGAACTCGTTCTACGGGGTCCTCGCGTCCAGCTTCTACCGGTTCACGAACAAGGAGATCGGCGCGGCGATCACCGCCTTCGCGCGGCAGGCGATCACCTCGATCATCCGGGAGCTCGAGAAGGAGGGCGCCGATGTCGTCTACTCGGACACCGACTCGGTCTTCGTCCGGTCGCCGGTCGCCTCCCTCGAGGGAGCGCGGGAGTTCGGCGAGTCGCTCGCCCGCCGGTTCACCCACGAGGGGGTGACGTTCGAGTTCCAGTCGGTCTACGAGGCGTTCTTCTCGCACGGGGCGAAGAAGCGCTACGTCGGGCGGACCGCATGGCCCCGCGAGGAGCTGATCGTCCGGGGCTACGAGACCCGGCGGACGGACGCGTTCGACTACCAGTCGGACTGCCTGTTCGAGGTGTTCGACCTCGTCCTGCGCGGGGAGACCGACGCGGCGATCCGCCGATCGCGCGAGCTCGTCCAGGCCGTGCGCAACCGGGAGGTCCCGGTCGAGCGGCTCGTCGTGGCCCGCGCCGTGCGCGACGAGGACGAGTACAACGCGTCGACCCGGGACGCCCTGCCGTTCCTCAGGGTGTACCGGCAGCTGCGCAGCGAGGGGTACGATGTCTTCCCCGGGATGCGCGTGGCCTGGATCGTCACCGACTCCCGCAAGAGCCCCCAGGCGATCGAGCCGTGGGTCGAGGGACGTCCGTTCGCGAAGGAACCGGACTGGGACTACTACGCGGACCGGGTCGCGCAGACCCTATCCCGGGTGACCGAGGTGTTCGACTGGGACGCGGCCGCGCTGCTGCGCGGCAGCCACCAGCAGCGACTCGCAGCCCCGGAGGAGGCCCCGGCGGGCGACCCCGGCCCGCCGGCCTCGCTCGACACGCCCGTCGGCGACCTCGACAAGTCCGTCCGGCGGCGGACGACGAACCGCAGCCTCACGGACTGGGAGTGAGCGGTCGGGCCGATCATCCCCCGCTCGATCCCCGGGGCGTCCCGGGGGACGCCGCGCCGCGCCGGTAGGCGTGGACGGCGACGACTCCTCCGGCGGCCGCGACGGGAACCCCGAGGATCGCGAGCGGCGGAGGCACCTGCCCCAGGAAGACCGCGGAGAGCAGGAGGGTGAAGAACGGGATCCCGGTCATGAGCATCGGCGGGAAGACCAGCCCGACCCGCTCGATCGCCCGGAAGTAGAGGAGCGGCGCGAGGCAGAAGCTCGTGAGGCCGGTGACCACGAGCACACCGAGCGGCCACGACGCGACGTGCCCGATCCCGGCCAGCCCTCCGGGCAGGAGCGGCGCGAGGACGACTCCGCCGATCGCCGCGGCGATCATCGACTGCGCGACGATCGCGGAGTACGCGCGCCGCTCGCCCGCGCGGGCGCTCAGGACGAAGTAGAACCCCACGGCGATCGGCATGAACACGACCGCGAGCCATCCCGCGCGGGGAACCGCTCCGAGGCGGCCGCCGGCCAGGATCGCCAGCGCGCCTCCCGCGAGGCTCAGGAGCAGGCCGAGACCGAAGAGCGGCGTCCCGAGGTTCCGACGGTAGCGGCCGAGAAGACTCGCCGCGACGATCGGGGTGACGACGACATCCCCGATCAGGGCCAGGAGGGAAGCATCGACCGGGCCGGTGAGATACGTCGAGGCGAGGATCGCGAGCTGCGTTCCGAGGATGAGGGCCGTCCGGACGTACGCCTCCGGATCGAACCAGATCCTCCCGAGCTCCGCCCCGTGCCCTTCGGCGAACGCCACGACCGCATAGGCGAGGCCCCCGAACGCGAACGGGAGGACGATGATCGCCGAGGACGACGTCCCCGGGCTCACCGCGAGGACGAGCGGGTAGTACGTCGCCCAGCCGAACGCCGCGGCAAGCGAGAACCCGATCGCGATCGCGCCCGAACGGCGCTCGTCGCCACCCCCTATCGCCACCGGACCTCGCCCCTAGGGGTTTGCGCGGCGTGCCCTCGCGTGGGCCGGTTCCTAGCCGGCGTAGCCGGCGTAGCGAAGGCCGAGCGGCGGGATCGTGACACCGGTGCCGGCTTCGACCCGACCGATCTCGCGCGCGTCGGGTGCGCCGGCGCGCGCGAGGCGATGGCGAACGGCGCCGATAGCGCTCTCCGCGACGACGAGGGAGAAGCCGATCCCCATGTTGAACGTCTCGTACATCTCGCGTTCGGAGATCCCACCGAGGTCCCTGAGCCACCCGAAGAGCGGCGGCGGCGGGGGCCACGCGTCGAGCACGAACCGCGCCCGATCGCTCAGCCGCGCGAGGTTGCGAACGCCGCCCCCCGTCATGTGGGCGAACCCGTGGACGCCAGGCAGGTCCGCGAGCGTGTCTGCGATCCCGGAGTAGGTCCTCGTCGGGTAGAGGAGCTCCGCTCCGACCGAGACCCGCGTTCCGGGCCGGGGGCGCCGCAGGTCGACCTCCGCCTCCTCGAGGATGCGGCGGACGAGGGTGTAGCCGTTCGCGTGGAAGCCCGAGGAAGGGACGCCGACGACCCGGTCGCCCGGCCGGATACGGGCGCCAAGGACCGGGGCTCGCCCCCGGGGGAAGATCCCGAGCGCGGTGGCGCCGAGGTCGATCCCGCGAACGATCTCGCGGACGACGGCCGTCTCCCCGCCGAGCAGGGAGCAGCGGGCCGCCCTCAGACCCCGCGCGAGCCCGCGCCCGAGAGCGCGGAACGTCCTCGCGTCCGGTCGGCCGCAGAGGATCGTGTCGACGATCCCGACGGGGCGCGCCCCCACGGCTGCGAGGTCGTTGACGTTGATCGCCACCGCGTCCTCGCCGACCTCTTCCCAGCGTCCGAGCCGCTCGGCCAGGAGGACCTTGGTGCCGACGGTGTCGGTCGTGAGAGCCAGGGTCTCCCGACCCGCCCGGACGATACCGGCGAAGTGCCCCGGAGCGTCCCGCGGGCGGCCGTGCGAGGGCGGCGCTCGATAGCGGGCGGCCCGCAGGAGCGCGGCGAGCGCCTCGGCTCGCTTCGAGAAATCGACGCCGCTCGCGGCGTAGGTCCGGGTCTGGCGGGCGGAGGTCGCGGGCGCCATGCCGCGCGGAGGGGTCCCGACAAAAAACCCTTTGGAGGGGGGCCGCCGACCTCTTTACGTCCGCTCGCGTCCTTCGCGCCGATGGTGCCTCCGGTCCGGCCGCGCGGGTCGCGGCCCGGGGGCAAGGCGCCCGAGACCCCGTCCTGGATCCTCGCCGGTCGCGCCCTCGTCGGCGGCAAGCTCCAACCGGTCGAGATCGCGATCGGCGAGTCCGGAACGATCCAGTCGATCGGACGGACCCGCTCGGGGGCACGGCGGCACGACGTCGGCGAGGCCGTCATCGTACCGGCGGCGACCGACCTCCACGTGCATCTCCGCGACCCGGACGGGAGGGCCACTCCGGACGCGGTCTCCCGCAACACCCTCGGCGCGGCGCTTGGCGGCGTCACGCTGGTCGGCGACATGCCGAACTCGGATCCACCCGTCGACTCGATCGACCGTCTCGAGTCGAAGGAGGCGAACGTCCGGGGCCGGGCGGCGGTCGATATCCTCCTCTACGCGATCGGGCGGCGGTCGGCCGCCCTCGCCGACCTCGCGCGAAGGGCCGGGGGATTCAAGGTGTTCCTCAGCCCGACGACGGGCCTCGACGACCCCCCGACCTCGGGCGAGCTCGACGATCTTCTCGGGCGCCTCGCGGGGTTCGACCTTCCCGTCTCCGTCCACGCGGAGGACCCGACCCGGTTCCGGCCCGAGATCCCGGCGACCGACCCCGAGGGGTGGAACGCGCGGCGTCCGCCCGAGGCCGAGTCGGCGGCCGTCGACCGGCTCGCGCGCGCCCCGCCACCGCTGCGGCTCCACGTCGCGCACGTCACGCTCCCGCGTTCCGTGGCGACCCTGCGCGCTCGCGGGACCTCGTTCGAGGCCACGCCCCACCACCTCCTCCTCGAGGCCCGGGCCGGGGCCGACTCCCGGTTCAAGGTGAACCCTCCGCTCCGCTCCGGGGCCGATCGGGCGGGGCTCTGGGAGGCGTTCGTGAGGGGCGAGATCCCCGCCTTGGCGAGCGACCACGCACCCCACCCACCCGAGGCGAAGGCCCTCGGGTTCGAGAGGTCTCCGAGCGGGATGCCCGGGGTCGAAACGATGCTCCCGGTCCTGCTCGCCCGGGTCCGGGCCGGCGAGCTCGGTCTGGGGACGCTCGTCGCCGCCGCGTGCGATCGCCCGGCCCGCTGGCTCGGGCAACCCCTCGGACGGATCGCCCCCGGCCATCGCGCGAACCTGCTCGTGGTCGACTTCCGGGACCGCCAGCGGATTCCCGCGCGCGGCTTCGCCGGATCGTCGGAGTGGACGGCGTTCGAAGGCTGGGAGGCGATCCGGCCGCGCGAGCACTGGAGGGACGGCGAGCGGGTCGTGGAGGGGGGCGAGTACGTCGGCCGGCCGACCGGACGGGTCGTGCGTCCCGAGTACGCGGAGGCTCCGCCGGACCCGGCCTGGCCCGTCCGGTCCGCGTGATCCGGAGGGGCCGGCACCACGAGCGGGTGGCCTACGTCGGCGGGGCGCCGGGCCCCGCGTCGGGGGAGCCTCGCGTCCGCCGGGGTCCGCGGCGCGGGGGCCAGCCGGGCGCGACCCACCCGCCGACGAGCAGTCCGAGGTAGACGATCCCGGCCCCGAGCGCGGCGACCGTCGCGTAGTCGAGGATCCCGAAGTACGAGGAGACCAGCGCCCAGTGGGAGCGCAACACGATCCCCGCGTAGAGCAGCGCGAGGGTGAACGGGGTGGCGCCGACCGTCGTGTAGACGCCGAACCGGACCGGCTCCATGCGCGCGGTCCCCGCGGGGTAGCTGATGTAGCTGCGGGCGACCGGGACGAAGCGGGCGAACAGGATCGCCGCCTCGCCGTGGCGCGCGAACCAGCGGTCCATCCGCTCGAGGTGGCTCGCCTCGATGCGGAGCGCGCCGAGCCCCAGGTCCGTGATCCGGTGCCGGCCCCAGCGCCCGAGCGCGTAGGCGGCGTACGAGCCGATCACTCCGGCGACGATCGCGACCGCAATCGTTCCCGCGAGTGGGAAGATCCCCTCCGCGATCAGGAACCCCGAGAACGGGAGGACGACCTCGCTCGGGATCGGGGGCAGGCCGAAGCTGTCGAACACCATCAGGACGAACAGCCCCGGCAGGCCGATCGTCGAGAGGATCCAGATCACGAGGTCCACGACCTCGCCGACCAGGGAGAAGGCCATCCGGAAGGACCCCGCCCGGCTCGCTACGAGCCGCCGGGCCCGTCCACGATCAGTCGGAACGGGGCGGTCAGACGGGTGTTGGTCTGCGCCGGGATCCCGTCGAACTCGAGCGGCTCCGAGCACCCCCCGCACGAGACGGCGGGGCGCCGGCGTCCGAGCTCGATCGACAGCGCGATGCCGACCTCGATCTCCCGCGGACGCACGGGAGAATGGTCGATCGCCTCCTTGAGCCGGGCGAGCAGGCGTTCGCCCTCGTCCGGACCGGGCGCGGCGGACATCGGCCTCTAGACCGGAAGGAGCCTCTTAACGTCCCCCGGAGAGCGGGCGCGGAGATCGGCCGGGCTCACCGGACGAATCGATGCCCGATCCGGCGGACGAGCGGAAGGGGGCGCCCGATCATGCGCTCGACGGCGTCGAGCAGGAGGCGGTCCCCTTCGTCGATGCTCCGGGTCGCGATCACGACGAGGACGAACAGTCCGGCCAGGACCAGTCCGAGCGGGGGGAGCGCCCACCAGGGGACGGCGGGACGGAGGACGACGAAGACGACGGCGACCGGGATCCCGGTGACGGCGAGCGGGACCACGAAGTCGCGGCGGAACGGGTGGATCCCGTCGCTTGCCGCGACCTCGGCCAGCGACAGCGCGGCGTACAGGACCGCCGCGGCCGCCCACGCGATCGCGGCCCCTCCGTACCCCATTCGGGGAACGAGCACCAGGGCGATCACCACGTCCGCCGTGCCCGCTGCCACCGCGTTGTAGGCGAGGAGTCGGGTGTAGCCGTAGGCGACCTGCGCGACGGACGACGGTCCGAGGATCGTCGTCGCGAACGCGCCGACCACCGTGATCTGGAGCGGGAGGACCGTCGTCGCATAGGCGGGCCCGTACACGAACCCCAGCGACTCCCCCGGCAGGAGGAAGAACAGGAAGAACAGCGGCATCGAGAACACCACCAGCCACTTCGTGACCGTGGCGTAGGTCAGCCGCACGCCCACGGAGTCGCCCCGCCGGACGAACCGCGAAGCGACGGGCAGGAAGATGTACGCCGCGGCGTTGATCCCGACCTGGACGAGCCGGGCCAGGGTGAGCGACGCGGTGTACGTGCCGACCGCCGTCGCGCCCCGGTACACCCCCAGGACGAGGGTATCCCCGGAGCCGAGGAGGGTGACCATCGCGCCGACCACGAACAGCGGGGCCGTGAACCTCAGCAGGCGGTCGCGGGCTCCCGCGGCCCCGGGCCCGGCCGGAAGATACCGGGGGAGGCGCCGGACGGCGTAGACGACGAGGGCGGCGGTGGTGAGGACGGCGGCGAGCGCGTAGGCGAGGAGGGAGGCCGCGTACGTGATCCGGTGGGGGGGAACGGCGATCGATCCGACCAGGAGCCCGAGGAAGACCGCGGGGGTCAGGATCTGGACGAAGATCGCGTTCGGCGCGACGTCCGAGAACCCCTGGAAGACCGCGGCGATCAGGTTCGCGACGATCCCGCAGCCCATCGCGACCGCGAAGAACTCGAGGCCGAACCCGATCGACGGCGAGCGCAGCGCCGTCCCGATCGACGGGGCCGAGAGTCCGAGCGCCACGGTCGCGACCCCCGCGCCCGCGCTCCCGAGGACGAACCCGGTGCGCACGATGGTCCGGCGCTCCGCCTCCGAGGTCGAGTACGGGAGGCTGCGGGGGATCGCGAGCGTGAGACCCAGGGAGCCGACGGCCGCGAGGATCCCGGCGGCGGTGTACCCGAACGAGAAGGCGCCCCAATCCGCGCCGATGCTCCGGACGATCAGCACCCGCGACAGGAAGGTGAGGAAGACGAACAGGAACGTCGCGACGATGAGGAAGATCGTCCCCAGGGTGACCGTGGAGAGCCCGTCCCGGACCTCCGAACTGCTCGCGGACGCCAACGTGCTCGCCGGGGGAGTGCCCACGTCCTATCGTAAATACGTAGCGACGCTCTCGGCCGGCTCCCACCCCGCCACCGCCCGCGCGATCGCGCGGGGGGCCCGGGGACGACGGGGCCCTACACGAACTCGTCGAGGAGCGAGACCTTCCCGGCGAGGCCCGCGGGCTGCTGGGCGAGCGGCCCCGCGCTCAGGACCTCCTCGAGCTCCTCGTACGTCGGCCGCTCGGTCCGGTAGAAGAGGCCGATCGGGATCCGGTCCCCCCACTCGAGCGAACGTTCCCAGGCCTTCACGAGGTTCGACGGGTCATGGCCCGCGCTCTCGAGCTTGTAGACCCGCTGGCGGAAGAAATCGAACGTGTTGATCTTGTTGTAGGTCACGCACGGGCTGAGGACATCGACGAACGCGAACCCCTTGTGCTGGATCCCGCCCGCGACCAGGTCCGTCAGCTGCTTCACGTCGCCCGAGAACCCGCGGGCGACGTACGTCGCCCCGCTCGCGAGCGCGAGCGCGATCGGGTCGATCGGGTTCTCGATCACGCCGGTCGGCGTCGATTTCGTCCGGTGGCCCATCGTCGACGTCGGGCTCGCCTGCCCCGTCGTGAGCCCGTAGATCTCGTTGTCCATCGTCACGTACGTGAGGTCCACGTTCCGGCGCATCGAGTGGACGAAGTGGCCGACCCCGATGCCGAACCCGTCGCCGTCGCCCCCGGTCCCGATCACGGTCAGGCCGTGGTTCGCCCATCGGATCCCCTCCGCCACCGGCAGCGACCGCCCGTGGATACCGTGGAACCCATACGCGGAGAGGAAGTGAGGCAGGTTCGACGAGCAGCCGATCCCCGACACCAGGACGACGTTGTGGCTCGGGATCCCCAGGCGCTTCAGCGCCGCCTCGATCCCCGCGACGACGCCGAAGTCGCCGCAGCCGGGGCACCAGGTCGGCCGGACGGTCGACTTCCCGACCACCGGCAGCGGGGTGCCCATCGAGGCGGGCCGGGGCGCGGGGCTACTGTCCGCCATGCGACATCACCTCGACCGCGCGCGCGACGATCTCGTGGGGGAAGAACGGCTCCCCGTCGTACTTGAGCAGCTTCTCGGAAAGCTCGACCCCGGTCTCGGCCCGCAGCAGGCGGCCGAGCTGGCCCGAGTAGTTGCCCTCGACGAGCAGCGTCCGCCGGGCCGTCGCGAACACGGACCGGACCCGGTCGGGGTCGAGGGGATAGACGGTCGGGAAGGTGATCAGGTTCGTCGCTCGCCCCTGGGCGTCGAGCTCGGCCCGGGCGTCGCGGATCGCCCCGATCGTCGAGCCCCATGCCACGAACGAGAGCGGGGCGTCCGCCGGGCCCTCGACCACCGGGGGCGGCGCGGCGGTCACGAGGCCGGAGAGCTTGCGCATCCGCTTCTCCATCATCCGCTGCCGCTCCGCGACCCAGACCGGCAGGCCCGACTTGACGTCGGAGATCAGGTGCCCCTTTTCGTCATGTTCGTCCGAACCGGCGATGAACTGGAGGCCCGGCTGGCCCGGGATGGCGCGCGGCGACACCCCGTTCTCGGTGTACTGGTAGCGTCGGTACTCGTGCCCGTTCGACTCGACGGCGTAGAGCGACGGGATCTCCACGTCGAGGGGGACCTCGTCACGGTCCACGGTCGCGAAGTTCTCGGAAAGATGGAGGTCGCTCGCGACCAGGATCGGCGTCTGCCACTCCTCCGCCAGCTGGAACGCACGCACCGTCGACGCGAACGCGTCCTTCGGATGGGACGGGGCCAGGATCGCGCGCGGGAACTCGCCCTGGCCGGCTCCGAGCATCAGGTTGAGGTCCCCCTGCTCGGTCTTGGTCGGGAGTCCCGTGGACGGGCCCGAGCGCTGCGACTCCACGACGACGACGGGGGTCTCGGTCATCCCCGCCATGCCGAGCGCCTCGACCATCAGGCTGAACCCGCCGCCGCTGGTGGCCGTCATCGACCGCACCCCCGCGAACGAGGCGCCGATCGCCATGTGGATCGCCGCGAGCTCGTCCTCCGCCTGCTTGACGACGATCCCTAGCGCCTGGGAGTGGGCTGCCATCCAGTGCATGATCGACGATGCGGGGGTCATGGGGTACTGGGCGAGGAACTTGCACCCCGCGGCCGCGGCCCCGAGCGCGATCGCCTGGTTGCCCGTCATCAGGAGCTTCGGGGGTCCCTGCGGGCGGAGCGCGTGCTCGCTCACGCTCGCGTTCGTCTCGGCGAAGCGGTATCCGTCGGCGCTCGCCCCCAGGTTCCAGTCGACGATCTCGCCTTTCTTCCGGCCGAACGAGTCGGTGAGGACCTGGTGCAGTAGGTCGAGCGGGATCCCCGCGACGAACGCCGCCGCTCCGATCCCGCCCGCGTTCTGGAGGATCGACTGGCTCGTGTACTTTCGCGCGATCTGGAGGGTCGGGACCGCCAGCGCCCGGACTCCGGTGGGAAGGTCGGTCGTCGCGAGCGGGAACTTCTCGGGGTCGTGGATGACGACCCCTCCTCGACGGAGGCTCGGGGCGTGGATCTCCACCGAGGCCCGGTCGAGCGCGTAGAGGACATCGGCCGAGTCGCCCTGGGAGTACGGACGCCCGTCCGACGCCCGCGCCTGGAACCAGACGTGTCCGCCCCGGATCACGGACTGGTAGGCGTTGAACCCGAACGTGTGCAGGCCCATCCGCGAGTAGCAGCGCGCGATCGACTCCCCGATCGAGGCGATCCCGTCGCCGGCCTGGCCCCCGACGCGGATCGCGATCTCCTTCATCCCGACGTTTGAGCGAAGGCGCGTATTAATCAGCGCGGGTGCACCGCCAACCCTTAGAGAGAACTTCCCGTCCGCCGTGCGATGGCCCGGGAGGTCCGCGTCCGTTTCTTCGCGGGCGCTCGCGTCGCCGCCGGCCGCTCGACGGTCGGCTGGCCGGCTCCGGACGGCGGACTCCCGGCCCGCGAGATCGTGCGGGCCCTCGCGGAGGCGTATCCCAAGCTTGGGCCCGCCTTGCGGGCCAGCCGGTTCCTGAGGAACGGCCGGTACCTGAACGATCTCACGGAGCGGGTCCGTCCGGGCGACGAGTTCGCGGTCCACCCGCCGTACGGAGGGGGCTGACCACGTCGGTCCGGCTGGCGCGGGACGACCTCTCGGTCACCGCGGCGGTCCACGAACTGTCCGGACCCGGGCTCGGCGGGATCGCCCTGTTCGTCGGACGCGTCCGCCCGGACCGGTTAGGGAACGGGCGGGTCGGGGCGCTCTGCTACGAGGTCGACCCGAAGCCGGCGCTCACGCGCCTTCGGACGATCGAGCGGGCCGCGCGCGAGCGATTCGGAGCCCGACGCGTGGTCCTGTGGCACCGGGTGGGCCGGGTGGGGGTCGACCGACCGTCCGTGATCGCGGGGGCGGCGTGCCGCCATCGGGCGGAGGCGTTCGCCGCGACCCGTTACCTCATCGAGGAGCTGAAGCGGTCGGTGCCGATCTGGAAGGGGGCCCGAGGACGACCCGGGCGTCGACCGCGACGGCACCCAGGCCCTGGGCGCGGACGATGAGCGGGTTGAGGTCGAGCTCCACCACCTCCGGGAGCTCGACGGCAAGCTGGGAGACCCGCTCGATCACCTCGGCGAGCGCGGCGAGGTCGCTCGGGGGCTCGCCGCGGACGCCCTGAAGGAGCGGGAACGCCCGGACCGACTCGACCATGTGCTCGGCCGAGAGCGTGCGCAGCGGGGCGAGACGGAACGTGACGTCCCGGAGGACCTCGACGTAGATCCCGCCCATCCCGAAGACGACGACCGGCCCGAAGTTCGGGTCCCGCTGGACGCCCACGATGACCTCCTTGCCGGTCGGGATCTGGAACTCGACCTCGAACCCCTCGATGCGGGCTCGGGGCGCCGCCGAGCGCAGCGACCGCTGCATCCGCTCCCACGCCGCGCGCAGCGCCGGCGGATCGGCGATCCCGAGCGCGACGCCCCCCACGTCGGTCTTGTGGGAGACCTCGGGCGAGGCGACCTTGAGCACGACGGGGTACCCGACCCGGTCGGCGGCCGCCAGCGCCTCGTCCAGGCTCCGCGCCGTCTCGACCGGGGGGAACGCGATCCCGTAGGCGGCGAGCAGCGAGCGGGCCGCGTACTCGGGCAGGATGGTGGTCCCCGCCGTCCGCGCCCTCGCGATCGCCGCGTCGGCGGCGGGCCGGTCGACGGGGAACGTCCGGACCGAGGTGCGGGGCCGGGTCCGCCAGGCGTGATATCGCGCCAGGCTCCCCAGGCCCCCGACCGCCTCTTCGGGGAACGGGTACGTGGGAATGCCGTTCTCCTCGAGGAACGCGACCTCCCGCGAGAGGTCGCTGAGCCCGAACAGGCAGGCGACGATCGGCTTCGCGCTCGTCGCCTTCGCTTCTAGGATCGACCGCGCGACGTCCGAGGCGGTCATCGTCCCCGTCGGGGTCGAGATCACCAGCGCGCCGTCGACGTCGACCGCGCCCAGCAGCGACGCGAGGATCTCGCGGTACGAGTCCGCCCCGATGTCGGCGGTCATGTCGAGCGGGTTCGCGACCGCCGCGATCGTCGGAAGCCGCGACGCGAGCGAGGCGCGGAGCGCGGCGGGAAGGACGGGGAGCTCGAGCCCGTGGCGGACCGCGGCGTCCGCCGCGACGATTCCGGGACCGCCCGAGTTCGTCAGGATCACGAGCCTCGGTCCCGCCATCGAGAGCCCGGTCGAGAAGATCTTCGCGTATCGGAACAGTTCACCCAGCGTGTCGACGCGCTGGACCCCGGCCTGCGCGAACAACGCGTCGTACAGCTGGTCGCGCCCGGACTGGGCCAGCGATCCGGTGTGGCTCTTCGCGGCCCGCTCCCCGGCGGCGGTCCGCCCGCTCTTGATCACCAGCACCGGCTTCGACTCCGTCACGTCGCGCGCGGTCTCCAGGAACCGGCGCCCGTCGGCGAGGCTCTCCACGTAGAGCAGGATCACCCGCGTCGCCGGATCCCGGCCGAGCGCGACGAGGAGGTCGTTCTCGTCCACGCCCGCCCGGTTGCCGACGGAGACGAACCGGGAGAAGCCGACCCGCTCCGCGATGCCGTACTGGAGGATCCCCGCCCCGAGCGCCCCGCTCTGCGAGACGAAGGCGATGTTCCCCCGCGGAGGGAGCGTCTCGCTGAAGGTGGCGTTCAGCCCGACCGCGGGATCGGTGTTGAACACGCCGAAGCAGTTCGGGCCGACCAGCGACATCCCGTAGCGGGCGGCCCGCCGGACGACCTCGGCCTCCAGCTCCGCGCCGGCCTCCCCGACCTCCCGAAATCCGGACGAAATGATCACCACGCCCCGGGTCCCGGCCTTCCCGAGCTCCTCCACGACGTCGGCGACCCCGGCCGCGGGCACGATCACCACGCCCAGTTCCGGCGCCTCCGGTAGGGAGGCGACATCCGGGTAGCAGCGTACCCCCGAGACGCTGTGCCAGGCGCGGTTGACCGGGTAGGCGACGCCTTGGAAGCCCCCTTGCAGCAGATTGCGAAAGAGGCTCGTCCCGACCTTCCCCGGGCGGTTCGAGGCGCCGACGACCGCGACCGACTTCGGCTCGAACAGCTCCGAGAGCTCGGGGCGGCGGCCGATCGTCATCGACGACGAACCCGGTCGCACGGGTCGTGCGTTATATATCAAGACACCGTGGAAACGACGTGAGCGGCGACCCGGCGACGGGGGCCGACGCGGCGCGCCGACCTCCCGGTACCCCGGCGAACCCGGCCCGGGGACCCCGGGGGCTCCTCCAGCGAATGGACAAGGGCGGTCTCCGCCACGTCGTCGCCGTCGGGAGCGGCAAGGGCGGCGTCGGGAAGTCGGCGGTGACCGCGCTGCTCGCCGCCGAGCTCCGACGCCGGGGACGTACGGTCGGGATCCTCGACGCGGATATCACCGGTCCGTCGATCCCCAAGTCGCTCGGCGTCCCCGGCCCCCTGCTCGACCGGGGCGAGGGGATCGAACCGGCGACCTCGCGGTCCGGGATCCCGATCGTCTCGTCGCAGTTCATGGTCGAGGACGAGCAGACGCCCGTGATCTGGCGGGGACCGCTCGTCACGCGGCTCATCACCCAGTTCTTCGGTTCGGTCCGTTGGGGGACGCTCGACTACCTACTGATCGACATGCCGCCCGGCACGAGCGATGTCCCGCTGACGGTGTTCCAGACGATCCCGATCGACGGGATGGTGTTCGTCCTCACGCCGCAGGACCTCGCCGCGCTGATCGTGAAGAAGGCGATGAACATGGCGCGCGACCTTCACGTTCCGCTGCTCGGACTCGTGGAGAACATGTCGTGGCTCACCTGCCCGCACTGCCAGAAGCAGATCGACCTGTTCGGGTCCGGGAAGGTCGGGCGGATCGCCGAGGAGTACGGCATCCCCGTCCTGGGGCGGCTGCCGCTCGCGCCCCGCGTTTCCGAGCTCGCGGACCTGGGCCGCCTCGACGAGCTCGGGTCGGCCGAGCTCACCGCGCTCGGGGCCGCCTTCGAGAAGACGGTCGACGAGGCTACGAAGACGTCGATGACGGTGCTGTGATCCCGCGCAGCGCCCGGAACGGGATCGCTTCGACCGCGATCCCCCGACGCCCGAGCGCGTCGATCAGCCCGGGAACGTGCGCGTCGCCCACCACGACCGCGACCCGGGCGGCCCCGCGGGCGCGCAGGGAGGCGAGCCGGTCGGCCATGTGCTCGTTCCGGTCGTCGAGGAGCACGCGGGCGAGGGTCGGGCTGACCCGGCGGAGCTCCTCCGCGTAGGCGTCGGGCGCGTCGACGTACCGCTCCATCTCGTCGGCGACGACCCGCGCCGGCACGAACAGGCCGGCGACCGACCCGACGAGCAACGTGACCCGCTCCTTCAACGGCATCGAGCGGACCAGGCTCACCACGGTCTGCCGGATCGGGTCGTCGATCAGGAACACCGGCAGGTTCCTCTCTCGGGCCACCGTCCATGCGGTCCGCATCTCGGCCCCCGGAAGGCCCGCCCCGAGGGAGGCCCCGAGCCGCCGTTGCAGGACCGCCAGGAGCCGGGCGAAGAGCGGGAGGCCGGAGCCACGGCGGGGCGAGCCCGGCGGGGCGAGGAGCGCCACCGCACGCTCGGGGTCGAGCTCGAGCGCGACGCCATCGAGCGGGCGCGCGGCGAGCACCGCCCGCAACGGCGCGGCCAGGTCGACGACGTGGGCGGCGCCGATCACGACCCACGGCGCGGTGGGGGCCGCGGAGGAGGACACGGACCCGAAGAGGGCCCGTGGTTCTTCTCCCTTCGGTCGGCTCGGGAGCGCCCCGCGCTTCCCTCGCACAACCCCAAATACGCCCTCAGGGTCGCCCGCGCGCATGTCCTGGACGATCTACCGCGTCCCCTCGTCGCGGCGCGCGGAGGCCGAGGCCGCGCTCCGGGACGATGTCGTCTCACGCCAGAGCCAGAAGGTCCGCGACGCCTCGGCCCTCGGCGGCCCGTCGGACTCGATCTACGTGCTGGTCGAGGGTGCCCCCGACGCGGTCCGGCGGGCGGAGGAGCTCCTCGGCCCGCTCGGGGCGCGCCTTGCGCCGCCGGAGTCGGAGGCCCTCCTCGCCCGGTTCAAGGACGAGGAGGAGGCGGCGTCCGCCGGCATGGGCCTGTTCTTCACCGACGAATAGCGGCTCAGTCGACGCTCGGGGCGTGGGACGGTTCGAGGTCCTCGCCGCCGAGGAACACCCGCTGGCACGCGCGATAGAACCCGTCCATCCCGGTCGCCTCCTTCGATGAGGTCGGCATGAGCCCGGTGAGCGGCCCCATCCCTTCGATCGCGCGGAGGAGCTCGCTCGAGAGCTGGCGGTCGAGCGTGAGCGCCTCCCGGGAGAGCGCGTCCTGGACCTCGCCCGGCTCGTCCGACCAGGCGGTGATCTCGGCGAGCTGCGCCGGGGTGAGCACGTCGGACTTCGCGAGGACGTTCACGAGCGGGAGGCGGAACCGGAACTCGACGGTGGCGCTCAGCATCAGGAGCGTGACGAACCCGGTCGGGGTTCGGGCCAGCGCCGGATCGTAGAGGAACGCGAGGACCGAGCGGTCGCCGCTCAGGGCGTCCACGATCGCCCGGGACGCCTCGCGGAACGCGAACAGCTCGACCTGGCCCGGCGTGTCGACGAGCACGTAGTCGGTCTTGAGCTCCGCGACCGCCTGCTTCACCTCGAAGATCTTGAGCGCGATCATGTCGGCCGCCGCGACCTGGGCCCCGTTCGGCCCGAGGCCGTACTCGTCCTCCAGGTCGTCGAGTCGGACCCACTCGCGGATGTCGACGTCCGGCGCCAAGTCGGGGTTCTCGGCGCCCGGATCGAGGTTCACGATCGTCGCGTCGTACCCCGCGCTCTTCATCCAGTCCGCGAACGCGCGGACGAACGTCGTCTTCCCCGCGCCGGCCGTGCCGGTGAAGTAGACGGTGCCCGGCTCCTCCACCTACTTCCTCCCGGCCTGCGCACGCATCCGCTGGACCTCGGCCGCGAGGGCACGCAGGAACCTCGCCTTCGGCATCCGCTCGCGCTTCGCGACCTTCACGCGGCCACCGTAGCGGAAGAACTGACGTGGGTAATGCTTGGTCCCCTCGACCTCCGCCTTCGATCCGAGCTTCTTCGCCGCCTCGGCGATCTCCTCGGCGGTCGGGTCGACGAGCCCTTCGGCCGCCGGGATCCGGCGGCCCTCCGCCCGCGACAGTCCCTTCTCGAGGTACTGGGGGTAGACGAAGAAGTGGTCGGGCATCGGGCCCGCCGTCGGTCGCCTAACCCGAGGCTGGCGCGACGCGGACCCCGTTCAGGACCCCGTCCTGCCCGGGTCGGGAGCGGACGCGCACCAGGCCGAGCTCGGTCTCGAGGATCGCGCCCTTGGTGATGATGTTGCGCTGGACGAAGTTCGGGTTCGCCGGGTTCTCCCGGACCGTGACGATCTTCGCCGACTGCATCTTCCTCGTCGCCGAGTCGTAGACGTTGATCGTCTGGGTCGTGAGCACCCGGAGCTTCTGGTTGGCTCCCCGGACCCGGTACGTCTTCACGGTCCCGGGCCCGATCGTCGCCACCTGGAGCTCGCGGCCGGTCTCGAACCGGCGCTTCTTGCGGATTGGCCGGAGCCGCCCGCCGGTCCGCTTCCTCCGTGATCGACCCTGCCAGATGCCCATCGGCTCGCTCGGGAGGCCGTCCGACGGGGGTGCGGTATTTTAGCCTTTCAGCGAGCGCGCCGCCCTCGGCGCGCGCCGGCGGACCCGGCGCAGGATGCGCGACCGATCGGTCTCGCTCCCGAACCGACGGGTCCCGGGGCCCGGTGTCGGGGGGCCGGGACCGGTCGCCGCGGACATCTTAACGCGGGTCGGAATGCCGCGCGTCGTGGCGGGAGACGGGCCACGGTGCGTGGTGGGCGTCGACGAAGCCGGACGGGGGGCGTGGATCGGACCGCTCGTCGTCGGCGCCGTCGCGATCGACCCCGGGGACCTCGACCGGCTGCGCGAGGCGGGAGCCCGCGACTCGAAGGAGCTGTCGCCCGCCCGCCGGGCCGAGGTCTACGCGCGGATCGAGACGATCGGGGCGACCCGATCGATCGAGCTCTCGCCCGCCGAGATCGACCGGCACGTGGTCCGGGGACGCCTCAACGACCTCGAGGCGAGGGCGTTCGGAACGATCGTGCGGGAGTTCGCGCCGGCCCGGGCGCTCGTCGACGCGTGCGATGCCGACGCGCGGCGGTTCGGTCGGCGGGTGTCGGCGGAGGCTGGCCCGGGCGTGAGGGTCGTGGCTCGGCACCATGCCGACCGCACCTCGCCGCTGGTCGGCGCGGCCTCGATCGTGGCGAAGGTGCGACGCGACCGCGCGATCGCGGAGCTCGCGGCGAGCCTCGGCTGCGAGGTCGGCAGCGGGTACCCATCGGACGAGCGAACGGTCCGGTTCGTCACGGCCCGCGTCCGGGGGTCGGCGCGCCGCCCGGCGTGGCTGCGCGAGTCGTGGGCGCCCACGCAAAGGATTATCCCCGTGGCTCCGACTCGCACGCTGGACGGATTCGACCGATGACGGTGGCGGAGACGCTCGCGTCGCTCGTCGACCGGTTCAATCGGCACGTCGAGCGCACGCCGGCGATGGCCGAGGAGCTCCGGGGGATCTCCCGGACGATCGTCATCCGTCTCACGGACGCGGGAAGCTACGCCGTCGACCTGTCGGCGGGGCGTCTCGGCAACCTCAGGAGCGGGGCGCCGCCTCGGGCCGACCTGACGGTCACGACCGACGAGGCGACGTTCCGCGGGCTGGTGCGGAAGGAGATCGGACCGATGAAGGCGATCGTCACGCGCAAGCTCTCGATCGACGGGAGCCTCGAGGACAAGCTCCTCCTTCGGAAGCTCCTGTAGCGCGCCGGCCGAGCCCGGCTACGGGAGGAAGACGCACGCCGCGATGCAGACCCCGTAATGGTCCATCGGGATCGAGAGCTCCTCCGTGCGGTAGCGGATGCGGCGGAGCTCGACGCCGCGGAAGTGGGCGATCTCCTCCATCCGCCACTTGAGGAACTCCTTGAGCGACTTCTGGGTCCCGTGGAGGTGGCCCTCGGCGACGTATCCCCCCTGCCCATCGCCGCGGAACGCGTAGGCGATCCCCGCGCTGATCACCTCGCCCTCGCCCCCGGCGTGGCGGGCGAGCACGCAGTGGGTGATCGCGCCGCGGGCGATGCGGACGCGATCGACCTGCCGGATCCCGATCGGGAGGACCGACGAGACGCTGACCAAGTTCTGCTCCCCGATCCCGGCCTGGAGAAGACCCAGGTCGAACGCGTTGAGCTCGCTCGTCTTGTTGATCCCCTTCCCGCTCGTGACGAAGAACCGGGTCGGGATCGGGGTCAGGGTCGGGTTCGCCGACGCCGGCGCCTTCGGCACGTCGCGCAGGAGCGCGTCGTCTCCTTAAGGTTTGGGCCGAACGGCGGGCTCACACCAGGATCGCGTGGCGTCGGCGCATCGAGGCCTCGGACTCGCCGCGCGCGGCGAGGAGCTCGGCAATGATCGCGTCGGTCAGGCGCAGGCTCGCCGACTCGAACAGGGTACCGAGCGGCGCGAACCGGGACCGGTCGGCGTCGTCCGGGAACTCGAGCGCGACCAGGAGCGTGGCGGCGTGCGCGAGCTTCGAGGTCGCGCGGGCGGTCAGCACGATCAGGTCGGCCCCCTCCCGGCGGACGATGTTCGCGGTCTGCATCGACGAATAGCTCTCGCCCTGTCCGGAGAGGATGAAGACGACGTCGCCCTTGCGCACGATCGGGGTGACGCTCTCGCCGATGACGTACGCCCTCAGCCCGGCCTGGACGAGGCGCATCGCGAACGCCCGGCCGACGATGCCGCTGCGACCGGATCCGTAGACGAAGATCTGGGGGGCCCGCGACAGGAGGTCGACCGCGCGGGCGAGCGCGGCCGTGTCGGCCCGCTCGAGCGCCTCGGTGACGCGCTGGCCGATATAGCGTTGGGCCCGGACGAACGTCGGAGGGCTAGCGGCGGTGTCGGCGACCATCGCCTCCTCCCTTCGCCTTCGGCCGGGCTC
>JASHOP010000001.1 GCA_030041075.1 Thermoplasmata archaeon | reverse complement strand
GAAGATGTCCGTGTCCCCGGTGACGAGGAAGACGTCCTCGACCTCGGAGAACCGGGCGACCTCGGTCGCGACGGTGTCGGCCTCGGACGTCTCGACCTTGAGGGCGATCAGGGCCACGACATGCTCGTCGCCCCAGACCTTCGTGAAGGCGGTCTCCACGGCCTGGCTGACCGGCTCCTTGTTCGCGGACGGCTTCTCCATGCTCTCTCCTCGACGCGAACTCCTCTTCCCTCAGCGCGAATGCCCGACCCCGAGGCTCGTCCTACGACGCCGGGGCGGACTCGAACTCCTCTTGAAGGTCGTTGATCACCTGGTCGATGACCGAGCCGGCCGACGGGCCCCGGTACTCCCGGACGCCTCCCGCCTCGCTCGAAACCCGGGCCAAAAGGTCGTCGGGACCTCGCAGGAACTCGACGCTACAGATGAACTCCTCCATGAGCGATAGCTGGCTCCCCGCCTGAGCCGGAAATTCCGAAAAACTCCCTCTATATAGGATTTGGGGCGGCGCGCCGGAGCGGGGGCGCTCCGGGCGCGGTCGCCCGCCCGTCCGCGCGCTCGGGCGGCGCATCGTTATCTGGCCGGCCCCGTACCACGGCCGTGGGCGCGGCATCGGCTCCCCGGACGGGACCGATGCGCTGGGAGGTCCGGGTCGAGCTCAAGCCCGGCATCCTCGACGCCGAGGGCGAGAGCATCGCGAGGTCGCTCGCGCTGCTCGGGATCGCGGGGGTCCGCCGGGTGGGGACCGCACGGATCTACGACCTCGAGTTCGAGAACGTGAGCGCGCCGGAAGCGGAGCGGCTCGCCCGCGACGCGGTCGACCGGCTCCTCGCGAACCCGGTGATCCACCGGGTCACCGTCCGGCCCGGCCCGAGCTAGCGCGATGGTCGACTGGGCCGACGGGGTCGACTCGGTCCCCGTGCGCGCGCTCTCGAACGACGAGCTCGAGCTCCTGTCCGCGAGCCGGGGCCTCGGCTTCGACGGCCGGGAGCTCGCCCGGATCCGGGCGTACTTCCGCCGGGAGCGGCGCGAGCCCAGCGACGTGGAGCTCGCCGGCCTGGCCCAGAGCTGGAGCGAGCACTGCAGCTACAAGAGCTCCCGACCGTTCCTTCGGAAGGCGTTCGGGCCGCTCGTCCCGCGGACCCGGGTCCTCGGGACCGGCGACGCGGGGGTCCTGCGCTTCCCCGGCGGCGGGGCCTACGCCCTGAGGATCGAGTCGCACAACCACCCGTCGGCGATCGAGCCGTACGGCGGAGCGGCGACGGGGATCGGCGGCATCCTCCGGGACGTCCTCGCCGTCGGCGCGCGACCGATCGCGCTGACCGACCCTCTCTTCTTCGGACCGCTCGACCTCGACCCGGCCGCGGTCCCGCGCGGCGTGAAGAGCCCGCGCTACATCGCCGGCGGCGTCATCGCGGGGATCCGCGACTACGGGAACCGGGTCGGCGTCCCGACGGTCTCGGGCGGGATCTATTTCGACCCGTCGTACGTGGTGAGCCCCCTCGTCAACGTCGGGTGCGTCGGTTGGCTTCCCCGGGGGAAGCCGCTGCCGAACCGCGCCCGCGCGGTCGGCGACCGGCTGGTCCTGGTCGGGGGGCGGACCGGTCGGGACGGGATCGGCGGCGTCGCGTTCGCCTCCCAGGAGCTGACCGGATCGAGCGAGACCGAGTCGCGCAGCGCGGTCCAGCTCGGCGACCCGATCCTGAAGCAGCCCCTGATCCGGGCGTCGCTCGAGGCGTTCGAGCTCGGGCTCGTCCGGGGCCTCAAGGACCTCGGGGGGGGAGGGATCGCGAGCGCGTCGGGCGAGCTCGTCCACGCCGCCGGGCTCGGGTCGCGGATCGACCTCGCGAAGGTCCCCCGCCGCGAGACCGGGCTTCGCCCGTGGGAGGTCTGGGTCTCCGAGTCCCAGGAGAGGATGTTGTTCGACGTGCGCCCGCGCGACGTGCCGCGGCTCCTGGCGATCTTCCGCCGGTACGACGTGCCCGCCACCGACCTCGGCGAGGTGACGGCCGGGCCGTTCGAGTCGATCGAGTGGGACGGCCGGCCCGCAGCCCGGCTCCGCGTCGGGTTCCGCGTCGCGCCGCCTCCCGTCCGCCGACCGGTCCGGGAACGGCGGCGGCGGCCCCGACCGGCCCCGTCCGTGCCGGACTCCGACCTCGCCGGTCTGTTTGCGCGACTCGTCCTCGCGCCCGACTCGCTCTCCCGGGAAGCGGTCGTCCGCGTCTACGACCACGAGGTCGGCGGCCGGACCGTGCTGAAGCCGCTCCACGGTCGGGTCGAGTCGCCGTCCCACGGGGACGCGGCCGTGCTCCGGCCCGACCCCCGTCGGCGCGCCGGTCTCGCGGTGGCGACCGCGGCCCAGCCGTGGACGTGCCGGGACGACCCGTTCGGCGGAGCCGCGGGAGTGGTCGAGGAGGCGGCGCGCAACCTCTACGCCGTCGGGGCCCGGCCGGACGCGTTCTCGAACTGCCTCAACTTCGGCAACCCCCAGGACCCGAGGGTCCTCGCCGACCTCGCCCGGACCACGGAGGGGCTCGCCGCGGCGGCCCGGGCGCTCGGGTTCGCCGTGCCTTCCGGCAACGTGAGCCTGTACAACGGGGGACTCGGGTCGGAGGTGATCCCGACGCCGGTGCTTCTCGCGACCGGGATCGTCCCGGACGTCACGCGCGTCGCCTCGAGCGACCTCAAGTCGCCCGGCGACTCGCTGTTCCTGCTCGGGCGATCGCGGCCGGAGCTCGGGGGGTCGCTCTGGGCCCGGCTCGACGGCCTCCGCGAGCTCGCGATCCCGGCGCCCGCCCCCGGGGCGCTGCGCCGGCTCGGCGACCGGCTCCTCGCGGCGATCGGCCGGCGCCAGGTCACGGCGGCGCACGACATCGCGGACGGAGGGCTCGCGGTCGCCCTCGCCGAGATGGCGTTCGGCGGCGGGCTCGGGTTCGACGTGGACCTCGACGCGACCGGCCTCGGCGGCCCCGGGCTCGCGCTCGCCGCGGAGGGAGGGTCGCGGTTCGTCGTGGAGGTACCGACCGCGCGCGCCCGACCGTTCCGGGCGGCGATGCGCGGGGTGCCCTGCGTCGAGCTGGGCGCGGTCACGGACGGCCCCGGGGTCGTCCGGTGGCACGGCGCGGCGGCCGCCTCGATCGACCTTGCCCGGCTCTACCCGCGCTGGCGGGGCGGGCTCGCGCTTCCGTAGGTCGCCGATGCCGACGACCGCGCTCGTCTCCGGCGGCAAGGACTCGATCTACGCGGCGTACCTCGCCGACACCCAGGGATGGCCGGTCGATGAGCTGCTGACCGTCCGACCGTCGGACCCGGACTCGATGATGTTCCACACACCGAACCTCGACCTCGTCGCGCTCCAGGCCGAGGCGTGGGGGAAGGGCCACCGCGAGGTCCGGGTCCCTCCGGGCGATCCGGCCGCCGAGCTCGCCGCCCTCGCCGCCGAGCTTCGGGGCGGTCGGGGCCCGGTCGTCGTGGGCGCGATCGCCTCGTCGTTCCAGTGGTCGCGGCTGGTCCGGATCGGCGACCGGCTCGGCCGGCGCGTCTACGCGCCGCTGTGGCGCAAGGACCCTTCCCGCGTGGTCCGGGCGGAGATCGACGCGGGGCTCGACATACGGTTCGTCCACCTGGCCGCGGACGGCCTGACGCCGGAGCTGCTCGGGACCCGGCTCGACGGGCCCGCGCTCGCCGACCTCGAACGGCGCGGGCGAGCGGTCGCCGGCCTCCACGTCGCCGGGGAGGGCGGCGAGTACGAGACGCTCGTGGTGGACGCGCCGTTCTTCTCGGCGCGGATCGAGCTCGACCGCACCGAGCGGGTGCTCGCCGGCTCGACGTCCCGGCTCAACGTGTCGAGCGCTCACCTCTTGAGGAAAACCCAGCTCGGGCGCCCCGGTTCCGCCGCATGAGGCGTCGATCGAGGACCTTACGGCTCGCGTCGTTCTCCCCCGAGTCGGTCGCCGCCGTCGCCCGGGCGCGCCGCGCCCTGGGGGACCGGCGGGCGACGCCGAACCTCGGCTGGCTGAGCGAGCTCACCGGCGCCCACCGCCGGGCGATCGGCACCGTGCTCGAGGAGCTCGAGGACCTCCTCCCGCTCGAGGAGGAGATCCGGCACCGCCACCTCGCCGCCGGCCGGACGAGCTACGCTCAGATCCGGGCCCCGTTCGAGCTCTACGCGATGACGCGCCTCCTCAAGCCCCGGAACGTCGTCGAGGCCGGGGTGAGCAGCGGCGTCTCGTCCGCCCACTTCCTGGCCGCGCTCGCCCGGAACCGGGTCGGCCGCCTCCACTCGATCGACCTCCCCACCCCCCAGCGCGCGGCCGCGCTCGGTCGGAGCGAGTCGACGGTCGCGATCCCCCCCGGGCTCGCGACCGGGTGGGCCGTCCCCGAACGGCTGCGGGGCTCGTGGGACCTGAGGATCGGTCCGAGCCAGCGCCTCCTGCCCGGGCTCGCGGCCGAGCTCGACTCCGTCGACCTGTTCCTCCACGACGACCTCCACACGCCGACCCACCTCACGTTCGAGCTCGAGACGATCCGGCCCCGGCTCCGCGAGGGATCGATCGTGCTCGCCGACAACACCTCCTGGACCGGCGAGGCGTTCCCCCGGTTCGCGCGGTCCCTCGGGGCGAACGTCGCGCGTCGCGGGCGGGGCGACCTGGTCGGGATGCGGGTACCCCGGCTCCCCGGTACCTAATAGTCGGGCCCGCCCTTCTCCGGTCGATGTCGGCTGCCCGGGCGACGACGCCGCCCGGTCCGTCCTCGGACCGGCCCGACCGGTCCCACGACGCGGTCCGCGCGGCGGACGAGCGGTGGCGGGAGGAGACCCTCCGCCCCGCGCTCGAGAAGAGCCCCGAGCGCAGGCCGCGGTTCGAGACCCTCGGCGGGATCCCCGTCGAGCGGGTCTACACGCCGCGCTCCGTCCGCTCGTCGTTCGACCGGATCGGCTATCCCGGCCAGCCGCCGTACACGCGCGGGATCCACCCGACGATGTACCGCGGCCGGGTCTGGTCGATGCGCATGTTCTCGGGGTTCGGAACGCCCGAGGACACGAACCGCCGCTTCCGGTACCTCCTCGCCCACGGCGAGTCCGGGCTGTCGATCGCGTTCGACGACCCCACGCTCTACGGCCTCGATGCCGACGATCCCGAGTCGGTCGGGGAGGTCGGGAAGTGCGGCGTCAACGTGAGCTCGCTCGACGACATGCGGCGGCTCCTCGAGGGGATCCCGCTCGGCGACGTCACGACGAGCATGACGATCAACGCCCCCGCGAACATCGTCTGGGGGATGTACCTCCTGACCGGGGCGGCCCACCGCGTCCCGGCCGGAAGGCTCGGCGGAACGACGCAGAACGACATCCTGAAGGAGTACATCGCGCAGAAGGAGTTCCTCTATCCGCCGCGCCCCGCGCTCCGCCTCGTCGTCGACACGATCGAGTACGCGACCCGCCACGTCGGGCGCTGGAACCCGGTATCGATCTCGGGCTACCACATCCGCGAGGCGGGATCGACCGCGGTCCAGGAGCTCGCGTTCACGCTCGCGGACGGGAGGACGTACGTTCGGGAGGCGATCGCCCGGGGCCTCCCCGTGGACGAGTTCGCCCCCCGGCTCTCGTTCTTCTTCAACGCGCACAACGACTTCTTCGAGGAGATCGCGAAGTTCCGCGCGGCCCGCCGGATCTGGGCCTCGGTGATGCGCGACGAGTTCGGCGCGAAGAAGGAGCGCTCGCTCTGGCTCCGGTTCCACACCCAGACGGCCGGCTGCTCGTGCACGGCGCAGCAGCCCGAGGTGAACATCGTGCGCACGACGGTCCAGGCGCTGGCGGCGGTCCTCGGCGGGACCCAGTCGCTCCACACGAACTCGTACGACGAGGCGATCCAGCTCCCGAGCGAGGACGCGGTCCGGATCGCCCTGAGGACCCAGCAGATCCTCGCCTCCGAGACCGGCGTGGGAGAGACCGTCGACCCGTTCGGGGGGAGCTACTACGTCGAGTGGCTCACCGACCGGATCGAGGCCGACGTCCGCCGCTACTTCGACCGGATCGACGCCCTCGGCGGGGTCGTTGCGGGGATCGAGCGCGGGTTCTTCCAGCGCGAGATCCAGGAGGCGTCGTTCCGGTACCAGCGGGCGGTCGAGTCCGGGGAGGCCAAGGTCGTCGGGGTCAACGCCTACACGGTCGACGAGCCGCTCCGCGTCCCACGGCTCAAGGTCGGGGAGGCCGCGCGCCGGCTCCAGAGCCGGCGGCTCCGGGCGATGCGGGCCCGGCGCGACCCGCGCCGGCACGCCACCGCGCTCGGGCGGCTCCGCCGGGTCGCCGAGACCGAGGACCGGAACACGATGCCGGCGGTCCTGGACGCGCTGAAGGCGAGGGCGACCCTCGGCGAGATCGTCCGCGCGCTGCAAGAGGTCTACGGATCGTTCCGCGAGCGCTCGACGTACTGAGGGGCGTGGCCGCCTTCCCGACGACGAGGTCGAAGACGTCTCCCGCGCGGGCCCCGGCGGGGCCCGAGTACCGGGCGACCCTCGAGCGGCTGTTCCGCCGCCGCCGCTTCGGGATGCGGCCGGGGCTCGACGTGATCCGGGCGCTGCTCGGGGCCCTCGACCATCCCGAGCGATCGTTCCCGGCGATCCACGTCACCGGCAGCAAGGGGAAAGGCTCGGTGGCCGTGATGGCCGCCGCGATCCTGTCGGAGCACGGTCTCCCGACCGGGCTGTACACCTCCCCCCACCTCGTGAGCTACCGCGAGCGGATCCGCCTCGACGGGACGGAGATCGACCCCGCGAGCGTGGTCGCGGGGATCGAGCGCGTCGAGCGCGCCGCCGACCGGCTCGAGCGGGCCGGGGCGATCGACCGGGCCCCGACGTTCTTTGAGGTCACGACCGCGCTCGCGCTCGACTGGTTCGCGGCCCGGGGGGCGAAGGCGGCGGTCGTGGAGGTCGGGATCGGCGGGCGGCTCGACGCGACGAACGTCCTCGACTCGCGGGTCGGGGTGATCACGACCCTCGAGCTCGAGCACACGGACGTCCTCGGACCGACGCTCGCGTCGATCGCCCACGAGAAGGCCGGGATCCTCGGCCCGGGGACCGTCGGGATCGTCGGATCGCTCCCCCCGGAGGCGGCCGGCACCGTGCGGCACGAGGCGGACGCGCGCGGCGTGCCGCTGTGGTGGCTCGACCGGGAGGTCCGCTTCGACGGAAGGACGCTCTCCCCCCGGGGCCAGCAGCTCACCGTGCGCCTCCCCGGCCTCGCGGTCGAGGACGTGCGGATCCCCCTCCTCGGGGGGTTCCAGGCCGGCAACGCGTCGCTCGCCGTCGCCGCCAGCGTCCGCTTCCTCCGCGCGATCGGCCGGGAGCCCGACCCCGCCCGGGTCCGCGCCGCGCTCGCCCGGGTGCGCTGGCCCGGCCGGCTCGAGCGCGTCGCCTCCCACCCCGAGCTGTTCTACGACGTCGCGCACACGCCCGAGAGCGCGCGCGCCCTGGCCCGGGGGATCGCGGAGATCTCGCCGCTCGCGGACCCGGGCCAGAGCGCGATCGTCTTCGGGTGCCTCCGCGGGAAGCTGGCGGCGGGGATCCTCGAGGCCCTGGAGCCGCTCGCGAAGACGCTCGTCCTCGTTCCGATCCGGTCGGACCGGGGCGTCCCCCCGCCGGAGCTGGGCGTCGTGGCGTTCGGCCGGTTCCCCCGGATCGTCCTCGCGCCCAGCGCTGCCGACGGCCTGCGCGTGGCCCGCGCCGCCACCGGCCCGGACGGACTCACGCTCGTCGCGGGGAGCGACTACCTGGTCGGCGAGCTCCTGCGGGGCGAGGGTCCGCACGACGAGCCGGACCTCTCGGACCCGGGGACCGGCCCGCCGCCCGCCCTGCCGGCCGCGCCGTCGGAAGGCCGACCGGACCCCGCGAGCTCCGGATGACCGCCCCGCGCCGCGCCTCGCCCGACTGGGAGCGGATCCTCGACCGCCTGTCGGCGTTCTACCGGACGGGCGACTGGCGCGTCCCGTACCTGCGCGACCACGCCGTCGACCCGTTCCAGGTCCTCGTCGGGACGATCCTCTCGCAGCGCACGCGCGACGAGAAGACCGACATCGCCTCCGCGGCGCTGTTCGCCCGGTTCCCCGACGCCCGGTCGCTCGCGGCGGCCCGCCCGGCCGAGATCCGGACGCTGATCCGGCCGGTCGGTTTCTACCGGACGAAGTCCCGGACGGTCCGCGACTGCGCCGAGGCGATCCTCGCGAGGTTCGGCGGCGTGGTGCCCCGGACGCTCGCCGAGCTCACGAGCCTGCCCGGCGTCGGCCCGAAGACCGCCAACTGCGTCCTCGTTTTCGGCTACGGGATCCCCGCGATCCCCGTCGACACCCACGTACACCGGATCGCGAACCGCCTCGGCGTCGTGCGGACCCGGACCCCCGAGGAGACCGAGGCGCGGCTGCGCGCGGTGGTCGACCCGCGCTACTGGATCCCGCTGAACCCGCTGCTCGTCCAGCACGGGCAGAACCTGTGCCGCCCGCGCCACCCGCGGTGCGCGGCGTGCCCGATCGAGCGGCTGTGCGTCACGGGGCGGGCGCTGCGGGCCGGCCGGGCTCCCCCCCGCCGGGACGACCGACGGCCAACGTCGGCGGGAGCGCGACCAGCGCGAGGAGGGTCCCGGCCTGGATCGCGGCGACGACCTCCCACGCGAACGCGTACGACCGCGCCGCGACGAGCCATCCGAACCCGAACGAGACGAGCGCGCCGCCCGCGAGCTGGATCGCGTTGAACAGGCCGATCGCGAGCGGGATCTCCTCGGGGGGGACCCGGGGCCAGAAGTGGGGGAGCACGTACATCACCGCGTAGACGAAGCCGTAGGCGAACGAGAAGATCGAGCCGAGGGCGAGCGCCGCCCCCAGTCCGGCGTACGGCACGAGGGCGAGCGCCGCCGCCCCGCCGACCGTCACCACCGCGAGCTGGGTCCGATGGTCCGGACGGCGCTCGGCGACCGACCCCCCGATCGGGCCGCCGACGATGCTCGGGAGGACGAACAGGAGGCCGACCGTGCCCGCGATCGCCGCGGACCAGCCGCGGATCGCCTCCCCGAACGGAACGATGAACTGGCCGGTGGCGAACGTCGCGCCTTCGAACCCGACGAATGCGACCCCGACCGCCCAGACCCCCCGGAACCGGAGCGCCGGGGGGATCGGGCTCCCCTCCGCCCGGACCCGGGGCGCGGGCGCGCCGGTGGACCGGGGGAGAGCGAGCGCGACCAGCACGGCGAGGACGCCGAGCCCCGCTCCGCCCAGCGCCAGCGCGGCCCTCCAGTCGACGATCGGCACCAGGAGGGCGGTGGCGAACACGCCCGCCGCGGCCCCGGCGCTGAACGCGGAGGAGAACCCGCCCACGGGCACGCCCCGGCGGCCGGCGGGGAACAGCGAGGCGACCAGGCCGATCGCCGGCGAGAAGAACAGCGCCGCCCCGATCCCCGCGACCAGGCGCGCGGCGACCAGCCACCCGAACGACGGCGCGGCCGCGCTCCCCAGGGCTGCCCCGGCCAGGATGGCGATCCCCGCGACCGACACGGCCCGCGCGCCGTACCGGCGGGCCAGGAACCCCGCCGGCACCTGGAACGTGCCCGCCCCGACGAGGAACACGGCGATCAGGATCCCCCAGTCGAGCGGGCCGACCCCGAAGGCGGCCCCGATCCGGGGGAGCGCGGGGCCGATGTCGAACCAGTTGTACGCGTAGCCGGCCCGCGCGGCGATCAGCACGCCGGTGGCGCGCGTCCGGCTCGCCGGGGAGAGCTCCGGCCCGGGGACTGGGGTTGAGTTCGCCACCGACGCGACCGTCCGTTCCGTTCGGGCCGCGTCGTGCGCGGCCGCGGAGACCGCCATTTCCCAAACGGTTTAAGTGGCGAGGGAGGTCGGCGACCGCCGATGGAACCCTCGGAGTACGATCTCGCGTTCTTCCACCGGGAAGGGTTCCACCGTCGCGTCTGCGCCGTCTGCCGGTCGGCGTTCTGGACGCTGGGCGATCACGACCGGTGCCAGGAGGCCCCGTGCCGCGAATACGGGTTCGTCGGCCATCCGTTGTTCGCGCGGCCGTACGCGGCGCGCGCGATGCGCGAGGCGTTCCTCGGGTTCTTCGAGGCGCGCGGCCACGCGCGGCTCCGCCGCTACCCGACCGTGGCCCGGTGGCGGAACGACGTCTTCTTCACCCAGGCGTCGATCTACGACTTCCAGCCGTGGGTGACGAGCGGCGCGATCCCGCCGCCCGCGAACCCGCTCGCGATCTCGCAGCCGGTCCTGAGGTTCATCGACCTCGAGGAGGTCGGCCGGAGCGGCCGGCACATGACGCTGTTCGAGATGATGGCCCACCACGCGTTCAACCGGCCCGATCACGAGGTGTACTTCAAGGAGCGGACCGTCGAGCTCGGCCACGAGTTCCTGACGGGGGAGCTCGGAGCCGACCCCCGGTCGCTGACGTACAAGGAGGAGGTCTGGGAGGGCGGAGGCAACCTCGGGCCCTCGCTCAGCGTCGGCGCGTCGGGCCTCGAGCTCGCGACGCTCGTGTTCATGGAGTACGTTCGGGACGGGACCGGGATGCGACCGATGCCCCTCACGGTGGTCGATACCGGCTACGGGCTCGAGCGGCTCGCCTGGGCGAGCCAGGGGACCCGGACCGCCTACGAGGCGGTGTTCGGGTCCGAGTACGACGAGGTCCGCCGGACGTTCCCGCCCCGCGAGACCGCGATCCTGATCGACCACGCGCGCGCGCTGAACTTCATGCTCACGGACGGCGTCGTTCCGTCGAACGGCAAGGAAGGCTACTTCGCCCGCCTCCTGATCCGCCGGTCGCTCCGGATCCTGTCGAAGGGGACCGACGCTCCCGACCTCCTCGCGGTCCTGGACCGCACGGGTCGGGAGATCGCCCGGGACTTCCCCGAGGTCGGCGAGCACCGCGACGACCTTCGCCGGGTCGTCGAGGCGGAGATCGAGCGCTACGCGGAGGCGATCGCGCGCGCCCGCCAGACGATCCGCCGCCAGGAGGAGCGGGTACGGGGCGAGGGAGGGCGGATCGGCAGCGAGCAGCTGCTCGAGTGGTACGACTCGCTCGGGGTCCCGCCGGACCTCGCGGTCGAGGAGCTCGAGCAGCCGCCGGCGATCCCGGACGACTTCTACGCCCGGGTGGCCGCGCGCCACGAGTCCGAGCGCCCGACGACCGACTACGTGGACCGGACGGAGGGGCTGCCCGAGGTCCCGGGGGCGGTGCCGGCGAGCGAGGTGCTCTACTACCTCGACCCGCACACGCTGGCGTTCGAGGCGCACGTCGTCCACGCCACGGGGGCGTGGGTCGTTCTCGACCGGACCTACTTCTATCCGACCGGAGGGGGCCAGGTCGCCGACCGAGGGCATCTCGGGGAGATCGAGGTGGTCGACGTGGCGCGCTCCGGGCCGTGGGTCCTCCACCGCCTCGATCGCGACGCCCCGTTCCGCCCCGGCGAGCGGGTCCGCGGCCGGATCGATCCGAAGCGCCGGACCCAGCTCATGCAGCACCACACCGCCACGCACCTTCTGAACGGGGCGCTGCGGGAGGTCCTCGGGCCCCACGTCTGGCAGGCGGGCGCCTACAAGGCGCCCGAGTCGGCCCGGATCGACGTGACGCACTATAAGCCCCTCACGAAAGAGGAGCTCCGACGCGTCGACCGGCGCGCGAACGAGATCGTGCGGGAGGACCGGCCGGTGAAGAGCTACTTCGAGAGCCGCACCGAGGCCGAGCGACGGTTCGGGTTCACCCTCTACCAGGGGGGGGCCGTGCCGGGCCGGGAGCTCCGGATCGTCGAGATCGAGGGGTTCGACGTCGAGGCGTGCGGGGGGACCCACTGCACGCACACGAGCGAGGTCGGGGCGATCGCGATCCTCGGGGTCGACCGGATCCAGGACGGGGTCGTCCGGCTCACCTACGCCAGCGGGGAGCGGGCGCTCGACATCCGCGAGGAGCACGAGGCGATCCTCGCGGAGGCGGCCCACCGGCTCGGCGTGCCCGTCGACCGCCTGCCCGGAGGGATCGACCGGCTGCTTGCCGAGGTGGAGGCGTCCCGCCACGCGGCCCGCGACCGGGAGAAGGGGGACCTGGCCGCGATCGCGGACGGCCTGCTCGCGGACCCCCGCCGGACCGAGTCGGTCGGCGGCACGACCGTCGTGTCGGCCCGGCTCGACCTCGACCGGGCGCAGCTGATGGAGGTCTCCCGGCTCCTCGGCCGGGCCCCCGGACGGGTGGCGGTCCTCGTCGGCGAGCGCGACGGCCGCGGGGTGCTGTTCGTCGGGTCGACCGCGCCGGGGATCTCGGCGGCGGTCGTCGTCGACGCCGCGAAGGGCGCGTTCGGGGGCCGGGGCGGGGGCAACCCCGCGGCGGCGACCGCGGTCGGGGAGCCGGGCGCGCCCCT